>CAYGLV010000065.1:0-13057 GCA_964351025.1 uncultured Gaiellales bacterium | reverse complement strand
GCGCCCGCGTCTCGCGCGTCGCGATTCTCGTCCTCGTGCTCGCCGCGTTGCTCGTCGGCGCGACGGACGCGCAGGCGGATACGGGTGTGATCCCGGACACGCCGGACCTGCCGTGGACCGACCCGGACCACAGGTCGCCACTCGAGGTGCTGAGCTCTCAGATCGCGAGCCAGATCGCCGGCCGTGAAGTCCGCGTCTACTGCAACGGCCAGAACGACTGGGACATCCTGCGCGCACAGAGATCGATTCCGGAGAACGTCTGGGGCTACGTCGCGGGGCAGCCGTACTACATTCAAAGCCGAGTGTTCGTGAGTAGCGCACCTGATACGAAGCTCGCGCCGATTGCGTGCCAGTACCTGTGGAGCTTCGCGAAGGCTCAGGCCAAGCCGACGAAGTGCGATGCGTCCAGGACGGTCACGACGTCGCGCACCGTGACGGTGCGTTACAAGAAGCGGGTCGCGGTCAAGGTGACCAGGCGCGTGAAGGTCAACGGGATGTACGTGAAGCGCCGCGTCACGGTGTACAGGCAGGTGTGGCGGACGCGCCGGGAGCAGCGCACGGCGACGACCACCGTGCCGCTCGGCCGCGTCCCGTGCTACTCGGCGGCCGAGCCCGGCACGACGGTGGCCGCTCCCGCAATCGGGGAAGCCGAATACCGCAAGGTCGTGTTCGCAATTTCGACCCTCGCCCACGAGTCGATCCATCTGCTCGACTTCACCGCGGGTCGATCGATCGACGCCGTCGCCACGACACAGGCGACGGAGTCGCGCGCCGAGTGCCTGGGCATGCAGAACATCGCCCGAGTCGCAGCCGCGCTCGGCGACACGCCGGATGACGCCGCAGCGCTTGCGACGTACTACGCGCTGAAGATGTATCCGGACAGGAAGACGTCAAACCCGGATTACTGGTCTCCCGATTGTGTCCAAAACGGGCGATTGGACCAGACCCCGGGAGACGGTGTCTGGCCGTAGGAGACGTCAGCGCGTCTTGGGCGAATCAGCCGCTCAGACCGCCTCGAACTGCGCCTCTTCGGTCGAGCCCTTGAGGGCGAGCGTCGAGCTCTGGCCGCCCGAAATCGCCTGCGCGATCTCGTCGAACCAGCCGGCGCCGACCTCGCGCTGGTGGCGGGTTGCCGTGTAGCCCTGCTCCTCGAGCGCGAACTCGTGCTCCTGGAGCCGGACATACGCGGACATCCCCTCCTCGGCGTAGCCGCGCGCGAGCTCGAACATCGAGGCGTTGAGCGCGTGGAAGCCGGCCAGAGTGATGAACTGGAACTTGTAGCCCATCGCTCCGAGCTCCCGCTGGAAGCGGGCGATCGTGTCGTCGTCGAGGTGCTTGCGCCAGTTGAACGACGGCGAGCAGTTGTAGGCGAGCAGCTTGCCGGGGAACTCGGCGTGGATCGCCTCCGCGAACGTGCGCGCCTCCTCGAGGGTCGGCTTCGACGTCTCCATCCAGACGAGGTCGGCGTACGGCGCGTAGGCGAGCCCGCGCGCGATCGCCGCGTCGATCCCGGCGCGGACGTGGTAGAAGCCCTCGAGCGTCCGCTCGCCGGTGACGAACTCGGCGTCGCGCTCGTCCACGTCGGAGGTGAGCAGCGTCGCCGCGTCGGCGTCGGTCCGGGCGACGAGGACCGTCGGCACGTCCGAGACGTCGGCCGCGAGGCGCGCCGCACCGAGCGTGCGGATGAACTGGCCGGTCGGAACGAGCACCTTGCCGCCGAGGTGGCCGCACTTCTTCTCGGCCGCGAGCTGGTCCTCGTAATGAACCCCCGCGGCGCCGGCCTCGATCATCTGCCGCATCAGCTCGAAGGAGTTGAGCGCGCCGCCGAAGCCGGCTTCGGCGTCGGCGAGAATCGGGACGAGCCAGTGCCGCTCGTGCACGCCTTCGGACCACTCGATCTGATCGGCGCGCAGGAGCGCGTTGTTCAGGCGCCGGACCGTGGCGGGCACGCTGTTCGAGGGGTAGAGGCTCTGGTCGGGGTAGACGGCGCCGGCGAGGTTCGCGTCGGCCGCGACCTGCCAGCCGGAGAGATAGATCGCCTTCAGGCCCGCCTTGACCATCTGCACGGCCTGGCCGCCGGAGAGCGCACCGAGCGCGTTGACGTAGTCCTCGGTGTGGAGGAGCTTCCAGAGCCGCTCCGCGCCGAGCCGTGCGAGTGAGTGCTCGATCCGCACGGAACCGCGGAGCCGGATCACCTGCTCGGCCGTGTAGTCGCGCTCGATCCCGCGCCAGCGCGCGTCCTCGGCCCACGAGCGCTCGAGCTCGACGGCCTCGCCCGTGGGGGGCGGGCGGTTCCCGTTCAGGTGCTGATCGCTCACAGGTACTCCTTCGGATCCGAAGTTAAAGATATTCGGATCCTAGATGCGCCACAGGGTGGGCGCAACCCCGCTTTCGCGACGTTTTCGGATCCGGAATCCAAACTAGCTGCGTTCGGAAGCGGGGCTCAGAGCGACGCGGGCTGCGCCAGGATCCGCTCGAGCAGGTTCCCCGAGGAGAGCACGTGCTCGCGTGCGAGCGCCCGCGCTCCGGCCGCGCTGCCGGCGGCGAGCGCCTCGATGATCGCCCTGTGCTGGCGCTCGTTCGCGCGGTAGAGCTCGTCGAGCTGGGATGCGTCGGTCGGCGCCCAGGCGGCGGAGCCGGAGAAGCGCGCGCTCTTGGCCAGGCGCTCGACGAGCGGCATGCCGGCGACGCGGTAGATCACGTCGTGAAACGCGTGGTTCGCGCGCACCCAGTCGGTGACGAGCCGGTCGCGGTCGACGTCTGCGGCGGCTCGACCGCGGAGCTCGTCGGTCAGCCGGGCAAAACGGTCCTCCTTCGCCTCGAGCTCCTCGAGATCCGCGCGCGTGAACTTGCCGGCTGCGATCTCGGTCGCCAGGCTCTCGAGCTCGGCGCGGACGAGGAACGCCTCGCGCAGCTCCTTGTGCGTCAGCGTTCGCACACGCACGCCGCGGTTCGGCTCGAAGGAGACGAGCCCGAGCGCGGCGAGGCGGCGAAGTGCCTCGCGGATCGGAGTCCGGCTGACCGCAAAGCGCTCCGACAGCTGCTCCTGCCGCAGCACGGTTCCGGGCGCGATGTCACCCGAGACGATCGCCTGCTCGAGCGCGAGCGCGACGTCGTCGGCCTTGGTGCTGATCAGCGTGGGCACATGCTGAGTGTAGAAGGACTCGCCCTGCAAGCGATCCGGCTCGCTCTGGGGCCAGTTCTTCAGGCTCCGCGTCGCGACCATGACGCATGCCCCTGGAGGGATCGGCCGTCGCGCCGATAAGTTTAGGCGGTGGGGAACTGACTGTGAGCGAACCGATTCAGGATGCACGGAGCTATCACCGGCCGCGGTATCGCGCGCTCGTCGCCGACATCGCGCTCGGTGTTGCAGCGCTCTCGCTGCTCGCGTTCTCGGCGGCGGGGGACGGGCTCTACCGCACCGTCGACGCGTTGCCCTGGTGGGCGGCGGCGCCCCTCCTGGCGTTCCTCGCCGTCGGCCTCTCGGCGCTCGTGCGGCTGCCTGTTGCGCTCTGGCGGGATGTCGCGCACGAGCGGCGGTTCGGCCTCTCGACCCAGACCGTGGCCGGATTCGCGGGCGACCGGCTGAAGACACTCGTCGTCGGCGGGACGCTGGCGGCCGGGTCCGTGCTAGGCCTCACCGCGACGGTGCACGCGGCGCCCTCGGCCTGGCTCGCGCTCGCTGCTCCGGGCGCCGCGCTCCTCGTCGTCGGGCTTTCGTTCGTCGCGCCGGTCCTGCTCGAGCCGATCTTCAACCGCTTCCACCCTCTCGCCGACACGGAGCTGGCCGAGGCGCTGCGCACCTTCGCGTCGCGTGCCGGAGTTCCGGTGCGCGACGTCCTCGTCGCCGACGCCAGCCGGCGCACGCGCAAGGTGAACGCGTACGTTTCCGGCCTTGGCTCGACCCGCCGTGTTGTCCTCTTCGACACGCTGGTCGAGCGCGCGACCCTCCACGAGCTCGAGATCGTCGTGGCGCACGAGCTCGGCCACCGCCGCTATCGCCACGTTGCCCAGGAGACAGTGCTGGCGATGTCCGGAGCGGCGGGGCTCGCCGTCGCGCTCTGGGGGCTGGTGCACTGGGACGGGCTGCTCGCCGCGCTGGGAGCGTCCGGACCCGGCGATCCTCGCATCGCTCCCTTCCTGCTGCTGCTCGCGACCGTGGCCGGCCTCGCCGCGGCGCCCTTCCAGTCGGCTCTTTCGCGGCACTGGGAGTACGAGTGCGACCGGTTCGCGCTCGAGCAGGTGGGCGACCTCGCCGCCTTCGAGTCGGCATTCGCGCTGCTCTCGAAGGTGAATCTCGCCGATCCTGCGCCGCCGCGGCCGCTCTATCTCTGGCTCTTCACCCACCCCACCGTGCCGGAGCGGCTGGAGGCGGCGCGACGAGTAGCCCGGTCGGCTACGGTGCCTGCATGACACACGCGACGCTTCACACCAGCGAAGGTGCGATCGAGCTCGAGCTCTATCCGGGCGAGGCGCCGAAGACGGTCGAGAACTTCACGAAGCTCGTCGGGGAGGGCTTCTACGACGGGCTGATCTTCCATCGCGTGATCCCCGACTTCATGATCCAGGGCGGCTGCCCTCAGGGCACCGGCACGGGCGGCCCAGGCTACAAGTTCGAGGACGAGTTCAACGCGCATCTGGTCACGCGGGGCGCGCTCGCGATGGCGAACGCGGGCCCGAACACGAACGGCAGCCAGTTCTTCATCGTGACGGCCGAGGCGACCCCCTGGCTCGACGGTAAGCACACCGTGTTCGGGCGCGTCACGAGTGGGCTGGACGTCGTCGACCGCATCTCGCTCGTCGAGCGTGACGGCCGCGACATGCCGCTCACGCCCGTCACGCTCGAGCGCATCGAACTCTCCTAGACGGGGCGCGGTGCACGCGCACGAGCACGGGCGCAGGCTTGACACCGACCGGCGGGCGCTCGGCGGCGCGCTCTCGCTCGTGCTCGCCTTCGCCGGCGTGGAGGTCGTCGGCGGGATCGCCGCGGGCTCGCTCGCGCTCATCGCGGACGCCGGTCACATGGTCACCGACGCGGGCGCTCTGGCACTGGCGCTTGGGGCCGTCTGGCTCGCGGGCCGCCCGTCGTCGCCGCAACGCTCGTTCGGCTGGCGCCGCGCCGAGGTCCTCGCCGCGCTCGCCAACGGTGCCGGCCTTGTCGCTCTCGCGATCTGGATCTTCGTCGAGGCCGGCCGGAGGCTCTCCGACCCCCCTGAGGTGCGCGGCGGCTGGGTGCTCGCGATCGGGCTCGCAGGGCTCGCGGTCAACGTCGCGGCGGCGAGGGTGCTCCACCGCGCGGGCAGCGACAGCCTCAACGTGCGCGCCGCCCTGAGGCACGTGCTCGCCGATCTCCTCTCCTCGTTCGGGGTGATTGCGGCCGCAGTCGTCGTGCTCGCGACGGGCTGGGAGCGGGCCGATGCGCTGGTGTCGCTCGGGATCGGAGTGCTCGTGCTCGGCAGCTCGGTCGTGGTGCTGCGGGAGTCCGTTGCGATCCTGCTCGAGGCGACGCCGGACGGGATGAGTGCGGAGGAGGTCGGCGCGGCGCTGGCCGCTCACGCGGGCGTGGTGGAGGTACACGATCTCCACATCTGGACGATCACCTCGGGCTTCCCCGCGCTCTCGGCGCACGTGCTGGTGGAGGCCGGTGCGGATTGCCATCGGATCCGGCTCGAGCTGGACGCGCTCCTCCGCGAGCGCTTCGGCCTCGATCACACCACGTTGCAGGTCGAGCACCGGCCGGGACTCGTTACGCTGGCTCGATGAGCCTCGTGGGCAGGACAGCGATCGTCACCGGCGCCTCTTCGGGCATCGGGGCCGCGACCGCGCGCAAGCTCGCCGAGGCGGGCGCCCTCGTTGCGGGCGGCGCACGCCGGGTCGAGCGGCTGGAGACGGAGATCGCGCTCCCGCTCGACGTGACCGATCCCGAGAGCTGCGCAACTTTTGTCGCGGAGGCGGTCGCGCGGCTCGGCGGCGGCGTGGACATCCTGTTCAACAACGCGGGTCTCGCGCTCGGTCGCGTGCCGATCTGGGAGTCGGCCGAGGAGGACGAGCGCACGGTGATCGAGACGAACGTGAGCGGCCTGCTGCGGATGACGCGGCTCTGCCTGCCGCACATTCGCGACGGCGGGCACATCGTCAACATGGGCTCCGTTGCGGGCCGGCAGGCGTACCCGAGTGGCGCGTCGTACATCGCCGCCAAGTTCGCCGAGCGTGGCTTCACGTATGCGCTGCGCGAGGATCTGCTCGGCCGCCCGATCCGCGTCACGACCGTCGACGCGGGGCTCGTCGAGACGGAGTTCTCGCTCGTCCGTTTCAAGGGGGACGCCGAGCAGGCAAAGGCGGTGTACGCGGGCCTCGATCCGTTGACACCCGACGACGTCGCCGACTGCGTCGTGTTCGCTCTCACGCGCCCCCTCCACGTGAATGTCGACGAGATCGTGATCAAGGCGCTCGCCCAGTCGAGCGGCGCCCGCATCGTCCGCCGCGAGAGCCCGGCGTAGAGCACGCGGACGCCAGGTAACGCCGTGTCGGACATTCCGATGCGCGAAGCCGGTCGGCTGTCAAGCAGGGCGCTAGGTCGCGGCCGTCTCGCGCCGCTTGCGCCAGTAGCGCTCGAGCCCGAGGTAGCAGTGCCAGAAGGGTGCCGCGCGGTCGTAGTAGGCGGCATCGTCGCCGGACTCCTCGACGTCGCGCCGGGCGGCGGCGAGGAACTCCGGCTCCGCTACGCCGCTCTCGATCCGCCCGGACCACGCGTGCAGCCGCTCGGAGAACCGCTCGAGGTGGCTCTCGACGTCCTCGAACACGCCGAAATGGACGAGTGCGAGCCGCGCGGGCGCGCGCCGGCGGATCTCGACGATCGTCCGGTCCCACGCTTCGACGTCCACCTCCGGGGGCGGGCACGGCGGCAGGACGAATGTGCCCGGCGCCACGCGGACCCCTACCGCGTCTCCGGCGTAGAGCGTCCCGTCCGGGTGCAGGTAGCAGACGTGGTGCCAGGCGTGGCCCGGGCTTGCGAAGCAGTCGAGGCCGACAACCCTCTCGCCGGTCACGTGGACGTTTCCGGCCGGCACCGGTGCCAGCTCGCCCCAGAGTGGGTCGAACGCGTCGCCGTACAGGCGTCGCGCGCTCGCTTCGAGCTTCGACGGGTCGACGAGGTGGGGTGCCCCGACCTCCGAGACGTGCACCTGGAGCCCGGGATGCTCGCGCACGAGCAGGCCGGCGGCGCCGGCGTGGTCGAGATGGATGTGCGAGAGCAGCAGATGGCGGAGGTCGGTCACCGAGACGCCTCGCTCGCGCAGCCCCTCCTTCAGACGCGGCAGACAGGACGACGGGCCGCAGTCGAAGAGCGCAAGCCCGTCCTCGGTCTCCAGCAGGTAGGCGCCGACGATGCGCTCCACCTGGTGGAGCAGGTCGATCGGCTCGAGGACCGTCATGCCCGGGCTGTGGAGCCGTCGAGAGCCGACTCGAGGTCAGAGACCAGGTCAGCGGCCGACTCGATCCCGACCGACAGCCGCACGAGGTTGCGCGGCGGTGCGAACGGCGCGTCCGCGGTGGATGCGTGCGTCATCGCGGCGGGCACCTCGATCAGGCTCTCGACGCCGCCGAGGCTCTCCGCGAGCGTCCAGATCCGCGTTCGCGCGACGAGTGCGGTCGCCTCGCCCTCGCTCTCTGCGAGGAACGACACCATGCCGCCGAAGTCGTGCATCTGCCGGGCCGCGATGTCGTGCCCGGGGTGGCCCGGCAGACCGGGGTAGAACACCTGCTCGACGCGCGGGTGGCCCTCGAGGAAAGCGGCGACCGCGCGTGCGTTCTCGCAGTGCTGGCGCATCCGCACGGCCAGAGTCTTGATCCCGCGCAAGACGAGCCACGCGTCGAACGGGCCGGGGACCGCGCCGAGCGACTTCTGGAGGAAGCGCAGGCGCTCGGCCAGAGCGGGGTCGCTCGTCCCGGCGAAGCCGCCGACGACGTCGGAGTGGCCACCGAGGTACTTCGTGGTCGAGTGGACGACGATGTCGGCGCCCAGCTCGAGCGGCCGCTGGAGGTACGGCGTGGCGAAGGTGTTGTCCACGACGACGATCGCGCCTGCGGCGTGGGCGGCCGCCGCTGCGGCCTGGACGTCCACCACGTTCAGCAGCGGGTTCGTCGGCGTCTCGAGCCAGACGAGCCGCGTCCGCTCGTCGAGGTGCGCGGCGAGGTTCTCGCTGATCTCCTGAGCCGTGAGGTAGGTGAAGGCGTACCCCTTCGGCTCGTAGACCTTCGAGAACATGCGGTAGGCACCGCCGTAGAGGTCGTTGACACAGACGATGCGCTCGCCGGGGTTGACGAGGTGCATGATCGTCGTCGTCGCGCCGAGCCCCGAGGAGAAGGCGAGCCCGTGCTCGGCGCTCTCGAGCGAGGCGAGGCAGAGCTCGAGCGCGGTCCGTGTGGGGTTGGCGACGCGCGAGTAGTCGTAGCCCTTGTGGACGCCGACCGCCTCTTGCGCGTACGTCGAGGTCTGGTAGATGGGCGTCGTGACGGCGCCGGTGGCCGGGTCGGGCTCCTGGCCCTCGTGGATCGCGCGGGTCTCGAAGTCCATTGGCGCCAGGATAGTCGTCAGCGCCTAGGCTGACGCCGTGCGACGACTCATCTTCGCCGGGCTCGTCGTTGGGCTCGTCGCCACGAGCCTGGCGCTCTTCGTCCTGCGCGCCGACGACGCGATCGTTCGCCCCGATGCCGTCGTCGTTCTCTTCGGCGGCAAGGGAAGGCTTCCGGTCGGGATCGAGCTCGTGGAGCGAGGCGTCGCGCCGGTGCTCGTCGTCTCCCAGGGTCGCGACCCGCGCTGGCGCTCGCTCGGGCTCTGCGACCGTCGGGACATCCGTGTGCTCTGTCCCGTCGCAGGCGACGAGTCGACGCGCGGCGAGGCGCGGCTGATCGGCCGGCTCGCGCGGGCGCAGGGCTGGGACTCGCTCGTCGTGGTCAGCTCGCGCTTCCACCTGGTCCGTGCAGGGTTGTTGATCCGTCGCTGCTACGACGGCCGGCTGGCCATGGTTGGCTCCCCACCGCGCATGTGGCGGCTGCCGTACGAGATCGCTTGGGAGTGGGCGAAGCTCGCACGGGCGGGAATCCAGCAGAGCTGCTGAGGCTCCTGTTGATCGGCCTGTCCCAGCCGCTCTCACCATCCGGACGAGGCCGCTCTCCCCGGATCGGGTAGCGGCGTCTGCCTGAATCGAGCATGGCCAAACGCAGGGCCCCGCACCGATACCTCAGGGAGCACGTTCTCGAACACCCCCTGCGGAGGACTCTCGATGCAGTCAGCCCCCACCGCCGACCGGCGTCTCGCCCCGTCCGAGGCGGAAGCGCTCTGGCGTCGCTGGCACGACGGACGCGACGAGCGCGCCCGCGACCGTCTCGTGCTGGCCTACGCGCCGATGGTGCGCTACGTCGCCGGGCGCAAGGCGCGCGAGCTCCCCTCGCACTGCGAGCTCGAGGATCTCGCCTCCTGCGGGATCGTCGCCTTGATGGAGGCCGTGGATCGCTTCGATCCGGCCAAGGGAGCGACCTTCGAGCAGTACGCCTGGACTCGGGTCGTCGGCGCGATCGCCGACGAGCTGCGTCGCCAGGACTGGGCCTCGCGCTCGGTGCGGCGCTTCGGGCGGCGCGCGGAGCAGGCCCGCGACGAGTGGGCCGCCAGGAACGGCGCGGCGCCGACCGAGACCGACCTTGCGCGTGCGCTGCAAGTGGATGTGTCCGCGCTGCGCACGGGGCTTGCAGACGTCGATCGCGCCGAGCTCGCCTCGCTGAGCGCGCCGGTCCGCTCGGGCTCCGACGACCCGTCTTCGACCGAGCTCGGCGACACAATCGGCTCGCTGTCCGGAGCGGACGAGCCGGAGCACGCAACGCTCTCATCCGAGCGGGGCAAGATCTTGTCCTCTGCGGTCGCGAAGCTGAGCGAGTGCGAGCGCAGCGTGCTGGCGTTCGTCCACGTGCACGAGCTGCAGGGCGCCGACGTTGGCCGCTTGCTCGGCGTCAGCGAGTCTCGCGTCTCCCAGATCCTCACCGGGATTCGGCGGAAGCTGAAGGACGAGCTGGAGGCGTACGACTCCGCTCCCCGAAGCGTCGCCGTGTAGCCGCTGCGCCTACTCCGGGGTGCGGCCGGCGAAGATCGCCGCGAGACGGGAGGCGTCGATGTTGCCGCCGGAGACGATGCAGACGATGCGGCCCGAGCCGGCGCGCCCGGAGAGCGCCGCCGCGACGGCCAGGGCGCCTGCCCCCTCGGCGATCACGCGCGTCCGCTCGGCGAGCACTCGGACCGCGGCGGCCGCCTCGGCGATCGAGACCACGTGGCTGCCCGCGAGCAGAGGCCCGACGAGCTCCCACATCCGCGGCAGCACGCTCCTGCTGCCGGCGCCGTCCACGAACGAGGCGCGGTATTCGACAGGAGTCGGCTCGCCGCCGGCGGCGAGCGTGGCCGCGACCGGGGCGCCGGTCTCCGGCTCGACGGCGTAGACGCGCACCTCGGGCGCGAGTGCCCGCAGCGCGCTCGCGATACCGGTCGTGAGGCCGCCGCCGCCGTAGGGGATCAGCACCGAATCGAAGGTCGCGAGGTCCTCGAGCAGCTCGAGCCCGATCGTGCCGTTGCCCGCCATCACGAGGTCGTTCTGAACCGGGTGGACGAAGAGCCCGTCGGCACCCTCGTAGTGCCCCGCTTCCATCACCTCCCACCACTTCTCGTACGGGACCTTGACGATCCGACCCCCGAGTCGAACGACCGCCGCGAGTTTCCCCTCGGGCGCGTGGTCGGGTACGACGATCGTCGCCGGCACGCCGGCCTCGCGCGCCGCCCACGCGACCCCCTGGGCCATGTTGCCGGCGCTCGTCGTCACGACTCCGCGGGCAAGCTCCTCGGGCGACGCTTGGCGGATCGCGTTGACGGCGCCCCGGATCTTGAAGGAGCCGATCGGCTGCAGGCACTCGAGCTTGAGCCAGATCTCGGCGGGGGCCTCCGGAACGTCGAGCCGGACAAGCGGCGTGCGCATGAACGCTCCCCGGATCACTGCGCGAGCGCGCTCGATCTCAGCGAGCGGGATCAGAAGTCCACCTCCGTCCCGGCCCCTGCGGCGCGTGCGCGACCGACGGCGAGCTCGGCCGCGGCGAGGTCCTCGACGGCGAGCCCGACCGACTTGAAGACGGTCAGCTCAGTCGCTGCGATACGGCCCGGGTGCATGCCGGCGAGCACCTCCCCGAGCTCGGCGAGGATGTGCTCCGGCCCGATGGCGCCCTCGCGCGCGGGGAAGAGGTAGTCGCCGGCCTCGTTGAGGGTCGACTCGCGCCGGTCCACAAAGAGCGAGGAGGCGACAACCGTGGCGGTGTCGAGCTCCCGCGTCGACGGGATGCTGGAGCCGACCGCGTTCACGTGCGCCCCTGGGGCGAGCCACTCGCGGCGCAGCAGCGGCTCGTTGGAGCTCGTCGTCGTGCAGACGACCTCGGCACCCGCGAGTGCCTCCTGTGCGGTCGTGCACGCGGTGGCCCCCGTCGCGCTGGCGAGCGCTCGGGCGTGCTCGACGGTGCGGCTCCAGATCCGGATCTCGGGGTCGTCCAGCACGCAGCGCATCGCCTCGACGTGCGAGCGGGCCTGGACGCCCGCGCCGAGGATCGCCACGATGCCCGCGCCGGGCCGAGCCAGCGCCCGTGTTGCGACCGCCGAGACGGCGGCCGTGCGGATCTCGGTCACAGGCGAGGCGTTCAGGATCGCTCTGAGCTCGCCCGTTTCGCCGTCGTGGAGGAGGACGGCGCCCTGGTGCGCGTCGAGACCCTTCGCCGAGTTGGCGGGGGCGACGACGATCTCCTTCAGCGAGAAGGTCGGCTCCGGCCCGCCCCGGTGGGCCGGCATGAAGCCCATCAGCGCGGACGTGGCCGGCGAGCGCATCACGAAGCGCAGCGGCATCGACAGCTCGTCGCGCGCGAGCGCTGCGAGCACGCCTGCCATGGCCTCGATGCAGTCGCGCAGCGGCAGGTGCTCGCGCACGTCGCGCTCGGAGAGGATGAGGACGGTCACGGGAAGAGAGCTCCGATCCTGTCACGGTCGGCGTGGGAGAGGTCGAGCTGGAGGGCCGCGAGCGCCGGCTCGAGGTGCTCCGGCCGTCTCGGCCCGACCACGATCGCAGTCACCTGGGTCTGCCCGAGCAGCCACGCAAGCGCAAGCGTGGCGGTGGTCGTTCCGCGCTCGTGGGCCTCGGTCTCGAGCGCCTCCAGCGCGTCGAAGACCTCCGCGCGGCGGAGGTGATCGTAGGGGCCGGGCCGCAGCGTCATGCGTGAGCCGGTGGGGGGCTCTTCGTCGCGCCGGTACTTGCCGGTCAGCCAGCCGCCGCAGAGCGGGCTGAAGGGCGTGAAGCCGAGCCCGCGCTCGCGGCAGACCGGGAACACGTCCTCCTCGACCGCCCGGTCGAGCAGCGAGTAGGAGTTCTGCACCCACTGGTACGGGGCGAGTCCCTCGAGCTCCGACAGCTCGAGGGCCTCGGCAAGCTGCTCGCCCGTGACGTTTGAGGCGCCGACGGCGCCGACCTTGCCGGCCTGGACGAGCTCGTCCAGCGTCTGGAGCGTCTCCTCGAGCGGCGTGCCGGGGTCTGGCTCGTGCGTGAGGTACAGGGCAACGCGCTCCACGCCGAGCCGTTCGAGGCTCGAGTCGAGCTGGCGCAGGATCCGTCGGCGTGAGAGCCCGCTGTCTGCGCCCTCCTCCATCGGGTTGAAGGTCTTGGTCGAGAGGACGATCCGGTCGCGCACGTCCGGGCCCTTCGCACGTAGCCACTCGCCGATCCAGGACTCACTGCGCCCGCCGCCGTAGGCGTCCGCCGTGTCGAAGGTCGTGATCCCGGCCTCCCACGCGGCGTCCATCAGCTGGAACGCCGATTCCTTCGTCTCGCCCTGCCCGAAGAAGGCGGGGGCGGAGCCGATGCCGCCGAAGTTGCCGCAGCCGAGGACGATCCGCGACACGGCGATGCCGCTCTCTCCGAGTAGACGCTCGTCCATGCGATGCTCCTATGTCAAGGCCGGCGTGAGCGCGGCCTGGTTCGGTGGCTTG
>CAYGLV010000064.1:0-13192 GCA_964351025.1 uncultured Gaiellales bacterium | reverse complement strand
TCTCGTGCTCTCGCTGCTCGCCGCGGCCGGCGCGCTGCTCGCCGCGCTCGGCGGCACCGGCCCGACCTGGCCGTAGGACTGACCTCGTTCTGGGCGCCGGAGACGGCGCCCAGAACGCAGGAATCGCAGGCTCGCTGTCGCACCCGAGGGGTGTGTGGCACGACATCTTCAGCCTGCCGGTGGACGTCTGGGAGCGGGTGCTGCGTGCCGTGCTCGTCTACGGGTTCCTCGTCGTTGCCCTGCGCGTCGTCGGCAAGCGCGAGCTGGGGCAGTCGAACACGCTCGACCTGATCGTCCTGCTCCTGATCGCCAACACGGTGCAGAACGCGATCATCGGCGCGGACAACTCCTTCACCGGCGCCGCGGTCGGCGCGGTCACGCTCTTCGCGGTCAACGAGGCGCTCAACCGCGCGGCCTACCGCTGGGAGAGGGTCAAGCGGCTGCTGGAGGGCGAGCCGAGTCTGCTCATCTCGGACGGGAAGCCCGTGGCGCGGCAGCTTCGGCGGGCGAGCATCTCGCTACCCGAGCTGCGGGCCCTCGCGCGACGCCAGGGCTTCACCGACCTCGGCTCCGTGCAGACCGCGATCCTCGAGACGAACGGCGTCGTGACGATGTTCCATGCCGACGAGCGCGAGGTGTACCACCCGGCGGAGCCGGGCGGCCTGCGTATCGGCAAGCGGCGCCGCGGGCGCCACTAGGCCGATCCTGCGGTTCACGTGGCAGGCGTTGCAGGCCCTCCGCGGCCATGAGCACGGGTATAGCGAGTCGTAAAGATTTCGTACGCGTTTGGGCCGAGCGGCTGCGCCGCCGCAATACTTGAGGGACGCGGTCTTGCCGTCGCCACGCGTTGGCGACCTTCGCCGCGTTCTTCACCACGGGCTCGCATTCCGCTCTGCGTCCACACGGCGCCAGGAGCCACGCCGGCCCGAATCCCACGCATACGGAGGAGATTGCATGCGCAAACACGACCACACCGGACGAAGCCGCTCACGCGGCCGGAGAACCCTCCTGGGGGTGTCCGCGCTGCTCGCCGTTGCATTGCTCGCGACGCTTGCAGGCGCGGGCAGGGCGGCGCCGACCGCCGCAGCTGCGGTGCCGCCGGCGAACACCGCCGTGCCGGCGCTCAGCGGCAGCGCGCTGCAGGGGCAGACGCTCACGTCCTCGAGCGGCAGCTGGAGCGGGGACACGCCGATCACGTTCGCGTACCAGTGGCAGCGCTGCGACGCGGCCGGCGGTACCTGCGGCAACATCGCGGGCGCCACGAACCAGACGTACCTGCTCGTCGTCGCCGATGTCGGCGGGACGCTGCGCTCGGTGGTCACGGCCACCAACGCGTTCGGGGTCGCAGCTGCGACCTCGGGGCCAAGCGCGGTTGTCGGCCCCCCGGGCGCCGCGCCGGGCGCGACCGTCCAGCCGAACCCCCACGGCACCTACCAGGTCGGCCAAGCCATCACGGTCGACAACGGGACGTGGAGCGGGGCAACTCCGATCACGTACACGTACCAGTGGCAGAGGTGCACGGTGACGGGCGCGAG
Source organism: uncultured Gaiellales bacterium (assembly GCA_964351025.1). Lineage (GTDB taxonomy): Bacteria > Actinomycetota > Thermoleophilia > Gaiellales > Gaiellaceae > CAYGLV01. The sequence continues at coordinate 11,657 of CAYGLV010000064.1, read as the reverse complement.
CTGCACGAACATCGCCGGCGCGATCGCGTCGTCGTACACGGTTGTCGCGGCCGATGCCGGCCTGCGGCTCCGGGCGGTCGTAACGGCAACGAACGTCGTCGGGGCGACAAGCGTCTCGTCGAACCTGACCGGGCTCGTGGCGTCGATCGTCGGTGCACCGGCGAACACCGCCAAGCCCACGATCACGAACGCGGCGAGCGCTGCGCTCAGCGTCTCCCTGAAGGGGGCGACGGGCGGCTGGACCGGAAACCAGCCGGTCACCTACACCTACGGCTGGAACCGCTGCAATGCGGCGGGGGCGAACTGCGTGGCCATCGTCGGCGCCACGGGCCTCAACTACACGGTCACGAGCGCCGACGTCGGGGCTCGTTTGCAGCTGTCGGTCAAGGTGTCGAACGCCGCCGGCTCGCAGACCGCGACGTCCGCTCTCACCGGAGTGATCACGACCGGCCCGGCAGGCGCGATCGTGCTGCCGAGCGGGAAGACCTCGATTCCGGTGACGAGCGTTTCGCTACCGGAGCGCCTGATCATCTCCGAGGTGAAGTTCTCGCCGAGCCCCGTTCGCTCGCGGGCGGCGATCACGGCCCGTTTCCGCGTCACCGACACGAAGGGCCGGGTCGTTCGCAACGCGCTCGTCTACGCGGTCGGGCTGCCCTACAACTACGTCAACGGCGCTCCCGAGGTGGCCACCGGCACCGACGGCTATGCCGTCATCCAGCTGCTTCCGAAGGCGGCTCTGCCGCTGAGGAACGGCGGCGCGCTCGTGGTCTTCGTGCGCGCGCGCAAGGCCGGCGACAGCGTGACCGGTGGCGTCTCGACGCGCAGGCTCGTTCAGGTTCGCCTCGCGCGGCCGTAGGGAGCCAGGCGCTGGGGGCCGCCCGCGACGGCGGGCCCCAGCGCTAGGCGCTCGCGGCGAAGCGCTCGAAGCGGAGCGCGAGCCGTTCTCTGTCCGGCTGCCACGCGCGCCGGGCAGGGAGCACTATCGGCTGGGCGTGGAAGCCCTTGAGCAGCTCGAGCATCGGCCCGTCCTCGTCCTCGCGCAGCTTCCGCGCGACGTGGACGGTGTAGTCGGGAGAGATGCCGACGAGGTTCTCGTCGAAGGCGCGGTGGTGGATGGAACAGAGGCTGAGGCCGTTGCGCACAACGGGCTCGCCACCTTCCTCCGTGTCGCCGACGATGTGGGCGGCATCGAGCAGCCGGATCTCCTTTAGCCTGCAGATGGCGCAGGAGTCACTGTAGGCAGGAAGCACGGCTCCTCGAAATTGCGCCTGATGTACACGCTGCTTGACCTGCCGGACGACATATCGGCGCTCGTTCACGTCGTCGATGTGCACCGGTTCGCGCTCGTCGTAGGGGCCGCGCATCTTCCCGAACGTGAGGAGCACTGTCCGCTGATCGGGGTGATCCTCCTCCACATAGACCGGGTACTCGGGCCGGTACCAGTTCGGGCGGGTTCCCATGAAGTAGACGAGTGGCACATCGAGTAGGTTCGCCGTCCGCAGCCACGTGTTGAAGTGGTTGTCGATCGGCCCATCCTGGTACCGGTACAGAACGCCGTCAGATGTCCCTTCGTCTTGGTAACGCAACTGGCGATATGCGCTGTGCAGTGAGAGCGCCGCCTTTCCACGCTGTGCTCCAGCGGCGCGGTAGATGCCGTACGCCCTGTTCATGAACGGGATGTGCTTGCCGCGGAAGTTGAAGCCGTCTTTGAGCGCAACCCACGGAATGTCGGGTCCCCACTGTGCGCAGAGGACATCGAGAGAGGCGAAGCACGAGCTCCGAACGTCGTCGTCCCGCATCGGTCGATTCTAGGCTCGTGCTGCCGGAAGACGAAGCGCCCCACGGGTGGCGGGGCGCTTCGTGTGTCCAGACGACCGCGTCGGCTAGCTGCAGCCGGTGTTCGTGCCGCAGTCGCGGCACGTGTAGCAGCTGCCCGTCCTGATCATGCGGCCGCCGCAGCGGGCGCACTCGACCGCGTCCTCGAACGTGTTGAAGAGCGCGGTTTGACCTGTCGGCGGGGCCTCATAGGCCGCAGGATCGCCGCCGCCGCCCTCGAGCGCGGCGTAGGCCTGCGCCAGGCGCGCCTTCACGTCGGGAGTCAGGATGCCGGCCTCCTCCTGCTGGTCGGCGGTGAGGAACTTCTTCCCCATCCAGCGGAAGATGTAGTCCACGAGCGACTTCGCGACACGGATGTCGGCGTCGTTCGTCAGCCCCGACGGCTCGAAGCGCATGTGGCTGAACTTCGAGACATAGACCTCGAGCGGCACGCCGTACTGGAGGCCGAGCGAGACGGAGATCATCAGCGAGTTCATCAGCCCGGCGAGCGTCGTGCCCTCCTTGGCGATCTGGACGAAGATGTCGCCGGGCGTGCCGTCGTCGAAGAGGCCGACGTGGATGTAGCCCTCGTACTCGCCGACGCGGAACTTGCGTCCAACCTCCGTGCGGTCCTCCGGCACCCGGCGCCGCTTCGGGGCTGCGACGAGGGCGGCCGGGGGAAGCAGGGCGGCCGAGCCGTCGGCCTTGCCGGAGAGCGGCTGGGCGACCTTGCAGTTGTCGCGGTAGATCGCGATCGCCTTCACGCCCAGTTGCCACGACTCGACGATCAGCTGGCCGACCTCGTCCACCGTCGCGGTCTCGGGCAGATTCACGGTCTTCGAGATGGCCCCGCTGATGAACGGCTGGACGGCGCCCATCATCTTCACGTGCCCCATGTAGTGGATCGCGCGGTCGCCGATCGCGCAGTCGAAGACCGGGTAGTGCTCGGTCTTGACGTACGGCGCGCCGACGATCGTGTTCCGCTCGTCGATGTAGGCGACGATCTCCCCGATCTCGCTCGGCGCACAGCCCAGCTTCTCGAGCGCCATCGGCACCGTCTTGTTGACGATCGTGATCTCCCCGCCGCCGACGAGCCGCTTCGACTTGACGAGCGAGAAGTCCGGCTCCACGCCGGTCGTGTCGCAGTCCATCATGAAGCTGATCGTTCCCGTGGGCGCGAGCACCGTGGCCTGCGCGTTGCGGAAGCCGTGCAGCTCGCCGAGATCGAGCGCGTCGTCCCACGCGCGCCGCGCGGCGGCGAGCAGGTCCTCGGGCACGACCTCGGTGTGGTCGATGTTGCCGACTGCGGCGCGGTGCTTGGCGATCACGCCGGTCATCGCCGCCGCGTTCGGGCGGTAGCCGGCGAACGGGCCCATGCGGTGGGCGATCTCGGCCGACTTGCGATAGGCCCGCCCGGTCATGAGCGCGGTGATCGCGGCCGCGTAGGCGCGCCCCTCGTCGGAGTCGTAGGGGAGCCCGCGCGCCATCAGCAGCGCTCCGAGGTTCGCGTAGCCGAGCCCGAGCTGGCGGTAGGCCTTTGCGTTCGCCTCGATCTCGGGCGTCGGATACGACGAGTAGCCGACGAGGATCTCCTGCGCGAGAAGGACGACGTCAACCGCGTGCTCGAAGGCGTCCACGTCGAGCTCGCCGTCCTCGCGCCGGAACTTCATCAGGTTGAGCGAGGCGAGGTTGCACGCCGAGTTGTCGAGGTGCATGTACTCCGAGCACGGGTTGGAGGCGTTGATCCGGCCCGAGTTGGGGGTCGTGTGCCAGCTGTTGATGATCGTGTCGTACTGGACCCCGGGATCGGCGCATTGCCAGGCGGCCTCGGCAAGCTGGTTGAGCAGGGCGCGCGCGTCCAGGGTCTGGACGACCGTCCCGTCGGTGCGCGCTGTCAGGCTCCACTCCTTGCCTTCCACGACCGCCTCCATGAAGGAGTCGGTGACGCGGACCGAGTTGTTCGCGTTCTGGTACTGGATCGAGGCCCAGTCCGGCGAGTCGAGCGACATGTCGTAGCCCGCCTGCTCGAGGACGCGCGCCTTCCGCTCCTCCTTGGCCTTGCACCAGATGAACTCCTCGATGTCGGGATGATCGACGTCGAGGATCACCATCTTGGCCGCGCGCCGCGTCTTGCCGCCGGACTTGATCGTGCCGGCGGAGGCGTCGGCGCCGCGCATGAACGAGACCGGGCCGGAGGCGTAGCCGCCCTTCGAGAGCTGCTCCTTCGAGGAGCGCAGCCGGGAGAGGTTGACGCCCGACCCGGAGCCGCCGCGGAAGATGACGCCCTCGCGCCGGATCCAGTCGAGGATCGACTCCATGGAATCCTCGATCGAGAGGATGAAGCAGGCGCTGCACTGCGGGCGCTCCTCGAAGCCGACGTTGAACCAGACCGGGGAGTTGAAGGAGGCGTACTGGTTGACGAGGATCGCCTTCAGCTCGGCCTCGAAGGTCTCGGCCTCCTCCTCGGTGGCGAAGTAACCGCCGTCGCGGCCCCACGCGCCGGTCGTGGCGACGATACGGCCGACCATCTGCTTGACCGAGTGCTCGCGCTCCGGCGAGGCCATACGGCCCCGGAAATACTTCTGGGCGACGATGTTCGTCGCCGTCTGTGACCAGAAGCGTGGGAACTCGACGTTCTTCTGCTCGAACGCCGGCCCGCCCTTGCCGGGAATGAGGGCGTCGCGGATCTCCCATTCGATCTCGTCGAACGGGTCGCGCCCGGGAATCGTGAAGTAGCGGCGCGGGGCGACGGTCGCCGCCTCGTCCACGACGACGTTCAGCACCTCTTCCGCTGTCTCGACTGCTGTCTGTGGAGCGTCCTTCGCGGTCGCCATCGTTCCCTCCCTAGCCCGGTGTTTCACCTACCTGTTCCAACCCGCCAGGCGCCGTGCGCTTGGAGAGCGGACCGGCCAGGATAGGGAGTGGATCGGACGGACAGGTGCCTCCGAGAAAAATCCTGCTCGTTGCGCAAAAAGCGACCCGCGCGGGGCATTCTACCGCGCCGGGATGGCCCTACGCGGGCGGCGGGCCCTCACGGCGGGCCTGCAGGCGCCGGCGGAGGTAGCCCGCGGCGCCGGCGGCGAGCAAAAGCAGCGCGAGACCGCCGAGCACGAGCAGCGGGATCGGCACCGAGTCGGCGTTCGAGGGGCCGATACTGTCGACTGCCTCGTTCAGCGGACCGCCGGTGCCGGGCGTCGTGCTGGTGCCGGCGCTCGTGCCGGAGCCGGTCTCGTCGCCGGGTGGCGCCGGCCGGCCCGGGTCGGGCTGGTTGCGGACCGCGAACTGGAGCGCGCGCTCGATGTCCTCTTTTGCGCTCGAGTAGTCGTTGAGGTCCACCGGCAGGGCGTCGATCGCGTCCTCGTAGCAGTGCAGCGGGTAGATCTTGTCCACACGCCCGTCCCCGTACCAGTCGTTGATCACCTGCTTGCCGCACGAGGTCGCTGCGGTAGCAGGCGAGGCGACGAAGAGGAGTGCGGCCGCTGCGACGAGCGTCAACGCGGTCGTGTGCAGGAGGCGGCGGGTGAGAGCGGTGGCGACGGTCACGGTGTAACGGCGGGGCGGGCACCCACGTAGGAGGCAGCCTAGCCGGACCAGTCTTCCAGAGGGGAATGTGCCCGCGGTGAGGCTCGTGTAAGCGCTTTGTGAGGAGCCGCCGCGGCGGCAAGGACGCCGCCGGGGGCTGTGCTAGCGTGGCCCGCGATGCGGACGGCCCTCGATCGCGCGGCGCGCTTGCCGCGGGCTGGGGCCGGGCTCGCTCTTGCGTTAGGGGCGCTGCTCGCGGGGGCGGTCTTCTTCGGCGGCGGCTCGGGCCGGGGCTCCGTGCTCTGGCTCGGCGGGGCGGCGGGCCTTACGCTCGCTGCCGGACTCGTCGTCGCGCTGCTCGGCCGGGAGCCGGCGCCTACGCTGGGCCGCTCGGGACTCGTGCTCCTCGGCTCGCTCGGCGCGCTCGTGCTGTGGGAGGGACTGTCCGTGCTCTGGTCGGTCGCGCCGGACCGGTCCTGGGATTTCTTCAACAAGTCGCTCGCGGCCGCCTGCTTCCTCGGGCTCGGCCTCGCCGCAGGCTCGCGCGGGCCCCGGGCTCTGCGATTCGCTGCGGCGGGGCTCGCCGTCCTGCTCGGCGCGGCCCTTGCGTGGTCGCTCGCCGGCAAGGCGATCCCCGCGCTCTTCCCGGACGGCGCACGGGCGGCTCGGCTGCGCAGCCCCGTCGGCTACTGGAACGGGCTCGCGCTGCTCGCCGACTTCGCCCTGCCGCTCGGCCTCTGGGCGGCAGTCCGCCGCGACCACCTGCGTCCGGTGCGGGCCGGTGGCGTCGTCCTGGTCTACGCGGCGACCCTCGCCGTGCTCCTGACGGCGTCGCGAACAGGCGTGGTCGCCGGGGTCGCCGCGCTGGCGCTGTGGCTTCTTCTCGCGCGCGGGCGCGTCGAGGGTGCGCTCGCCGCGCTGGCAGGGATCGTGCCGGCCGCGGCCGTCGCCGGCTGGGCCTTCACGCGGCCGGCGCTCGTGGACGACCTGCAGCCCCACGCGGCGCGTGCGGCCGACGGCGCCTGGTTCGGGCTGCTCGCGCTCGCCGGCGCTGCTGCTGCCGCCGCGCTCGCCCACCCACTGCTGCGCCGGCCGCTGCCCGACGCCGCAAGGCGGCTCCTCGGCCGTGGGCTTGCTCTGGCCGCCGTTCTGGCCGCCGCCGCCGCGCTCGTGGGGCTCACCGTGTCGGTCGGCAACCCGGTCACGTGGGCCGCTGACCAGTTCAGTGGCGGAGCGCAGGTCTCCCAGGGCCCCGGGCGGCTCACGAGCCTCGAGTCGAACAACCGCTGGCAGTGGTGGCAGGAGGCCTGGCACGTCTACCGGGCCGACCCCCTCACGGGCGCCGGAGCAGGCACCTTCGAGGTGGCGCGCAAGCGCTACCGCACCGATGGTCTGAACGTCACCCAGCCGCACAACCTCGCCCTTCAGCTCCTCGCCGACACGGGGCTCGTCGGCCTCGCGCTCGGCCTCGGGTTCGCGCTCGCAGGCGCGGCTGTCGCACGCGGCGCGCTCCGGCGGCTCGACGGTGGCGAGCGGGCCGCCGCCACGGCGCTCGTCGTAGCGCCCGCCGCCTACCTCGTGCACGCGCTTGCCGACTACGACCTGGACTTCCTCGCAGTCACCGCCCCGGCGCTCTTCGTCCTCGGCACTCTCGCCGCCGCCGGGCGACCGTCGCGGACGCTCCGCCGCTCGCCGCTCGCGGCGCTCGCCGCGGTCGCGGTCTGCCTCGCCGTCCTGTGGTCGCTCGCCGCGCCGCGCCTCGCGGCTCGGGACGTCGGGGCGGCCCTGCGCGCGCTCGACCGCGGCGATCCGGCACAGGCTCTCTCGCTCGCCGGCCGCGCGCGCTCACTCGACCCCTTCTCGCTCAGACCTCTCTTCACGCGGGCGCGGGCATACGAGCGGGGCGACGACGAGCGCTCAGCGCGGGAGGCGTACGCCGATGCCGTCCGCCTGCAGCCGCTCAACCCGGATACCTGGTACGAGCTCGGCGTCTTCGAGGTCACGGTTCTGAACGATTTCTGCGCCGGCTACGTCCACCTCAACCGCTCGTACACGCTCGATCCTTCCGGCCGGCGGTGGATCAAGAACGGACCGCTCGACATCGCGCGAGACTACGTCAACGGCGGCGACTGTTAGCTGATCAGGAGCCGATGACGAGCACGACGTGCGTGCCCTTGAGGTCCGGCGCGCGCAGGCCGTCGAGCGGCCCGACGATCTTGATCTGCGCGTCCTTCGCCAGCCGCGCACCCTCGGCCGCGAAGCCCTTGCGGAACATGACGAGGCTCCGCGTGTAGTCCGAGCGTGGGGCGTTGCCGACGGCGCCGATCGTGTAGCCGCGCGCCTCGAGGCTCGCGGCCTGTGCCGCCGCGGCTCCGGTGCGGCCGCCGCCGTTGAGGATGAGAACGGAGGTTTCGGCCCGCGTCAGGCTCGGCGCCCCGACCTTCGCCGGCTGCGGGGTCGGCCTTGCCGGCGCAGGCTTGATCGGCGCGAAGACTCTCGCCTCGGCGGCCTGGCGCACCTCGTTGGCGACCGGCTTCGCGAGCAACGTCACGCCGACGACCATGAGAATGACGAGCTCGACTGCAGCCAGCGCGCTCGCGACGAGCGTCGCCGTCCGCCACGGGCGGACGAGAGCATCGGGAGCAGAGACGGGATGATCCACGGCGCCTCGGTGATTCGACGCGGCGCGGTGCTACTCCTTCCGAATCCACTCCCACGTCGTACGGAGGCCGTCGGCGAGTGTCGTCTCCGGCCTCCAGCCGAGCTCGCGCGCCGCCAGTGAGGCGTCGAGCACGCTCCGTTGCAGCTCGCCGTGGCGCGCCGGCGCGAACTCGGCCGGGCTCGTCGAGCCTGCAACATCGAGACAGGCCGCGTAGAGGTCCACGACGGACGTCTCCGTGGCCGTGCCGATGTTGAACACGCCGCCGTCCCGCTCGGTCGCGGCCAGGCCCGCGCGCACGACATCGCCGACGAAGACGTAGTCGCGCGTCTGCTCGCCGTCGCCGAAGATCCGGCACGTCTCCCCGCGTGCGAGCCGGCGCAGGAAGATGGCGACGACGCCGGCCTCGCCGTGCGGATCCTGGCGCGGCCCGAAGACGTTGCCCAGGCGCAGCGCGACGTGACCGGTGCCGTACAGGCGGTTGTAGGTGGCCAGGTACTCCTCTCCGGCGAGCTTCGAGGTTCCGTACGGCGCGAGCGGCAGCCGCGGGTCTTCCTCCCGCGCGGGACGGGCGCATTCCCCGTAGATCGCGCCGCCGGTCGACGCGAAAACGATGCGGGCGTCGCTCCGGCGCGCTCCCTCGAGCACGCGGATCGTGCCGATCACGTTCACTCCGGCATCGAAGTCGGGCCGCTCGACCGACACGCGCACGTCTGCCTGGGCGGCGAGGTGGAAGACGCTCTCTGGGCGCACCTCGTCGAACAGCCGCTCGAGCGGCTCGCGCACGTCGAGCTCGTGCAGCGTTGCCGCAGCGGGCACGTTCTCGCGCTTGCCCGAGGAGAGGTCGTCCACGACGTGCACCTCGTCGCCACGGGCGAGGAGGGCCTCCACGACGTGCGAGCCGATGAATCCGGCTCCTCCGGTGACGACGGCGCGCATGGGCTCGTATCCTACGGCTCAGATGTTCGTGACCTTTGAAGGACTCGACGGCTCGGGCAAGACGACCCAGGTCGAGCGCCTGCGGGCGCGGCTCGAGGCGGAGGGCCGCGAGGTGGTCGCCGTGCGCGAGCCGGGGGGAACGGAGCTGGGGGAGGGGATTCGCGCGCTCCTCCTCCACGGGCCGCACATGACAGCCTGGGCCGAGGCCGCGCTTTACGCCGCCGCGCGCGCCGAGCTCGTCGAGGAAGTCATCGCACCGGCGCTCGAGCGCGGCGCCGACGTCCTCTGCGACCGCTACGTCGACTCCTCGCTCGCCTACCAGGGAGTCGCGCGCGGGCTCGGCGTCGAGCGCGTGCTCGAGCTGAACCTGCCGGGGATACGCGGGCTGCTGCCCGATCGAACCTTCGTGCTCTCTCTCGGCCCGGACGAGTCGGCCGAGCGCGTCGGTGCGAGCCCCGACCGGCTCGAGCGCGAGGGCGCCGCGTTCCGGCGGCGCGTGGAGGACGGCTACCGGGAGCTGGCCGCGAGCTACCCCTCCCGGATCGTCACGCTCGACGGCCTCTCGCCGCCCGGCGAGCTGGCCGACCGCATCTACTCCGAGCTGCATGCAGAGCTTCGACGCGGTTCCTGAGCAGCTCGAGGCAAGACGCCTCCTCGCGGCGGCGCTCGCCGACGGGCCGGCGCACGCCTACCTGCTGCACGGACCGGGGGGAACGGGCAAGCGCCAGGCTGCGTTCGCGCTCGCGGGCGCGCTCCTCGGCGACCCGAGGCGCGTCAACGAGCGGGCACACCCCGACCTGTACGTGCTCGAGGCGCTGGGCGAGATGATTCGCATCGACGAGATCCGCGAGCTGCGGCGCGACCTGCACATGCGTCCCTTCGAGGCCGACCGCCGCGTCTACCTGATCCTGGACGCGCACCTCCTGAACGAGGACGCGGCCGACGCACTGCTCAAGGACCTCGAGGAGCCCCCGTCGTATGCCGTGATCCTGCTCGTCGCCGACGACCTCGGGCCGCTGCCGCTCACGATCCGCTCGCGCTGCCAGCTCGTCCCGTTCCGCCGGCTGTCCGGGAAGGCTGTCCGGGAGTGGATCGCCGCCGAAGCGCCCGGGCTTGCGCCGGCGCACGTGAACGCGCTCGCTCGCGTTGCCGCCGGTCGCCTCGATCGCGCGCGCAGGCTGCTCGACGCGAGCGCGGCCGAGCACAGGACGGCTCTGCTCGCCGTCGCTCGCGGCCCATACCTCGACCCGGAGTTCGAGCCGGGAGACGCGTCTGCCGCCTTGCTCGCCGCCGCCGACGCCCGTGGCGTGCAAGCGAGGGACGACGAGGAGCGTTCCCTCGAGGGGCAGGACCTGACGCAACGAGAGCTCGAGCAGCGCCTGAAGCGCGCTCAGCGCGGGGCCGAGCGCGAGGAGCTGCTCGCCTCGCTCGAGGAGCTCGCGGCCTGGTACCGAGACCTCGTCGTCGTCGCGGCCGGAGCGGAGAGCGCCGTCGTCCATGCTGACCGGCTCGAGGAGCTGCGCGCGGACTCCTCTGCCGAGCGGTCCGAGGGTGCGGGGCGCGCGGCCGAGGCCGTGCGGGCCTCCTGGCGCGCCCTCGAGGAGTTCAACCTCAATCCGCAGCTTGCGCTCGAAGCGCTCTTCGTTCAGCTCCGGCAGGAGTTCCCCGCAGCGCGGTAGCATCATTTGCAAATAATGTAAAGATTCTTTGCAAAGCCCTTGCGCTGGCGCCGAAGGTCGCTCACACTTCGGCTCTGGCGTCCGGGCGGGACGCAGCAGGTTGTCCTAACCATGGGGTAATGAGTTGGCTGCAGTTCCGTCCATCGGCCGTGCATCTAGCGTCGAGAGACCCGCCGCGCACGAGGCGGCCGCTGCGCATGCGCTCTACGAGAGCCACTCGCGCCGGATCTACAGCTACTGCCTGCACCAGCTCGGCTCGCGGGAGGACGCCGAGGACGCGACGCAGATCGTGTTCATGAACGCGTTTCGCGCGCTCCGCAAGGGCGTCGTTCCGCAGACCGAGACTGCCTGGCTGTTCAAGATCGCCGAGAACGTCTGCCTGTCGCGCCGCCGCTCGACGTGGCGCCGGGAGAAGATCGAGAGCCCGGCCGACTTCGAGCTGATCGAGGAGATCGTTCCGGGCCCGAGCGATCGCCGCGACGAGCTGATCGGGATCGAGGACGCGCTCGCGGCCATGCCTTTGCAGCAGCGCCGCGCCATCCTCCTGCGCGAGTGGCAGGGGCTCTCGTACAAGGAGATCGCCGAGGAGATGGAGCTCTCCCAGGCGGCCATCGAGACACTCATCTTCCGCGCGCGCCGCTCCCTCGCAGCGGGCCTGACCGAGCCCGAGGGAAATGCCGCGAAGAAGAGCCGTCTGAAGCGCGTGCTCCACGGCTTCGACCTTTCAGCGCTCGTCGGGGCGGCCAAGGCGATCCTCGGCGGCACTGCCGCTGTCAAGGCGACCGCCGTCGCCGTTGCGGTGACCGCGGCCACGGGTGCCGCCGTGACCGTGACTCCAGCGGTCAAGGATGCGATCGTGAAGCCGAAGGCGGCGCCCGCGATCGAGCAGACCTGGTCACAGCGCGGGGCGGCGGCGAGCGCCGCGGCCTCGGCGGCCATTGCCGCCTCGCCGGTTCTCGCGGCCGCGGGCGGCGACCGCTCGAGGCTCGCCACCGCGCTCGCGACGTCGGCACCGGCGCTCGGCGGGGCCGGGCACACGAGCG
>CAYGLV010000063.1:0-13316 GCA_964351025.1 uncultured Gaiellales bacterium | reverse complement strand
CCTCCAGCCCCGCCGCCTCCACCCCCGCCCGAGCCCGAGCCGACGCTCGCGCTGGCCTGCTCGGCGGTCGGCGCCTCCGGCTCGGCCGGCTCGACCGGCCGCCTCGAGCTCGTGGGCTCGCTCGGGATGGGGGGCTTCGTCTACTGCGTGGCGGGCGCCTCCGGCGCGACCGAGACGCTCTCGCGGCTCACCGGCGCCATCCTCGGCGGGGGCGGCGGCTCGTCCCGCCGCGTCGTGCTCATCGGCTCGCTCGGGCAGCCGGTCGCGGCCACGTCGCGCAACGCCCGCCACGTTCTGCACTCAGGCTTCGCATACGTGCCGTCAACGTCTCCGTAGGAGGGAACACCGTGCAAAGGCTCTCGATCGTCGTCCTCGCCGCTCTCGCTGCAGTACTGAGCATCGCCGCCCTCGGCGTCGCCTGGGGCGCCGCGTCGAAGGTCGGACGCGCGGCACAGGGATCCCCGGTCCCGACCACCGTCGCCTACCAGGGGTTCCTCACGGACGTCAAGGGAAACCCCGTGCCGAACGGCGCGCGGACGGTCACGTTCCGCCTCTACTCCGGCGCGACCGGCGGGAGCGCGCTCTGGCAGGAGACTCAGACGATCACGACCGACCGCGGCGTCTTCAATGCGCTGCTCGGCAGCGGCACCGCCTTCGGCGACGTGTTCGACACGGCGCCGCTCCACCTCGGCGTGCAGATCGCCGGCGAGCCGGAGCTACGGCCGCGCCAGCAGCTCTCGGCGACGCCGTTCGCCCTGCGCGCGGCCGATGCCGACGCGCTCGGCGGGCGGCCGGCCTCGGCGTTCGTCTCCGGCGCGACCGGAACGAACGGCGTCGAGGCCTCGGTGGCGGACGGGAGCCTGTCCCTGGGCCTGCGCGAGAACTATCGGCTGCCGCAGGGCTGCCTGCCGGGCAAGGTCGCCAAGTGGGTCTTCACCGGCCTCTCGACGATGGGCTGGGCCTGCGGTGCGGACATCGCGGGCGGTGACGTAGATACTTCGACGTTCCAGCAGCGCATCGCCGGCAGGTGCGCCATCGGCTCGGCGATGCGCGGCGTCGACGCCGACGGAACGCCGGTCTGCTTCGACCCCACCACCTCGCTCCAGCGGCGCATCGTCGTCAGGTGCCCCACCGGCCGGGCGATGCGCGGGGCCGACGCGGACGGGACGCCGGTCTGCTTCGACCCGCTCGCCGATCTCCCGCTCCCGCGGATCCGGACGCGAATCGTGCAGGAGGACTGGCAGCATCCGCCCCGCACCGCGGTCGCCATCGTGAGCCTCAGACCCGAGTGCGCCTTTGACGAGGAGCTCACCGGCGGCGGGTACCGTGCCCTGCCGGACTTCAGCGGCCCCCTCGTCGTCCAAAGCTACGGGTCCAACAACCGCTGGACCGTGCGGGCGCACACCGGCCCGAGCGAGCAGCTCACCGCCTACGCGGTCTGCATGAAGCTCGTGCAGCCGTAGGAGAAGAGATCCGGATGCGGGGTAGACTGACGCGCATGCCGCCGACGATTGACGACCCCCTCAGTACGAATGCCCAACCTGCCCCGCATCCGGCGGAGTTCCCGACGCGGCAGCGCCCGCGAGGTCGTCGCACGCCCGTCTGAGCTCCACGAGCTCACCGCGAGCGGCCTGACCTGGGTTCACGTCGAGCGCCCCGACGCCACGATCGTCGCCGATCTCCAGGGGCGCTTCGGCTGGCACGCGCTCGATGTCGAGGACGTTCTCTCCAAGCGCCAGCGGCCGAAGGTGGACGAGTACCCGGACGAGCGCTACTTCTTCGCCGTCCTCCACTTTCCGGTCTACGACAAGACCGTCCAGCGCCTGAACGCCGCTGAGCTGGACGTCTTCCTGAGCGCGGACTATCTCGTCACCCTGCCGAACGTCGAGCTGCTGCCCGTCACCCGGCTCTTCCGCCGCTGCGAGGAGGATGAGGCGCTGCGCGCCCAGCTCTTCGCCAAGGGGTCGGGGCGCCTGCTCTACGAGGTCCTCGACGACCTCTTCGACTACTGCTTCCCCATCCTCGACAAGATCGGGCACAAGCTCGACTCGATCGAGGACGACATGTTCGAGGGCCGCTCACGGGAGGTCGTGCGCGACCTCTCGAACGTCAAGCAGGAGATCATCTCCTACCGCAAGATCATCAAGCCGGAGCGGCCGACTCTGCGCCTGCTCGAGCGCGGCGTCGAGCAGTTCCTGCCCGAGGAGCTCGACCTCTACTTCGACGACATCGTGGACGCCGCCGAGCGGATCTGGGACCTGCTCGACAACTACAAGGAGGTCGTCGAGGCGCTCGAGGATACGAACGAGTCGGTGATCTCGCACCAGCAGAACGACGTGCTGCGGCTGCTGACGCTGGCGAGCGTGACGATGCTGCCGCTGACGGTCATCACGGGGCTCTTCGGGATGAATGTCATCTTCCCGGGCGAGGGCTCGCACGTGGCGTTCTGGGCGATCCTCGCCGCGCTCGTCGTCGCGCTTGCCGGCATGGTCGGCTTCTTCAGCTATAAACGCTGGCTCTAGGCGCGGCGAGGCCCGAGCCTCTGCCGCGAAGCACCTTGCGCGCGTAGAGCCGCTCGTCGGCCGCACGGAAGAGCGAGAGGGCGTTGTCACCCTCCTGCGGGTGGTGCGACCACCCGAACGTGACCGCGCAGCCCTGCGACACGAGCAGCCGCTCGAGCCGCGCGGCGAGCTGGCCCGCCTCGCCGAGCGACGGGCACGACGCGAGCACGGCAAACTCGCCGCCGCCGATCCGGGCGATATCGTCGGCAGCGCCGACGGCGCGCGCGAGCAGGTGCGCTACCGCGCGCAGCGCGTCGTCGCCCGCGGCGGTGCCGCGCTCCTGGTTGATCGTCTTCAGGTCCTGAACGTCGCTGACGAGGAGGGCGAAGGGCTCGCGCGAGGCAAGGCGCCGGTTGATCACGATCTCGAAGGCCCGCGTGTTCGGCAGTCCCGTCAGGAGGTCTCTCGCAGCGAGGACGCGCATCTCCGCGACGAGAACGCGGTGCGAGCCGGCGAACCAGCCGATGAGCGCGCCCATACCCACGAAGGTGACGAAGCGGATCGGGGTCGAGATCTTGAGCAGATCGCTCACGGGCAGCGCCGAGTTCGCGAACACGCCCGCCGTGTAGAGGCAGGTGGCGAGCAGGCCACCGAGGGCGCCCGCGAAAGCACCCAGCGCCAGGGCCGTCAGGGCGATCGCGACGTAGTAGAAATGGGCGATACCGAGGCCCGCCCGCTCGTAGAAGATAAAGGCCACCGTGACGACTCCGTACGCGGCGGCAGCTGCGCCGACGAGCAGGCGGGGGCTAAGGGTTGCCGCAGACATCCGCTTCAAGGATCGCGCCTCCGCTGTCCCGCGGCGTCCCTCGATCGGGTGAACGCGCGCTTAGATCTGAGGGGAGCGTGTGCAGCGCGGGCCGGGCTCGCGTCTCAGGAGATCAGGCCCTTGCGAAGGGCCAGAGCGACCGCCTGCGTCCTCGTCGAGGCACCGAGCTTCGCCATCGCAGTGGCGAGCTGCGTCCGGGCCGTGTCGGGCGAGATGAAGAGCGCCTTGCCGATGGACTCGTTCGTGCTCCCGTCGGCGAGCATGCGCAAGACGTCCCGCTCGCGCCGGGTCAGCGCCGACTTCCCGTCGGGCATGCGCTCGATGACGATGTGCGCGAGCGATGGGTCGATGTAGGTCCCGCCTGCCGCGACGGTCTCGACGATGTGAGGCAACGTGTCGAGCGGCGCATCCTTGAGCACGTAGCCGCGCGCACCGGCGTCGAGGGCCTCCATCAGCAGCGCCGGATCGTCGTAGGCGGTGTAGAGGATCGTCGCGCACTGAGGCGTCGAGCGGGCCAGGTGCCGGATCGCGGCGGTGCCGGAGAGCCCGGGCATGTGGGCATCCAGGACCGCGATCGTCGGCAGCCGAGCCTCGATGAGCACCACGGCCTCGTCGCCGCTGCGGGCGCGGCCGACGATCTGGATGCCGCCACGCTCCAGGTGCCCGCAGATCGTCTGCAGGATCGCCGGGTGGTCGTCGGCCACCACGCAGGTCGTGAGCTCGCTCTTCATCAGCCGTGTCTTCGGCCGGAACGTGCCGAAAGTTAGCGCCGCGCCGGTGAGCTCTGCGGGCACGGCAGGCCCGCAGCCGCCGCGGCCGGCCCACGGCTCTGGTAGAAGCAAGGCGTGACCAGGCCGCTGTGGGCGCCGTGGCGCCTCGACTACGTGATGCAGGCCGACGAGGAGCGGGGCTGCGTCTTCTGCGCCGAGGCCGCGGGCGAGGTCGAGCCGAGCCTCGTCGTCCACCGCAGCCGCGTCGCCCTCGTGCTCGTGAACAAGTTCCCGTACGCGTCGGGCCACCTGCTGATTGCCCCGGCGCGTCACGAGGACGAATACGGCGGCCTCTCCGACGCGGAGGCGCTCGAGATGCACGGCCTCGCGGTCCAGGGGATGGCGGCGCTCAGCCGCGCGTTCGCCCCGCAGGGCTTCAATCTCGGCTGGAACCTGGGTCGCGCCGCCGGAGCGGGCATCGTCGACCACGTCCACGGACACGTCGTCCCGCGCTGGAGCGGCGATACGAACTTCATGCCCGTGCTCGCCGACGTCAAGGTTCTGCCGGAGCACCTGCTCGAGACGCGGGACAGGCTCGCCGCCGCGTGGCGCGCCTGAGCCGAAACGGCCCCTTTGCAGGCAGTTTCCCCTTTGATTCCTCATTCGAGGGATCACCGGCACGCGCCGGCAGGCCGATCTCGGGGTCGTGGATCGCGCCCTTGCCGCCAGCAGGGGGCGGGTCCGCGCCGCCGCCCTCCTTCTGGCCGCGCTGAGCCTCGCCCTCGCCCTCGCCGCCGACAGCTTCGCCGGCGGCGGCCGCTACACGATCAGCGGCGGCACGAAGGAGCAGCGTACGCAGGTTCGGCTCGCGCTCGAAGCCAGCACCTTCGACTGGGGGCTCATCCCCCGCGAGGTCCAGATCAACATTCGCCGCGGCGTGCCGGCCCAGTCCCGGCCCGGCGAGATCTGGCTCGACGCGCGGCTTCTCTCGAGCGGCGCCTTCTCCTGGAGCGTTGTCCAGGACGAGTACGCCCACCAGATCGACTACTTCCTCCTCGGCGACGAGGCCAGGTCGATCCTCAACGAGGCGCTCGGCGGCCGCGTATGGTGTCGCACCGAGATCGCGAACCTCCCCCATGCCGCCTACGGCTGCGAACGATTCGCCTCCACGGTCGTCTGGTCGTACTGGCAAGACGCGCAGAACGCCTACCGGCCCCGCGGCCCCGCCGACGAGTCCGCTGCGATGGCGCCCGACCTGTTCCGCGCCCTACTCGATCGGCTGCTCGGAGTCGCCACCCCGGTCAGACGGGCGCTGCTGCTCCACCCCGACGGCAGTCGCCGCTAGCTGCCCTGGGGCGGAGCTGCTCGTGGCTCCAGCTCACGCGAGCGGATGTTCGCGCGTGCCTTCGAGCTCGGCGTTCAACTCGGCGCCGAGGAGGAGCGCGAGCGACGAGAGCCAGATCCACGTGAGCATCACGATCACGGCCGCGAGCGATCCCCAGGCCTTGTTATACGACCCGAACATGCTGAGATACACGGCGAACGCCGCCGAAGCCGCCAGCCAGAGCGCGACTGCCAGCACGGCGCCGGGAGTCAGCCAGCGGAAGCGCCGTCGCTCACGACTCGGGCCCAGCCAGTAGATCCCGGCGAACGCGAGCAGGAGCCCGCCGAGGAGAATCGGCCACTGGCCCAGCCACCAGACCCATCCAACGACCTCCTCGAGGCCGAGCGCCTCGCCGACCCACCGGGAGAGGTGCGGGCCGAGGACGAGCAGGGCGAAGGCGAGAGCGAACGCGACGACCGCGAGGCTCACGATGGCGATCCCGGTCGCGCGCTGCTCGACAAAGCCGCGTGTCTCCCTGCGACCGTAGACCCTGTTCAGCGCACGCATCACCGCGCCCATCGCCCCGCTTGCAGTCCAGGCGGCTACCGCCAAGCCGACGGCCACCATCACCGCGTCGCCGCCGCGGTTCTCGGTCACGCGCGTCAGGCTGTCCTCGAGGAGGGCGATCGCCTCCCCCGGGACGACGGACGACAGCCGCCGCACGAGCGACGCCACCGTGCCCGGGCCGGCGAAGAGGCCGAAGAACCCGACGGTCACGAGCAGGAGCGACGGGATCGCGAGGAACGCGTAGTAGGTGACCGCCGCCGCCGCGTCTGTGACGTCGTCCTCCTTGAACGCACGGCGGAGCGATCGCCTGAAAGCCGACAGATAAACGGAGGGACGCACGACGCTGACGGTACCGCGTGCTGGTGTGGGTCCGTTCCCAGAGCAGCGGGGGCCCGGGCCTAGCAAGGCTTTCTCGAAAGCGGGCGATGGGGCTCGAACCCACGACCCTCAGCTTGGGAAGCTGATGCTCTACCAACTGAGCTACGCCCGCATTTGGGCCAGATTGTAGTCCCTACGTCGCGGGGGCCAGTTCCTCCAGCTCGGCCGTGTAGCGCCCGCCGACGGCGGCGCTGTTGCAGCGGGCCCGGTGGGCGAGCACCGCCTGTGCCGCCTCGACGTTCTCCGCCTTGCCCACCCACGCCTTCAGCGCGGGGGCCTGGAGTGCGCGGCCGTACGAGAACGAAAGCACCCACGGCTGCGCACCGTGCGAGTTGATCGCGTTCAGGTTCTCGGTCGCCTCCTCGTCCGACTGGCCGCCGGAGAGGAAGACGATCCCGGGCATCGCGGCCGGCACGGCCTCCCGGAAGCACTTGAGCGTCAGCTCGGCGATCTTCGCCGCGTCCGCCTGCACGTCGCACTGCTTGCCGGAGATGACCATGTTCGGCTTCAGCAGCATGCCCTCGAGGGCGACCCGCTGCTCCTCGAGCTCGGCGAAGACCCGCTGAAGCGTCCGCAGCGTAACGTCATAACAGGTCTCGATCGTGTTGTCGGCGTCCATCAGGACCTCGGGCTCGACGATCGGCACGATCCCGGCCTCTTGCGAGAGCGCGGCGTAACGGGCGAGGGCGTGGGCGTTCGCCCGGATGCAGTAGTCGGTCGGGATCCCGTCGCCGATCGTGATCACGGCCCGCCACTTCGCGAAGCGCGCACCGAGCCGGCCGTACTCGGCAAGCCGGTCGCGCAGGCCGTCCAGGCCCTCGGTCACTTTCTCCTCCGGCGAGCCGGCGAGCGGATGCGCGCCCGTGTCCACCTTGATCCCCGGGATCGTCCCGGCAGCGGCCAGAGCGGTCGGGAAGGGGACTCCGCCGGACGTGGCCTGGCGGATCGTCTCGTCGTAGAGAATCACGCCGGAGATCCACTCGCCGAGGCCCGGGGTCGTGAACAGCAGCTCGCGGTAGGCGCGACGGCTCTCCTCGGTGGACTCGACCCCGATCGAGTCGAACCGCTTCTTGATCGTTCCCGAGCTCTCGTCCGCGGCGAGGATACCCCGCTCGTTCGCGACGATCTCCCGTGCGGTCCGCTCCAGCTCAGCTGACAGCATCGCGCTCTCCTTTCATCAATCCCGTGACTTTCGCAAGGGGGTGTAGGGCAGAGATTCGGCGCACCGTGCCCGAGCGCGAGCGCATGACGAGGGAGTCGGTCTCAACGCCGGAGGCCGAGACACGCACGCCGCGCAGGAGCGCGCCGTTCGTGACGCCGGTGGCGGCGACGAAGACGTTGTCGCTCGCAACGAGCTCGTGGGTCGTCAGCACGCGGTCAGGGTCGAGGCCGTCGGCGAGCAGCTTCTGCCGCTCGTCGTCGTTGCGCGGCCAGAGCTTGGCCTGCATCGCGCCGCCGAGGCACTTGATCGCAGCCGCCGAGATGACGCCCTCCGGCGTGCCGCCGATCCCCATCAGCAGGTCCACCCCGGTCCCCGGCCTCGCGGCTGCGATCGAGGGCGCGACGTCACCGTCGCGGATGAGGTTGACGCGGGCGCCGGACTCGCGCAGCTCCGCGATCAGCGCCTCGTGGCGGTCGCGCTCGAGCACGACCACCGTGATCTCGGTCGGATCGACCCCTTTCGCCTCGGCGACACGGCGCACGTTCTCGGTGGGAGATGCGTTGATGTCGATCGCGTCTGCGGCCTCGATCCCAACCGCGATCTTGTCCATGTAGAAGGCAGCGCCCGGCGAGAACATCGTCCCGCGCTCGGCGACCGCGATCACGGCGATCGCACCCGGCTGGCCGAGCGCGGTCAGCCGCGTGCCTTCGAGCGGATCCACGGCCACGTCCACTGCGGGGCCACTGCCGTTGCCGACCTCCTCGCCGTTGTACAGCATGGGCGCCTCGTCCTTCTCGCCCTCGCCGATCACGACGATGCCGTGCATGGCGACCGTGTCGAGCAGCAGCCGCATCGCGTCCACGGCGGCTCCGTCGGCGCGCTCCTTCTGCCCGCGGCCGATCCACGCGGACGCCGCCAGTGCTCCGGCTTCGGTGACCCTCACGAGCTCCAGGGCGAGGTTTCGGTCAGGCGCGGTCATCGCTCCGCCGATCCTAGCGCCGCCGCTTCCACGGGTGACGCATCCTCCGGCTCGTAGAGAACGATCGCGAAACCCGCGGCCAGCACGAGGCCCCCGCCGGCGCACACCTCCCAGCCGAGCTGCTGACCGAGAATCGCCCAGGCGAGCAGCGCGGCGGAGACCGGCTCGAGAAACGCGAGGATCCCAATCGCCTGCGCCGTGACGCGGCGCAACAGCACGACGTAGACGAAGTACGAGACTCCCGTGAACACGACTCCGAGCAGGACGACGTAGAGCGCGTCCACGCCGCTCTCCGGCAGGACCTGTGGGGCCGTGAGCAGGAAGGGCGCGAGCAGTGCCGCCGCGACGAGGAAGCTCCAGAATGCAATCGTCGCGGACGGCAGCCGCCTGGTCAGTCGCTTCGTCGCGATCACGAGGGCGGCGTACGTGATCGCCGCCCCCAGCCCGGCCGCGACCGCAAGTGGGCGCGCGCCCTTTCCACCGTCCCCGGCAAGCGCGATGAGCGCGATTCCAGCGCCCGCCGGCACGAGGGCAGCCAGGGCGATCCGGCTCCGGCTCTCGGCCAGGAAGAGTGGCGCGAGCAGCGACAGGAAGACCGGCGCCGTGTAGACCGTGAGCAGCGCTATGGCGACGGACGAGAGCTTGATCGTCTCGAAGAAGAGGTACCAGTGGGTCGCGAGCACCGCGCCGACGACGAGCAGCCGCAGTGGCCGCTCCGGAAGCCGGATCAGGTCCGCTCGCCCGAGCGCGGTCGCGGCCACCCCGATTGCGAGCGCGGCGAGCGAGAGCCGGAAGAAGACGAGCACCGAGGCGTCGAGGTCGACGCCCGCGACGATGACCGAGATGAAGCCCCAGGAGGCCGCGAGCCCCGCGACTGAGAGGTTCCAGCGCACGTGCCGGCCCCTACATCCGGTCTGGCGCCTCGACCCCGACCAGGTCGAGACAGCGTGCGATCACCGAGCGGGTCGCCTCGCAGAGGCCGAGCCGGAACGACTCCGCCTCGCTGCCGAGCACCTTGTGCTCGTGGTAGAAGCGATGGAAGTCGTCGGCGAGACGGATCGCGTAGGTGGGGATCGCGTGCGGCGCTCGCCGCTCCGTCGCCTCGGCCACGACGCCAGGGAACTCGGCGAGCCGCTTGATCAGCTCCCGCTCCTCCGCGGCAAGGCCGGCCGGCACCTTCGCCGCTGCCGCCGCGCCGGCGGCGTTGCGAAGGATGCCGGCGATCCGCGCGTGCGCGTACTGCACGTAGTAGACCGGGTTCTTCTGGCTCTTCTCGGCCGCGAGGTCGACGTCGATCTCGATCGTCTGGTCGTGACCGCGGCTGACGAGGTACCAGCGGGCCGCGTCCACGCCGATCTCGTCCATGAACTCGCCCAGGAAGACGACGTCCCCGCGCCGCTTCGACATCATCGTCTGCTCGCCGCCTCGCGTCAGGTGGACGAGCTGGTAGAGCAGCACCTCGACGGCTTCGGGGTCACGGCCGAACATCGCGGCGAGCGCCTTCAGGCGGCCGACGTAGCCGTGATGATCCGCGCCGAGAACGTAGACCAGGCGATCGAAGCCGCGCTCGAGCTTGCGGGCCATGTATGCGCAGTCGCCCGCGAAGTAGCCGGGTGTGCCGTCGGACTTGATCACCACCCAGTCCTTCTCCTCCCCGTAGGCGCTCGTCCGCGCCCAGACGGCGCCCTCGGCCTCGTACGTGTCGAGCCGCTCGAGAGCGGCGGGGATCTCCGCCTCGAGCTCGCTCTGCCGCTCCCACGTGTCGAACTGGATGCGGAAGCGCTCGAGCGTGCTCTCCATCAGCTTCAACATCGGCGGCAGCGGGTCGCCGCGGAGTGCCGCCAGCTCCTCGATGTAGGCCCCGCGGTAGCCGTCCTCGGGCGGCTCCTCGCCCCGTCGAACGGCCTCGACGGAGTCGCGGAAGCGCTCCACCTGGAGACCGGCGTCGTTGTAGTAGTACTCGCGCTCGACAAAGTGGCCCGCGAAGCCGAGTAGGCGGGCGACGGAGTCGCCGTAAGCGCCGTTCCGCCCCGAAGCGACGGTGATCGGGCCCGTCGGGTTGGCCGAGACGAGCTCCACCTGGATCCGCTCCGGCGTCGCCGCGGAACCCCCGCCGTAGCCGTCTCCTGCGCCGAGCATCTCCGCCAGGGCATCGCCGTACCACGAGGGCTCGAGCCAGAGATTGAGAAAGCCCGGGCCGGCGACCTCGACGTGCTCGACGCCCGCGATGTCCGCGGCAGCGGCCGCAAGCTCCGTTGCAAGCTCGCGCGGGGGGCGCTTCCGTGCGGGCGCAAGCTGCAGCGCGACGTTCGTCGCGTAGTCCCCGTGAGCCGGGTCGCTCGGCCGGTCGAGCTCGACCGGACAACCGGCGAGCTGCTCGAGGGCAGACGCGAGCCGCTCGACGGCGCTAGCCGGCAACGGCTTCAGCCGGTGCGAACATCTGCTCGAGCGCCTGCAGGTCGGAGTCCGAGCCGACCGCGATCAGCACATCGCCGCGTTCGAGCACCGTGTCCGGGGACGGAGTCGTGTCGTAGCTGCCGTCTCGTCGACGCACGCCGACGATCAGCGCGCCTGTGTCTCGCCGAATGCGCAGGGCCCGGATCGTCTGGCCGACGTGCCCGCACGCATCGCTGACTTCGATCTCCTCGAACGACAGCTCGGGGCCACCGTGGCTCAGCAGCATCTCGAGGAACGCCGCCACCTGCGGCTTGAGGACGAGCTTCGCCATCTCCTGACCCGCGGTCGAGTAGGGCTGGACGACGCGGTCGGCGCCGGCGAGGCGGAGCTTCGTCGCCGCGCCGTCGTCGGATGCACGCGCGACGATGAAGAGGTCGGGACGCGCCGCGCGCGCCGAGAGCGTGATGTAGAGGTTGTCGGTGTCCGAGTCGGATGACGCCATCAGCCCGCGCGCCCGTTCGAGGCCGGCGCGGGTGAGGTCTTCGTCGTTGGTGCCGGTGCCCTCCACGTAGAGATCGCCCCGCTCCTTCGCCACCTCGAGAGCGGGCGGACTGAAGTCGAGCACGACGTACGGCGTCCCGGTCGCCCGGAACTCGAGCGCCGCCCGGCGGCCCACTCGGCCGTAGCCGCAGATGATGATGTGGTCGGTGAGCTCGCTCATACGTCGCACCATTCGCCGCTGCTCCCAGGCCCCGCTGACCGTGCCGCTGACGGTGAGCTCGATCACGAGACCGAAAACGTAGAGGAAGACTGCCACACCCCAGACGACGAGGACGAGCGTGAGCGCTCTCTCGGCGGTGGAGTCCGGCACGGAGACGAGTCCCGCGGTGTAGACCGTGATCACGGTGCGGTAGAGCGCGTCGAAGACGCTCTCGTCCGCAACGACGACGAAGCCGACCGTGCCCACGATCACGAGCGCACCGAATGCAGCGAGCGCGGCCCCGACCTGGCGTGGGCTGACCGTCGGGCGACTCACGCCGTCATCGTACGGCTGCCCGTGGGAACGGGTGCGGGTCGAGGGCTCTCATCGGCGCTATCGTAGGCTCATGGGCGAGGACGAAGAGCGCAGGCTGAATATTCACATCGACCCGGAGCACATCGCCGGCGTCTATGCGAACTTCGCCAACGTCAGCTTCTCGGACTACGAGTTCACGCTGACGTTCGCGCGAATCGACCATGAGGTCGAGGAGGGCGATGTGCCCGGCGTGGTCGTCTCCCGTGTGAACATGTCGACGCGCTTCATGAAGGAGCTCATCGACGCGATGCAGGACGGCTGGTCGAAGTACTCGACCGTCAAGGGGATCCAGGATCTCCCCGAGACGCCGTCCCCGAGCTCGTAGCGCGTCTCCTCTGCTTCCGATGCGCATCGCCGTCATCAGCGACGTTCATAGCAATCTGCACGCGTTGCAAGCCGTGCTGGCGGCGGTTGCAGCGGAGAGCGCGGACGAGATCTGGTGCCTCGGCGACGTCGTGGGCTATGGGCCGCGGCCGAGCGAGTGCTGCGCGCTCCTCCGTGAGCGGGCCTCGATCTGCCTCGCGGGGAACCACGACCTCGGCGTCATCGGCACGATCGAAGTCGCGCTCTTCGCCGGGGAGGCCGGCGCCGCCGTGCGCTGGACCCGGGACGCGCTCTCAGACGACGCGCACGGATTCCTCTCCGGCCTGCAGCCGGCTGGACGCGCCGACGGCGTCGAGCTGTACCACGCGAGCGCGCGCAACCCGGTCTGGGAGTACGTTCTCGGCCCGGAACAAGCTCTCGCGTCGTTCGCCGTCACAGAGGCCCCGGTCGTCCTGGTCGGCCACAGTCATTTCCCGCTCGCCCTCCGGCTCGATGGGACACGGGTCCTGGGCGGGAGCGCCCCGGCGGGGCACGAGGTCGACCTCGCCGAGGGACGCTGGCTGCTCAACCCGGGCTCGGTCGGGCAGCCGCGCGACGGCGACCCGCGGGCCGCGTGGCTTCTGCTCGACACCGGATCCCACAGCGCGTCGTTCCGGCGGGTCGAGTACCCGGTCGCGCTGACACAGGCCGAGGTGCGCGCCGCCGGCTTGCCCGAGGGTCTGGCCGCGCGACTCGCGTACGGCGTGTAGCCGAGTCCGAACGCGGCGCTGCGGGCCGGCTAGTCCTCCTCGCCCCCGCCGGAGGAGCGGTCGTCCGGCTGGTCGGTCTCCGCCGCCTCAGGCGCGTCGTCCTCGTCGCCCGAGCCCACGGACCGGGTGGTACTCCGGACCTGGTGGTCTTCATCAGCGTCGGCCGGCGGGCGCGGCTCCTGCCCGTGCTCCTCGGGCTCGGCGGACTCGTCCGCCTCGGCCGGAGCCACGTCATCGGCCGCTGCGTGGGCCTCGCCGCGAGCGGGCTCGTCCGCGACCTCTTGCCGTTCCGGCCTCGAGGAGACCCGTACGGTCGCGGCAACC
>CAYGLV010000062.1:0-13681 GCA_964351025.1 uncultured Gaiellales bacterium | reverse complement strand
GGATGCTGGGCCGTCGACTCGTAGACGCTGTAGAAGGCCGCCGTGGCGGCGATCCACCCGCCGAGGAGGAAGAGCGCGGCGCGGCGGCGCCGCAACGCGACGACACCCGCGAGCGCAAGCGGGGCCAACACGAGCAGCGCCACGGGGCGGAAGAGGAGCGACTCGCTCCAGCTCGTGACGACGTACTCGAGCGAGAAGGGATCTTGTGGAAACGCCTGCGGGTCGTCGAAGCGCGGCAGGTAGCCCTTCGGCCAGTACGAGGCCACGACCGGCACGGAAGCCGCCGCCCCGGCCAGGAAGGGAACGACCCGCTCCCGGCCGACCTTCCAGACGAGCGCGAGGGCGAGTGCCGCCAACAGAGCATTCGAAAGCCTGACAGCGGTCGCAAAGCCGAGCAGGCCTCCCGCTGCCCAGAGCCGGACGTCCGTTGCGCGCGGCGCGAGCAGGAGTGCCGCCGCGACGGTCACGAGCGCCGTCGAGAGCGGCTCCGAGTACAGGTGCAGCCCGACGTCCACCTGCCACGTGCCGTTCTCCCAGCCTCGCTCGCCCGCGATCACGCCGGTGAGCAGCGGCCAGAGGGCGAAGAGCCCAGAGGCGGCCAGACCGATCGCCCGCGAACCGGTCGCGTACCGGCCGACATACGCCGTCGCGACCACACTGACGGCGTTGGCCACGAGCGAGACGGCCAGGCCGGCAGCGAAAGCCGAGTCCGGGTCGAGGGCGCCGAGCGCCCGCAGCGGCGCCATCGGCACGGCCCACACAAGTGGCCAGCCGATCGTGCCCGCGCCACTGACATGCATGAACCGGATCTCGGCGGCGACCGCGAGGCCAAGCGCAAGCGCCGGCCCGGCGAGCGCAGCCCAGGCGAGGTCGGGCCGCCGCCCGCGCAGCCGTAGCCCCCACCACACCGCGAGCGCGACGCCGAGAGCGAGTAGTGCGGTGAGCGGCGCCTGGCGCAGGGGCGTCGAGATCACCTCGCGCCCGGCCGCGTAGTAGTCGTTCGCGTCGCCGTTCAGAGGCGCGTAGTCGTAGCGCGGGATCCCCGGCAGCTTCGTGCCCGACGCCGCGAGCGCGGCGAGCGGAATGGCGATGCGCGCGGCGACGAGCACCGCGAGCACAGCCCGCCACAGGCTCACTTCAGGTCCTTGTTCGACTCCATGTCGAACCACATCGCGAAGAGCGTGAACTGCGAGCCGGAGATCAGGAGCAGCGCGACGAGCACGATGGTCGCCGGGGTGATCCCGTTGCCCATGATCCGCAGCACCGTCTCGAGCACGCCGAGGGCGAGGCCGATCCCGCTCATCAGGAAGCCGAGGGCGTAGAAGAAGACGAGCGGATGGAAGTCGCGGATCACGTACTTCTCCTTCATCCGCCAGAAGAAGCCCTTGACGAGCAGCCAGGAGATGCGTGGCACGACCTTGTACAGGCGGATCCCCGAGCGCTCGCCGACGCCGTAGATCGGCCGCGAGGGGAAGTCGCGCACCCGCGCGTTCCAGACGTTCAGGTGCACGAGCATGTCGTTCGGGAAGCCGTAGCGGGCATACACGCGGTCGAGGTCGAGCTCGGCGAGCTTCTCGCGCGAGATCGCCGTGTAGCCCGTCTGCGAGTCGGCGATGTGCCAGTAGCCGGACGCGATCTTCGTCAGCAGCGAGAGGATCGCGTTGCCGAGGTAGCGCGTGTGCGGGATCAGGCGCCAGGCCTCGCCCGTGAAGAGACGGTTCGCCTTCGCGTAGTCGAGCTCCCCGCGGGCGACAGGCGTGACGAGCGTCTCCAGGTCGGCCGGGTCCATCTGGTTGTCCGCCGCCATCACGCAGACGACGTCAAGGCCCTCGGCGAGCGCGAGCTTGTAGCCGGTGACGATCGCGGCGCCGACGCCTGCATTCGAGTCGTGAGTGACGACGTCAACACGAGGGTCGCCGGCCGCGCGGGCGCGCTCGGCGGTGGCATCGGTCGAGGCGTCGTCCACGACGATGACGCGGTCGACGAAGTCGGGGATGCCTGCGAGCGTCTCCCCGACGAGGTCTTGCTCGTTGTGCGCCGGGATGACGACCGCGACGCGCTTGCCTTCGACCATCGCCGCGGAGCTTACTTGGGCCGGAAGTCGAACCCGAGCTGCGCTCCGAGCTGCCGCGTGTCACCCTGGCCGAAGTCCGCGGGCGAGAACGTCGGCGACACGGTCACGCGGACCTCGAACGGCGCCGCCGGCGCACGCAGGTCAAGCATGCGTTGCTGACCCGCGTGGATCACCAACCGCTCCGGAGCCGTCCCGGGGACGGCGGCGGTGACGGTGCCCGGGACGTCCTGGCCACCCCAGGCGGTGCGGGAGACGGTCACTCGCAGGAGGCCGGGGCCGCCCGAGAAGCGGCGGTAGACTGCCTCAGCCCCGCTCCAGCCGTCACCAGCGACTCCTTCAATCGTCGCCGCGAGTCCGAGCGGGTGGGCAGCGCGGACGAGCTCGCCGACGGCCGATTGCGCGAGCGGCTCCCCTGCGAGCTCGACGCCCGCCGCGAGGACGAGGCTCGGCGAGGGGTCGCCCGGAAGCGCTCCGGTTCGGAGGTCGGCGGCCGCCGGATCAACGAAGAGCTCCGGGCCGAGCGTGCGGTTCCAGATCGCCGTCTGGGCGAGAAGGTCGCGCGCGGCCGGCTCGCCGGCGCTCACGACCGTCACCGTCTCGCCCGCGGGCACCAGCCGGTCGAGCCAGTCGTGCGCCCCCGGCAGCGCCGCGGCGACACGGGATGCGGCGTCGCGGGCATCGCCGTAGGCGAGGAGCTGGCCTGAGATCACGAGGGCGGCGGCGGCGGCAGGAAGCGCGGCGGCCGGGAAACGCCGAGTGCCGGCGATCAGCACGAAAGCGGCCCCGGCGGCGCCGAGTAGCGACAGCGCGACGAACGTCGCGCGCCCGCCGGCGGCCGCGAACAGGGCGAGGCCCGGGGCGACCGTCGCCCGGAGGGGGCCGGAGAGGACGGAGCCGGGGACGAGAGCAGCGGCGGCGGCGAGCGTCACCGCCGCGCATACGACGGCGGTCGCGGAGACGCGCCGCTCGGCCCAGGCCCGCGCGGCGAGCGCGCAGGCGAGAGGTACGAGCACGAGCAGAGGCCGCTCGTCAAGAGAAGGGCCCCCACGCGCAGCGGTCGCGAGCCCCGCCGAGAGCGCAAGCGCCGGCACCGCGACCGCGAAGACCGCGGCCAGGGGCTCTGTGAGCGGCCGTCGCGCCGCCGACCAGGCTGCGAGCCACGGTAGGACGCCGAGTCCGAGCGCGAGCGGCGCGAGGCTCGCGACGGTTCCGCGCGCGACGGCGCCCGGGTCGTTCAGCGCACGCTCGAGCGCGGGAGAGGCGCCCGTGAGCGGCCACCACGCCGCATAGGCGGCCCCGGCGAGAGCGGCGAAGGCGAGCGAGCCGGGCCAGCGGAGGAGCCGCCCGATCGGCGCGCGGACGAGCGCGTACGCGACCCCGAGCGCGAGCGGCAGCAGGGCGAGCCACGGCCTCGCGAGAGCGGCGAGCGCAGCGAGTCCGAGCGCAAACACGAGCAGGCGCGGGGAGCTTCGCTCCGCCGCACGCGCGCAGGCGAGCACGGCGAACGCCGCGAGCAGCGTCGCCACAGCATCCGGGACGACCGCCAGCGCGAACGCCGAAGCGGGTACGACGGCAGCGAGGACCCCGGCCGCCAGCGATGCCCGCCGCGACGCGCCGCGGCGGGCGAGGAGGTACGTCGGCACGACGAGCGCCGCCCAGCAGAGCAGGGAGAGCGCCTGGGCGAGCCCGTATAGGTCGGCCGGCGCGGCGCCGCGCATGGGCCGGAGGAGCCACGGCAGGAGCGGGCCGGCCAGCGGCTCGGTGAACGCGGCCCCGCCGCGCGCGCGCTCGACGACGGCGGCCTCGTCGAGCGGCAGCCAGGCGGCGCGCAGACCGAAGCTCTCGACCGTGAGCAGCGCCCCGACGAGGAAAGCGGCGGCGGCGAGCGACCGCCCCGCGGCGCTCACACGCCGTCCTTCTCCGGGCCCAGCGCGACGGCGAGCAGGAGCGGGAAGAGGGACGCGCAGAAGAAGACGAGCGAGCCGACGACCCGCTCCGCCGACGTGTCGATGTACCACGCGAGCGGCAGCGGGCTGATCCAGTAGATCGTTGCGATGCCCAGGAAGCCGACCGCCACGAATGTGAGAACGAGCGCCGTCAGCCCCGGCGCGCGGCCGGCGGCAATCACCGCGGCGGCGAGCGCCAGCGGGACGGCGAGCAGCCAGCGATCCGGCTCGAGCACGTATGCGGGGAGGTCGGAAAGCGCAGTGCCGAGCCGGTCGAGCCGATCGGCGAGGTAGCCGGGACGCAGCAGGTCGGCCGGGCGGTAGTCCTCCCAGCCGGGGAGGCCGTGGGCGGCGAGCCAGCCGCGCCACGTCAGCGACACGGCGACCGGTGCGGCGACAATCGCGGCGGGCGCACGCCACGCGAAGGGTCGCTGGACGAGCGTGGCGCACATGAGGGCGAGTCCGAGCAGGACGCCGAGCATCAGTCCCTCACCCTTCGCGAGCGCGGCGCCGCCGAGCAGGCCGGCGCAGAGGGCGGCGTACCGCGGATCGCGCTCCAGCAGCCAGAGCGCCGCACAGGCCCCCGCAAGGCCGATGAGGAAGAAGAGCGGCTCGTCGCCGAGCGACGAGCCGACCAGCCGTCCGAAATACGGCATCAGGGCGATGAGCGCGAGCGAGGGCCAGAGCACGGGCGGCGACACGCGCCCCGCGAAGAGACCGCCGAGCGCGGCGAGGAATGCGACGGCGACCAGCCAGTGCTGCACCAGCAGCGGCCCCGACGCGTCGAGCGTGCCGCTGAAGCGGAACGCCGCCGACTCCATCGCGGGCACGAGCGGCGGATACGCCGGGTGGGCAAAGCTCGTGAACCCACCAGTCGCGGTGTCGATCCCGTCGAAGAGGACGAGCGAGCGCGCCTTCGGCAGCCAGAAGGCCCAGGCGTCCCAGGCCGTCGCGCCCGGAGCGACGAGCGCCCGCCGAAACAGGGCGACGGCGACGACGAGCAACGCGGCGACGCCGGCCACGGCGACCCACGGGCTCCCGGGCCAGCCCGATCTGGCGGCGGGCGGTGGGGCTGGTCGCACGTGCCGCCCGGCGGCCGCTCCGGCTGCGCCGAGCACGAGGCACCCGAGAACGACCTGCGCTCCGTCAAATGCCAGTCTGACCATGAGCGCAAGCGAGCCGAGGATCCCGACGAAGGCCCAGCCGAGCACAAACGCGAGACCGGAGAGCCGCAGCCCGTCCCGCAACGAGTGAACAAGTCCGGCGCCGCGAAGCACGCCGAGGCCGGAAAGGAACAGCAAGCCGTCGAGCGCGGTGAGTCCGAGGATCGCCCGCGTCACCGCAGCACCTCCGCCACCGCAAGCCCCTCGCCCACGACAACAACCCGGCGAAAGCGCAGGCCGAGCCCCGCGAGGTCCCCGCCGTACGAAACGACCCAGTCTGCCTGAGCCGGGTCGGACGTCTGGCGCCGCGGCAGCAACCAGTACGCCGCGAACGGGCGGAAGGCATCGAACGTGACTGGCGTAGAGACGCGGACGGCGTCGCCGGTGATGAGATAGAACGTCGCCCCATCGGGAACGAGCTCGCGGGCCCGCTCGAAGATCAGGGTGTCAACGTCTGCCCCCCGAACAGGAGCGAGTTCCCGCTCGAGCCGCGTCAACCCCTCGCCCGCGCGGGCCTGCGCCTGGAGCGACCGGATCGTCTCGGGCGCGTGCCACGCACCGTAGGCAACCGCTAGCGCGAGCACGAGGCGCGCGAGCGGCATCATCTAGGTCCCGGGCGCCGCACTCAGGCGTCGCGCGAGCCACGCATCGGCCCACAACGCCGCGCCCGCGCCGAGGAGGAGACCGATCAGCGCGCCGACGAGCGCGGAGTTGCGGGCGCTGCGCGCGGTCGTCTTGACCGCCGACGCCGGCTCGACGACGCGGGTGCGCTCGACGTTCTCGGCGAGGGAGAGCAGCTGCTGCGCGCCGAGCAGCTCCTGGCGCACGGTGCCGCGGCGCTGCTCCGCGAAGCCGAGCGTCGAGTTGATGTTCGTGAGCAGGAGCAGCCGCTCCGCGAGCGGCAGCGTCTTGTTCGACAGGATCTCTTCCTGCTGTTGCTGAGCGCCGGCGATGCGGGAGTCGATCCGGTTGAGCTCGGCGTTGTCAGCAGCGATCTGCTGCTTCAGCAGCACGATCTTGTTGTCCACGTAGGTCGCAACCGTGCCGACCACGCGGCGGGCGAGCGCGTCGGCAGCCCGCTCCACCTTGCGCGGGGCGGGGCCCTTGACCGAGATCTCGACCAGCGGGTTCGTCGCCTTCGACTGCCCGACTGTGGTCACGGCCTGGGTCGAGATCGCGCCTCGCAGCTGGCCGACCCGCAGGCCGCTCGCGGCCGCGGCAGCCTTCAGCGCCGTTTCGGAGCGAACGATCTCGCTCACGGTGCGCGGGTTCGTCGAGAGGCTCTGGATCTGGCCGCCGCCGCTCGGGGCGAACGGCTGGCCGAGGAAGACGATCGTCTCGGCCTTGTAGACCTGACCGCCGCCGAGCGCCAGAACGACGCCGATCGCGAGCCCCGCGGCAACCCCTGCGGCGGGGAGCCACCAGCGCACCTGGAGCCGGCTCCAGGCAGAGCGCAGGTCCACTTCCTGCTCGGCGTCTCCCTCGGTGGCGCGCTCGTCGCTCATCGGGCGCCGACCCTACCAGCGGCCCACTCCCACTGCGCCCGCAGGCCGCTTTCGAGCGGCGTGAGCGGCGCCCAGCCGAGCTCGTCGCGAATGCGTGCCGTATCGGCCTTGGTACGCCGCTGGTCGCCGGGCACGGGAGGCTCTCGCCGCAGGTCGAGCGTGCGCCCGGCGACCCCTTCGAGCAGCGCGAGCACCTCGTTCATCGTCGCCTCCTGGCCGCCGCCGACGTTGTAGACGGCCCCCGCTCCGGCGTGCTCCATCGCAAGCACCGTCGCCGCGACGATGTCGCCGACGTACGTGAAGCTGCGGCTCTGGCCGCCGTCGCCGTAGAGCGTGAACGGCCCGCCCTCGGCGAGCGCCGAGACGACGCGCGTGAAGGCCATGTCGGGGCGCTGCCTGGGGCCGTAGGCGTTGAAGTAGCGCAGCACGACCGCGTCGAGCCCGAAGCTGCGGGCGTAGGCCCGCGCCAGGTGCTCGCACGTGAGCTTCGTGATCCCGTACGGCGAGACCGGTCGGGGCGGCGTGTCCTCCGGAGTCGGGTAGCGCTCGGCCTCACCGTAGACCGACGAGGACGAGGAGAAGACGACGCGGACGCCCGCGGTGGCCGCAGCCTCGAAGACCCGCTGGCTTGCGAGCACGTTGCGCCGCACGTAGAGCGGGAAGACATCGCCGAAGCTGCGCACGCCGGGTTGCCCGGCGAGGTGGAAGACGCCGTCGATGCCGGAGAGGTCGAGCTCGTCCTCGGCCAGGTCGAGCCGGCGCACGTCCAACCCGCGGGCGTTCTCCTCCTTGAGCGCGGGATCGTAGTAGTCGGTGAAGCAGTCCAGGCCCAGAACCTCGTGCCCGGCGGCAAGCAGCGCCTCTCCGAGGTGGGAGCCGATGAAGCCGGCCGCACCTGTGACGACGTATCTCACCGCGCAACCATTCCATACAGACGGGCGTGGCCGACGAGGTACAGGCGCTCGGCGTCCGCGACGACAGCGGCGTACTTGCCGTCGGGGAACTCCCACAGCAGCGCGCCGGTCCGCGCGTCGAGCGCGTACGTGCGCTCCCGCAGGGTGGAAAACCACACGACACCTTCGAGCACCGTTGCGGAACCGGAGATGCGCCCGTTCGCCCGGAAGCTCCAGACCTCCTCACCCGTCGCCGCGTCGAGCGCGACGAAGCTGCCACTGTACGACCCCGCGTAGACCTTCCGCTCCCAGACCGCCGGCGAGGCGTAGACGAAGCCCCCGGTCGACTGCGACCAGCGGAGCTTGCCGCTCGCCGCACCGAACGAGTAGACCTTCCCGTCTGTCGAGCCGATGTAGACGCGGCCATACGCGACAGCCGGCGTGGAGTAGAAGTTTCCCCTGCCGCCGACCCGGTCTTGGGCCGAGGCACGCCAGGCCAACGCGCCCGTGCGCGCGTCGAGGGCGTACACGTAGTGGTCGTAGGAGCCGACGAAGAGCCGGCCACCCGCGAGCGCGACTGCGCCCTTCACCTTGCCGCCGGTCTGGAAGCGCCAGCGCTCGGCCCCGGTACGCGCATCGAGTGCGTAGACGCGGCCCCGCCAGTCGCCGACGTACACGAGCCCGTTTGCGACGAGCGGCGAAGACTCGGTCGGGCCGATGCGCACGCGCCAGCGCACCCGCCCAAGACCGGCGGTAAGGGCGACGACCTCACCGTCGAGACCGGCGCCCGACGCGTTGCAGGGCGGCCGGTTGAGGAAGGAGAGGTAGACCGTGTCGCTCGTCACCGCGGGCGACGCAGCAACGCAGCGGCCCGACGCGTGTTTCCAGGCGAGGCGTCCGGTCGCCGCGTTGACGGCGAACAGGACGCCGCTGTTGTTGGCGACGTAGAGGCGACCGTGGGCGACGGCGGGCGGGAACTCGAGCAGCTGGCGGGCACGGAACGTCCACAATCGCCGCAACGGGGGTCGGTGGGAGAACGGCGCGGAGCGGGTGCGTGCGGCGACGTAGCCGAAGGTGGGCCAGACGACCCCGGCGCGTTGCTTGCCGGGTGGGGGCAGAGGCGGCTCCGGCGCCGCAGTCGTCACGAACTCGACGGTGGAGGAGCCCCGGACGTCCCGCCCGCGAAGCTCCTTCCGTACAGCCGCGGCCGCGATCAGCCCGATCGCCACCAAGAGCAGCGCAAGCGGGATCGCGACGCGACGGGCTACGCCTCGCCGGGATCCACGGCTATCGGATCTGGCAGCTCTTCGGCGAACGGTTCGAGGGTACCCGCGCTGTCGGCGGCCAGGCAGAGGTGGGAGAAGAACCTGGTCATCACGACCCCCTCACGGAAGTCGCCGAGGCGCGGCTCCGGCAGCTCGCCGCGCGCGAGCGCGAGCGCAAGCTCCGGATAGCGGCTGCCGGCGGCCCGCGGCAGGGGGAAGGCACCGCCGAAGCGGGGATTGACGTCGGTCACGGGCAGGCTCCCGTCCGGCTCCCGGAAGCACTGGATGTTGGCGGGCCCGACGATCCCGATCGTCTCTGCGACGCGGCGGCCGTGCTCGATCAGCTCCCAGTCCTTGATCGTCATCCCCTTGATCGACTCGCCGCCCTTCGACTGGATCATCGTGCGCGGGATCGCGTTCAGGCAACGACTCTCGAGGTCGCAGAACACGTCGATCGAGAACTCCTCCCCGAGGCACTGCTGCTGGACGAACGACTCGACCGGCGTGTAGCGGAGGAAGAACGCGAGCTCTGCGGAGTCGCGCGCACGGTGGATGTGGCGCGACCCGAAGCCCTCGCGCACCTTGACGAGCACGGGGAAGCGGGCGTCGCCCGGCACGTCCCCGGGGAGCCAGCTCGGCGGGCTCGGGATGCCGTGCTCGACGAAGAAGAGATGGGCGAGGTACTTGTCCCCCATCCGGTCGCAGACGTCGGCGGCGGGCAGGAGGACGAGCGCCGGGGCGAGCTCCTCGCGCGAGCGCGTCAGCACGGCGTGGTCGAGATCCGTGAGCGGCACGATCAGGCGGACGTCATAGGTGCGAACGAGCCCGGCGAGCGCCGGGACGTAGGCGGGGTCGTCGACGCGCGGCACGAGCGCATGCCGATCGGCGTGGTAGAGGGCGGGAGCAAGCGGGTCGACGTCCGTGGCGACCGTCTCGGCGCCGGCGTGACCGAAGGCGGCGACGATGTCGACCCTCTGGCCCGCGCACGTGAAGAGGACGGTCGTCACTGCCCGAGAGCGTAACCGCGGCCGGCTAGAACATGCCTCCGAGAGGGTTGCCGTAGACGAGGAAGCGGACGTCCACGAGGGCCATCGCGACGAGCGCGGCGACGAAGTAGAAGCGCCCGAGCGGGCGCTCCCCGATCCAGAGCAGCGCTCGCTCCACGCCGACCCCGAACGCGAGCGCCCAGCCGGGCGCCGCGGCGAGCATGAACGTCGACTTGATCACGTCCCCGTCCGGCGTCGGGTAGCCGATCGCGAAGTAGAGAAAGCCGAGCAGCCCGAAGACGGCCTGGGCTGCGAAGAGCGCCGGCGCCGGGTCGCGGCCGATGCCGCGGCGGAGGAAGCCGCGGCGCAGCAGCGCGAGCATCCCGGCGAGGGCGAGCAACGTCGGCAGCGCTCCGACGACGCTTTGCGCGCGCAGGTCCCAGAGCTGGCCGCGGTCCGGCCTTTCCTGCAACGTCGAGTTCCAGGCCCAGATGCCGAAGTAGTCGCCCCACAGCTCGGTGTAGGCGGTCGGCGCGAGGCGGTTCAAATAGCTCGTGCGCACGGGCTGTGTGAACACCTCCGGCACGCCCGGGTCCACGTAGAACGAGAGTGGGCGCCGCTCCCAGAGCGGCTTGTCCACGGTCGGCTGGTCGAAGATCGGATTTGTGTAACGGACCGCCTGGTGGAGATACCAGGGGCCCGTCAGAACCGCGGCTGCGAGAGCAGTCACCGCGAGCGCGCGCACGAGCTCGCGGCGTGGTGCGTAGCCCCAGAGCGCGGCCAGCAGGAAGACCAGGCCGACGCTCGCCGACGCATAGATACCGAACGTGCGCGAGAGCTGCGCGAGCCCGAGCACGGCACCGAGCGCGACGGCCGGCCGCCACCCGAATGAGCGCCGGATCAGCATCCGCGTCGCGAGCGCCAGCCCAGCCAGCGAGAGGAA
Source organism: uncultured Gaiellales bacterium (assembly GCA_964351025.1). GTDB lineage: Bacteria > Actinomycetota > Thermoleophilia > Gaiellales > Gaiellaceae > CAYGLV01. Next base: position 2,906 of record CAYGLV010000062.1, on the reverse strand, counting down.
CAGGTCGAGCGGCTCGGGGTGGAACATCGCTGCGGTCCGAGTCGTCACCGGCACGAGGCAGAAGAAGGCGAGCGCGGCCAGGTGCAGCGTGCGCCTGCCGGGGAAGACAAGACGAGCGGCGTAGAGGAAGAGCGCGGCGCTCCCGAGCAGCAGCAGCGCGTTCCAACCCTGCGTCAGCTTCTCGGCCGGCGAAACTCCGAGCACGTCCGCTCCGAGGCGGTTCGAGAGGCCCGCGAACGCGTAGAACAGAGGCGGGTTGTAGTAGCCGCGCGCCTCCTTGCCCGGAAGTCGCCACTCCTTGCCGATCACGTCGGCGTATTCGATGTGCGCCGCGCCGTCGTAGCCCCGCCTGGGGTCGACGGCGTACGCATTCCAGAAGACGAGGAGCGTCAGCCCGGCGAGCAGCCCGGCGACCGCGGCGCGGTACCAGCCGGGCTCGCTACGAAGGAGGAGTCGTCCAACCACCGGTCGGGCCCTTGTAGGTGCCGCGGAAGAGGGCGAGTGGCGTGAGCAGAAGGATCTTCAGGTCCACGAGGGGAGAACGATGCTCGACGTACCAGACGTCGAGCTCGATCCGCTCGGCCCACGGCAGCGACGCACGGCCGTGCACCTGCGCCCAGCCGGTGATCCCCGGCTTCACGTCGAGGCGTCGGCGCTGCCGTTCGTCGTAGCGGTCGACCTGGTAACGGAGCGTCGGCCGCGGCCCGATCACCGACATCTCGCCGCGGGCGACGTTCCAGAGCTGCGGCAGCTCGTCGAGCGAGAGCCGCCTCAGCAAACGTCCGGCGCGAGTGATCCGCGAGTCTCCCCGGTCGACGGCGTAGCCCGCCCCCAGTGTCTCGGCGCCGACGACCATGGTGCGCAGCTTCAGCAGCTCGAAGTCCTGGCCGTCCTTCCCGACCCGCTCCTGCCGGTAGAGGATCGGGCCACCGTCGCCGAGCTTGACGGCGAGCGCCGCGAGCGCGAGCACCGGGCTCGCGAGCACGAGGCCGGTGCCGGCGACCGCCACGTCGAGCGCCCGATTCATGCTCCGAGGCGCAACATCGGCTGACCGGTGACCTCGCCGATCAGCTCAAAATGGCGATCGCAATGCCAGAGCTCCGCGCCGGCAGACTCGGCGGCGGCGGCGGCAAGCAGGTCGACCGGCGAGGGCCCGCGGTGATATCCGCGCCATGCGAGCGCCAGCAGCACGCTTCGTGCACGCCATTCCACGCGGTCGGTGATCGGGATCCTGCGCAGAGCGCCGAGCTGGTCGGCCGTATCACGAGCGCTGCGGAAATCGTGCGCGGAGCGCAGAATCTCGAGCGCGATCGGCATGGTCATCGCCGCCCACCCTTCCTCGATCGTCTCGGCGAGCGGTTCGGCGACATTCGCCTGGCTCCGGCGCATCCAGACACTCGTGTCCGCGAGGACGAGCGTCACGTCCGTCGGCGGCGCGACCGTTTCGGCGGTACCGAGAAGTCGTCGAAGGCGCCGACCGGCAACTTGGGGCGGCGAAGCTCGTCGTACTCCTCCTGCGTCGGCACCGGCAGCGTTCCCTTCCGAATCCGATCCGCCAGCAAGCGACGCTGCTTTGCGGAGACGACCTCGCGGAGGGCGCCATTCACCGTGTCCTTGAGCGATTTCGTACCCAGGATCTCCGCGGCCTCGTCCGCCAGCTCGCGATCAACGTCGACGGTCGTCTTCATGGACTCAGGATATCCAATCTATATGCGTTTGGATATCCGCCTTTCCAGCGGTGTCCTACCGTGTCCCCTCCGCCGCCTCCCACGTCGCGGGCACGCCGCGGCGCAGGTAGTTCGCAAGCGAGACGACGGTCGCCCACGTGACGAGCACGTAGTAGCGGGCGATGCCGACCCCGGCGGCCGCCGCTGCGAGCAGCGCGCCCTGCGCGCCGAGCGCCGCCCACCAGAGCCAGGCGCCGTCGAGCACTGCGAGCGCCAGGCTCGACCCGAGCAGACCGAGGTGGAGCAGGCCGCTCCCGTAGCGGAGCAGCCGGTGCGAGACGACCTCGACCCAGTAGATGGGCGGCAGTCGCCGCAGCAGCGAGCCGCGCAGGGTGATCAGCCAGCAGTGCTCGAACATCCGCACCTTGCGCCGATACTCGGTCTCGTTGGTGGGCGTCGGGCGCTCGAACGCGAGCGCCTCCGGCTCGTAGACCGCGCGCCGGCCTCGCTGCACCATCAGGTACGGGAAGGCGAGGTCGTGCCCGAAGCGGGGGTCAACCTCGACGTAGTCGGCGCGCCGCAGGGCGTAGATCGAGCCGTTGCCGCCGGTGACCGAGTGGAGCCGCGACTCGCTCGCCCGCAGCCACAGCTCGTAGCGCCAGTAGGCGCCCTCCCTGTTGCTCCCGGCGGCGTCCTGGAGGACGAGCCGGCCGCAGACGTAGGCGACTTGAGGGTCGGCGAAAGAGCGCACGAGCGTGCGCAGCGCGTCCGGCGCCCAGGTCGCGTTCGCGTCGGAGAAAGCGACGACCTCGCCCGAGGTCTCGCGCACTGCGCGGTCCTGCGCGGCGACCTTGCCCCCACGCGGGCAGACGACGAGACGCACGCCGCGGCCGGCGAAGGAGCGCACGAGCTCGTCGGTGCAATCGGTCGAGGCGTCCGAGGCGACGACGAGCTCGAGCTTCTCGACCGGGTAGTCGAGCGCGAGCAGGTTCTCGAGCCGGCGGGCGATCACCGTCTCCTCGTCGTGGGCGGCGACGACCACGCTCACCGTCGGCTCGGCTTCGGCCCGCCGCACCGGCCGCTCCCGCAGCCGGGCAACGAGCGCCGCAGCGAGCGGATAGGCGAGGTGCGTCCAGACGAGTGCGCCGAGGCAGGCCCAGAGGAGCACCTCGAGCAGCAGCATCCGATGCTCCTATGTCAAGGCCGGCGTGAGCGCGGCCTGGTTCGGTGGCTTGATCT
>CAYGLV010000061.1:0-14349 GCA_964351025.1 uncultured Gaiellales bacterium | reverse complement strand
AGCGCGGCCTTGAAGCCGGAGAGGTGCGCGCCGCCCTCGGTCGTGTTGATGTTGTTCGCGAACGAGAACACGGACTCGACGTAGGACGTGTTCCACTGCATCGCAACCTCGACGTTGCCCTGGTCGCTCTCGGTCTCGAAGTAGGCGATCGACTTGTGGATCGGCTCCTTCGACTCGTTGACGTAGGAGACGAAGTCCCTGATTCCGCCCTCGTAGTAAAAGGTTTGCGAGCCGCCCCCGGCGCGCTCATCGGTGATGACGATCGTCAGTGCCCGTGTGAGGAAGGCGGTCTCGCGCAGCCGCTGCGACAGCACCTGGGTCGACCACTCGATCTCCTCGAAGATCTCGGCGTCAGGCATGAAGTGGATCGTCGTGCCGGTGTCGTCCGCGGCGCCGATCGTCTCCATGGCGCCCTGCGGGACCCCCCGGACGAACTCCTGCCGGTAGACGGCGCCGTCGCGGCGCACCTCGGCGACGAGCGACTCCGAGAGGGCGTTGACGACGGACACGCCGACACCGTGCAGGCCGCCCGAGACCTTGTAGCCGTCTCCGCCGAACTTGCCGCCGGCGTGCAGCTTGGTCAGCACGACTGTCAGCGCAGGCAATCCCTGCTCGGGCATGACGTCGACCGGGATGCCCGAGCCGTAGTCCTTCACGGTCACGGAATCGTCCGGATGGACGGTCACCTCGATGCGATCGTTGCGGCCCGCGAGAGCCTCGTCCACCGAGTTGTCGACGACCTCGAAGACGAGGTGGTGGAGTCCCCGCGCGCCCGTCGAGCCGATGTACATGCCCGGCCTGAGCCGGACGGGCTCGAGACCCTCGAGAACCGTGATGTCCTTGGCGGTGTAGGTGCTTTCTACCATGAAAAAAGCCCTGCAAATGAGCATATTGCGGGCACAGACAACTCTATCAGAAATCGGGGTCGGACGGCGTCCCGGCGCGGCCCCGAGCGAGACTCGCCGAAACGGCCCGGGCGACGATCGCGCGCAGCTCGTCGTCACCGATCTCCGCCGTGAGCGCGGCCGCGAGCTCGGCGTCCTCCGGAGTCGGGCGGACAGGCGGACGGGCGCCGGCCGCCGGGTCCGCGGCAGGCTCCGGCAGGGGGCCCGGAGCGAACTTCAGCGCCGCCGGTGCACCTTCGCCCAGAGCGCCGCGAAGCTGCTCGAGGATCTCCCCGGCGAGCCTCCCCAACTCGAACGCCCACGTCGACGACGACGCCGACACGTGCAGCGTCCCGTCACGGGCAAGGCGGGCCGGCCAGGCGTTGCGACACACGGTGTCGCCGACCGCGGACGGCCACGCGCGGACGATCGCAGCCATACCCGGCGCGTCGCCGGCGGGGCCGAACCGGCGCAGCTCGCGATCGACGGAGCCGTCCAGACGGTCCATCAGGCCGCCCGCACCGCGCCGGAGGTCACCTCGAGCAGCTGTGCCGGCTCGAGCGGGAGCGCATCCGCGCCGGTCGCCGTCACGACGGTCTGCCCGGTACGGGCGATCCGGTCGGCGAGCACGCGGCGCCGGGGCGCGTCGAGCTCGGAGAGCACGTCGTCCAGGAGCAGGAGTGGCGGCACGCCGCGGCGGTCGGCGATCAGCTCGGCCTCCGCCAGCAGCAGCGAGAGCACGGCGAGTCGCTGTTCGCCCTGAGAGCCGAAGCTCCGTAGGTCACGCCCCGCGGAGCGCACCGAGACGTCGTCGAGGTGGGGGCCGAGGCCGGTGACGCACCGCTCGAGGTCCCGCTCGAGGCGAGCCTCGAGCGCAGCTTCGGTCGGCGGGTCGCCCGTGTACTCGACCGTCGCCGCCGTCAGCCCGAGCTCGCCGGCGCGCTCGGCGAAAGCGGCCGCGAGCAGCGCGATCGCCTCTCGCCGTGACGCGACCAGGGAGGCTCCCAGCTCCGCGACCTTCGCCGTCCAAGGAGCCAGTGCGTCTCTGGCGGCTAGGCCTGCCGCGATCCGGCGCAGGCACGCATTCCTCTGGCCGACTGCGGCCCCGTAGTCCAGGGGCAGTGTGGCGCGAGCAGGCAAGAGCCGTCCGAGCGCGCGGTCGAAGTACGCGCGGCGGGCTGCCGGGCCGCCCTTGACGACCGTCAGCCGGTCGGGTGTGAAGACGAGCGTCGTCACCTCCGCGCGTAGCTGCTCGGCGGAGCGCAGAGGAGCTCCGTTCAGCTTCGCCTGCTTGCCCTCGTGCGCGCGCAGGGTCACCTCCAGGTCGAGCGGTGAGCCACCGCGCCGGCCCGCGAGCTCGATCCGCGCCGCCTCCGCGCCGAAGCGGACGAGCTGGGCGTCCGCCCGGGTGCGCGGCGAGAAGCCTTGCGTCCCGACGTGCAGCGACTCGAGCAGGTTGGTCTTGCCCGCGCCGTTCGCTCCGGTCACGAGCACCAAGCCGGGCTCCAGAGCGAGCTCGAGCCGCGCATACGAGCGGAAGTCGCGGAGCGTGACTTGGCCGACGATCAGCCGGCGAGCCGGATCGGCATGATCAGGTACCAGTAGTCGTCGTTCTCGCCCGTCAGCAGCCCGGGGCGCAGCGGGTTGATGAGCTTCAGCGTCACGTCGTCGGACGTGATCGAGTCAACGCCGTCGCGCAGGAACTCGGCGTTGAAGCCGATCTCGAGCGGCTCGCCGCTGTAGGGGGCGGGAATTGTCTCCCGCGCCTCGCCGATGTCCTGGGTCTGGGCCGAGACCGTCAGCTCGCCGTCTGCGAAGCGCAGCCGCAGGGGCGAGTTCCGTTGTGCCAGCACCGCGATGCGGCGCACGACATCCAGCAGCTCGGCTCGCGGCAGCGGCAGCTCGACTTCGAACGACTCCGGCAGCAACTGCTTGTAGTTCGGGAACTGGCCGTCGATGCGACGGGTCGTCAGCCACGCCTCGCCCGTGCCGAAGATGACGTGGTTCTCGTGCACGCCGAGCTCGATCGTGTCGCCGGCTCCCAGCCGCCCGAGCTCCTGCAGCGCCCGGGCGGGAATGATCGCCTCGAGATCCGGGCCGGCCTGTCCGAGCTCGGTCTCCTTGACGGAGAGCCGATAGGAGTCGGTAGCGGCCATGACCAGCTTGCCCCCCTCGAAGCGCACGAGGATGCCCGTGAGTACCGGGCGCGACTCGTCGCGGGAGGCGCAGCGCGCGACACGCTCCACCGTCTCGAGCAACGCGGCCCGGTCGATCGCGTGGAGCTGGGCCTCGATCGTCGGAAGTCGTGGGAAGTCCTCCGCGCTGTAGGTGTTCAGCCGTGAGCTGTACGAGCCAGACGTGATCTGCACGACCCCTTCATCCGGCCGGTACTCGATCACGACCTCGGGTTCGGGCAGCAGCCGCGCGAGGTCCGAGAAGAGCTTGCCGGGAACGACCACGGCGCCGTCTCCCTCAACCTCCGCTGCACAGGCCGCACGCAGAGAAATTTCCATGTCTGTCGCCGCGAACTCGAGCCGGCCGCCCTCCGCTCGGAGCAGCACCCCGGAAAGCACCTGCACAGCACCCCGCGTCGAAACCGCCCGGGCGACGACGCCGAGCTTTGAGACCAATTCCTCTCGAGCACAGGTGATCTTCATCGACGTAGCGGAGACTATCTCTGTTTCCATCATCTAGAAAATCCCTTCAGCAGTAGCAATAGGGGGTGTGGACGCTGGGGAAGAAGGCGCGATGCGCCGCCACGAGAGGGTTTGTGCGGTGGGTCCGCGACGGCTTGTACTCCCCAGGACCCACAACCACCAAGATCCGAACGGCGCAATCCACCGATCTCACCGAGCCTGCTTGATGCGCGCAGTCAGTTCTTGCACAAGGTTGTACACAGAGCGGTCCTCACGGATCAGCTTGGAGATCTTCGACGTCGCATGGATCACCGTCGTGTGGTCGCGGTTGCCGAACTCCTTCCCGATCCTCGGTAGAGAGGAGTCTGTGAGCTCGCGCGAGAGGTACATCGCAACCTGGCGCGGGTACGCGATCGCCTGCGACCGCCGCGCGCTACACAGCTCCTGCACGGAAAGGCCGAAACGCTCGGAGACGAGCTCCTGGATCCGCGGGATCGAGACCTCCACGGCGTCGCCCTGCGGATAGACGTCACGCAGGACCTCTTCGGCGAGCTCGGCGGTCATCATCCGACCCGTCAAGGAGGAGAACGCGACGACGCGCGTGAGCGCTCCCTCGAGCTCGCGGATGTTCGACGAGACACGGCCGGCGACGAACTCGAGCACCACGGGGTCGCTGACGTGGATGTTGTCGGCCGCGACCTTCTTGCGCAGGATGGCGATGCGCGTTTCGAGATCCGGCGGCTGGATATCCGTGAGCAGCCCCCACTCGAAGCGTGAACGGAGGCGTTCCTCGAGCGTGGAGATCTCGCGCGGTGGCCGGTCGGACGAGATCACGATCTGGCTGCCGCCCTCGTACAGGCTGTTGAACGTGTGGAAGAACTCCTCCTGGATCCGCTCCTTGCCCTCGAAGAACTGAATGTCGTCGACGAGCAGCACGTCGTAGGTCCGGTACCGCTGCTTGAAGCCCTCGATCCGGCGGTCCCGCAGCGAGTTGATGAAGTCGTTCATGAACGACTCGCTCGTGACGTAGCGCGCGGTCAGGCCGCGATGTTGCTCGAGCACGTACTGGCCGACCGCCTGCAGCAGGTGGGTCTTCCCGAGCCCGGTACCGCCGTAGATGAACAGTGGGTTGTAGGCCTGCGCCGGCGACTCGGCGACGGCGAGCGCGGCCGCATGGGCAAAGCGGTTCGAGGAACCGATCACGAACCGGTCGAACGTGTACTTCTCGATCATTCCCGTCGGTTCGGTCTCGATCGGCGCGGGCTTCGGCTCGCCGGGCTCCGCCGGAGCGGCTCCGGCATCGTCGGGCAACTCGAGGTCGACGACGACCAGGCGTACGTCGGCGTCGTGGCCCACGGCGTCGCGGACTCCCGCCTGAATCAGTCCGAGATACCTGCCTTCGATCCACGCGCGCGTGAAGTCGTTCGGGACGGCGATCGCGAACTCGTCCTCGTCCAGGGAAAGCCCGCGGGCCCCGGAGAACCAGGTGCGGAAAGTGGTTTCGTTGAGCGCTCCCCGAAGCCGACTCGACACCTCGTCCCACAGGCTTGCAGCAGTCGGCTCGTCCGTGGAATCCACTCGGGGTCGCAGCTCCTCTCGCACTCGCAGGAGGGCGAGCATACCAATGTGAACGGAACCGCTCAACGCGACCAGATGCAGGTTACAGACGGCCTAAAAGAGGCGCTTTTGCAGGGAAAACAGCCGAACTCCACACGGCTCTCCACAGGTGTGGAAAGTGTTGGCGGCTCGGGGAGGCGTCGGACATTCAGCGTGCAAAGAGGATGGTTCGAACCCAGCCGGAGACTCGTTGTCGCCTGTGGATAACCCGATTCGGCCGCCTCGTCTATACTCCGCGCTCGTTGCCGCCCTTCCGGCGGCGCGTCCCTCTTTGAGCCGTTCACCATGAAGCGCACCTACCAGCCCAATGTACGCCGTCGGAAGCGCAAGCACGGCTTCCGCGCGCGGATGGCGACCCGCGCCGGACAGGCGATCCTCAAGCGCCGTCGCGCTCGGGGCCGCAAGCGGCTCTCCGCCTGACGACCGTCCCGTGGAGCGCCGGCACCGTCTCTCCCGTTCCCGGGACTTCGACGCCGTCTATCGCAGCGGCCGCTCAGTGTCCACGCGCTATCTCGTCCTCCACTTCTTCCCGCGCGAGGAGGGTGACGGCGCCCAGCCCCGGCTCGGTCTCGCCGTCCCGAAGTCGGTCGGCAGCGCGGTTGTCCGCAACCGTGTGAAACGTCAGCTCCGGGAGACGTGGCGCGAACTTGCAGACCACGTGCCGCCGGGCCGCGATTACGTTCTCGTGGCGCGGCCGGGCTTCGCCGAGCCGGCCGACACGCGCGAGCACGACTGGCTGCGCGAGCAGGTGCGCGACGTGCTCGGAAAGGCGGCAGCGTGAAGTACCTGGGAATCGCGCTCGTCTACGCGTGGCGGTATAGCTTCGGGCTGCTGACTCCGGCCGGGAGCTGCAAGTACCACCCGAGCTGCTCGCAGTACGCCCTCGACGCGCTGCGGAGCCAGGGCCTGCTGCGCGGCTCGGTCCTCTCCGGCTGGCGCTTGCTGCGCTGCAACCCCTGGAGCCACGGCGGCGTGGACCGCGCCGAGGACCAGGCGCTCTTCCCACTGCTCCGGCCGAGGAGGCACGCGTGATCGTCTTCAGCGTCCTCGGCCCGATCGAGGACGTCCTCGCCGAGGTGCTGAAGTGGATCCACGGCACCGTCGGTGTCCCGTGGGCCTGGTCGATCGTGGTGCTCACCGTGATGGTGCGGATGCTGCTCGTGCCGCTGACCGTCCGGCAGATCCACTCGATGCAGAACCTCCAGGCGCACGCGCCGGAGATGAAGGCGATCCAGCAGCGCAACAAGGGCGACCGCCAGAAGATGAACGAGGAGTTGATGGCGTTCTACAAGGAGAACCAGATCAACCCCGCGGCGTCGTGCCTGCCGATCCTTGCGCAGATGCCGGTCTTCTTCGCCCTCTACTTCGTGCTGCGCGGCTTCGAGAAGGAGATCCTGCCGGACTACCCGGCCGCCGACCTCGGCTGGCTGCACGTCGTGCCGGACATCACCGCCGGTGCGATCACCCACTGGTCGGGCTACGTGCTGCTTTTCATCTACGCGACGAGCCAGACCGCGTCGACGATCTTCATGTCCGCGACGATGGACAAGACCCAGCGGATGATCCTGCTGATCATGCCGCTCGTCTTCCTGGCGGTGATCGCGAACTTCCCCGCCGGCCTCGTTCTCTACTGGGTCACGACGAACCTCTGGACGGTCGGCCAGGGCCTGGTCACCCGGCGCCTCGTGCCCAAGAAGAAGGGCGTCGTGCCGCCGAAGCGCAGCTCCCGCACGCCCCCACGGTCCGAGACGCAGGCGCCGCCGGAGCCCGCTGCCGCGGGTGCGCCGAAGGCCGCCGTCCCCGGCGCCCCGGTGCGCAAGGTGAAGCGGAAGAAGAAGGGTGGCCAGCGGCGTTGAACGACGAGGTCTCAGTCGAGGCGACCGGTGAGACTCTCGGCGAGGCGAAGTGGGCGGCCCTGCGCGAGCTCGACCGCCTGTTGCCGGGCCTCGACAAGAGCACGGTTCGCTTCGAGGTGATCTCGGAGGGGGAGCGGGGGCTGCTCGGCGTCGGCTACACGCCCGCCCACGTGCTCGCAGCCGCGCCGGGCACGACGGACGCACCGCCCGCGAGCCCCCAAGCGGGAGACGAGAGCCCCGAAGCCGCGCACGTCCGTGAGCTGCTCGAGCGGATCGCAACCGCCGTCGGCGGCCGCTGTTCGGTTGAGATCACGGAAAGCGACGACGAGCTGCTCGCCGTCTGCGCCGGGCGCGAGCTCGCCGTCCTGATCGGCCACCACGGGCAGACGATCGACGCGATTCAGTATCTCCTGAACGCGATCGTCTTCCGCGGCCGGGACGACCGGAAGCGGATCGTTGTGGACGCCTCCGGGTACCGCGCGCGACGCCGCTCGGCCCTCGAGGCGATCGCCCAGCGCAGCGCCGAGCAGGCGTCGGCCACAGGTGAGCGCGTCGGCCTCGAGCCGATGTCCGCCGTCGAGCGGAGGGTCGTCCATGAGTACCTCAAGGAGGACCCCGAGGTCGAGACGGCGAGCGAGGGCACCGAGCCCAACCGCAGCGTCGTCATCTTCCCCCGCCGCGTCGTCTAAGACGCGGTTTGCGGCGGACTGCCTTGAGCCCCGAACTGCTGGAGCGGTGGCTCGCGGCCGTTGTGACGACGCCGGGTCTGACGTCGCTGCGTGACCCTGCGGAAGCGCGCCGCGTGCTCCTCGACGACGCACTCGCCGGTGCCGCGCTCGTGCGTCGCTTCGAAGGGCCTGTCGTGGACGTCGGCTCCGGCGGCGGCTCGCCGGGGATCCCGCTCGCCTGCGCGCTGCCGGACCGCGAGGTGACGCTGCTTGAGGCGACGGGCCGCAAGTGCGAGTTCCTGCGTCGCTGGGAGCGCGAGCTGCCGAACCTGCGGGTCGTCCAAGGCCGCGCCGAGGAGCAGGAGGCGGAGACGTACGGCGTCGCAGTTGCAAAGGCCCTCGCTCCGCCGCCGGTGGCCGCGGAGTGGTGCCTGCCGCTCGTCCGCTCGGGTGGCGGGGTCGTGCTCTGGGTCGGTCCGAGCGCCGACGCGCACCGCGTCGCGCGGGTGGCCGAGCAGCTGGCGGGTGAGCTGGTCGCTGGCCCACCGGGCTTCCTCATCCTGCGCAAGGTCGGCCCGACGCCGTCCGGCTTCCCTCGACGCACGGGCGCCGCCCGCAAGCGCCCGCTTGCGTAGCGCAGGCGTCCAGGGCCGTCCTGCCGGAGGGCTACGCTCGGGGGGTGCCCGCCCGGATCTACGCGCTCGCGAACCAGAAGGGCGGCGTCGGCAAGACGACGACCGCGATCAACCTCGCCGCCTGCCTTGCGGAGGCGGGAGAGCATTCGCTCGTGATCGACCTCGACCCCCAGGCGAACGCGACCTCGGGCCTCGGCGAGCGCGCGAACGGCACCTCGACGCTCGACCTGCTCGACGGTGTGCCCCTGGCGACGCTGGCGAAGCCGACTCGCTTCGCCAACCTCGACCTCGTGCCCGCGAGGCCCGAGCTCGCCGCGGCGTCGGTTGAGCTCTCGGCGCTCGCCGGCGGCGAGCGGTATCTCGCCGACGCCCTCGCGGAGTCCACCGGGCGCTGGTCGTTCGTCTTTCTCGACTGCCCGCCTTCGTTCGGCCCGCTGACCGTGAACGCGCTGGCGGCGGCCGACCGCGTGATCGTGCCTGTGCAGGCTGAGTACTACGCGCTGGAGGGCCTCTCCCAGCTCCTCGGCTCGATCGAGTTGGTGAAGACCCGGCTCAATCCCCGGCTCGGGATCGCGGGCATTCTGCTGACGATGGTGGACGGGCGAACGCGGCTCGCGGCCCAGGTCGAGGCCGAAGTACGCGAGCACTTCGGCGACCTTGTCTTCCCCACGTCGGTGCCTCGCGCCGTGCGTCTCGCCGAGGCGCCGAGCCACGGACTCCCTGCGATCGCCTACGACCGCCGCTCGCCCGGCGCGGAGGCCTACTGGAAGGTGGCGATGGAACTTGTCGAGCGCTCCTGATCCCGGCCGCCGCGGCCTCGGCCGCGGCCTGGAGGTGCTGGTCGGCGGTGGCGACACCGTGCCCGAGCTGCTGCACCTCCCCGTCGAGGCGATCTTCGCCAATCCACGGCAGCCGCGCCGCCGCTTCGAGCCCGAGTCCGGGGCGGGCCTTGCCGACTCGATCCGCCGCGAGGGCGTTCTCGTTCCCGTGGTCGTGCGGCCCCGCACAGCCGGCGGGTACGAGCTGATCGCCGGCGAGCGCCGCTGGCGCGCCGCGCGCGAGGCGGGCATCGCCACCGTTCCGGCCCTCGTCCGCGAGGCCGGCGATCGAGAGTCACTCGTGCTGGCGCTCGTGGAGAACGTCGCCCGGGAGCAGCTGTCCGCGGTCGAGGAGGCGCGCGCCTACGCCGTCCTGCTCGACGAGTTCGAGCTCTCGCTGGGTGATGTGGCGGAGCGCGTCGGGCGCTCGAAGCCGTCGGTGTCGAACCGGCTTCGCCTGCTCGAGCTTCCGGAGGACGTGCTCTGGATGCTCGCGCGTGGCGAGCTGACCGAAGGGCACGCGCGCGCGGTGCTCGCGTTGCCGGAGCACGATGCGCGCCGCCGGCTGGCGCGCAGGATTGTGCGCGACGGGCTGAGCGTGCGGGCAGCCGAGAGGGCGGCCCAGGACGGCGGCGCGGCCCGCAGGCCCCGGGCCCGACCGTCGAAGGTGGACCCTGCGCTTGCCGGGCGGGTCTGCGCCGCCGCCGAGCGGCTGACGGGACTTCCCGTTCGCGTCACCGGTGGCCGGGTCGAGCTCTTCTTCGAGAGCGAGACCCAGCTCGAGGAGCTTGCCGAGGCGCTGGAAGCGCTCTAGCGCCCGCTCCTCGTGCGGGAGCCCGGCGGGCCAGGGGTGCGAGGTGGGCGATCGTGGATTCGAACCACGGACCTCCGCCTTATCAGAGCGGCGCTCTAACCAACTGAGCTAATCGCCCCGGCGGCGCAGAACTCTAGCGGAGCGCGCGCCTCGCTCGACTCAGGGATTGCGCTTCCCCGACCAACCGCCGATTCCTGGAAGGCGCGGCGTGCGGCGTTGCGCGCTGCGGAAATATGGAGATCGGAGACCACGTCACCTGGAACGGCCGAATCTGGGTCCTGCGCGGGCTTGAGCCGATGAGCGTGCCCCAGCGGCATGCCCACCTCGAGGACCCGGTCACCGGCGAGCGCGTCCGCGCGCCGCTCACGGAGGTGGCCGCCGCGGCCGCCTGGCCGCCGAGCGTGCCGCCGGCCGCTGCCTGACTGCGCCCCGGTCGCCCTCGGGTGAGGGTTAAGATGAGGGCAGGACAGCGCCTGATGCGCGAAATGGTCATCTACGGGGTCAGCTTCGACATGATCGGCAAGCAGCCGATCGTGCTGCTGAAGACCGCCGACGGCAATCAGTTCCTGCCGATCTGGATCGGCCATCCCGAGGCGGCCTCGATTCTCATGAAGCTACAGGGCTCAGCACCGCCGCGGCCTATGACCCACGACCTCGTCAGCGACATGCTCGAGCACCTCGACGCCGAGGTCGTGAAGGTGACGGTCACCGAGCTACGCGAGAACACGTTCTACGCGCTGATCACGCTGCGCCTGGACGGCTCCGAGATCGAGATCGACTCGCGGCCGTCCGACGCGATCGCGCTCGCGGTCCGCGCGGACGCGAAGATCTATGCCGCCGACGACGTGATCGCGGAGTCGGCGATCGAGTTCGAAGGCGACGAGGTGGACGAGGAACAGCTGATGCGCCGGCCGGCGCTCTCCGATCTCGACCCGGCCGAGTTCCGGAAGTTTCTCGACACCGTCACGCCTGAGGACTTCGCCGCCGCCGACGAGCCCGACGGCGACGAGGAGGACTAGCTCGCCGCGTTGCCCTCGCCGAGCGCGACCTCTCGCTTGGTGAGGTCGAGCACGGTGTCGTAGAGCTCACGCAGCCCCTCCTCGGAGAGCGGCCCGCTGTTCGCCTGGCGGAGGGACTGGAGCATCGACGCTTCGCGCTCGGGATCGACGAAGGCCATTCCTCGCCCGAGCTTGACGCTCTTGATCTGCGCGACGAGCTCGAGGCGCCGGTTGAAGATCTCGACCAGCGCGCGGTCGTTCTCCGAGACCTGCTCCCTGAGCTGCTCGATGCGGGGGTCGCTCTCCTGGCTCACTACCGTCCTTCGCGATCGGTGCCGGCGGAGATGTGAGCCTAGCCTCATGGGCGCCGCGCCGCCCGGACGACGATCGAGCGAGCGACGGTCTCTCTACGTCGCGACGGCCGCGGCCAGCGTGAGCCCGTTGAAGAGCGCATGCACGACGATCGCCGGATAGACGCTTCCCGTCCGCACGCGCAGCCATGCGAGCGCGCAGCCGAAGAACCACAGAGTCGGAAGTCCGGCCAGAAGCCCGTGTGCCGCGGCGAAGGCGAGCCCCGTGAGGCCGATCGAGGCGAGGGCGCCGAAGCGCTCGAGCAGCGAGTAGCCGAGCCCGCGGTAGAGGAGCTCCTCGGTGACGGGTGCGAGCACCGCGACGGCCACGAAGCTGAATGCGAAGGCGCCCGCCCGCGTCGAGTCCCAGCCGCTCGGCGTCAGCCCCTGCTCCTCCCCGGCGTGGAAGAGGCGTTCGAGCACGACCGCGACGACAAAGATCGCGACGAAGGCTGCCGCTGCCGGCCCCGCCGCCCGCCACTTCTGCGTGGGCAGCCGCAATCCGAAGAGCTCGGGTTTCGGCGACCGCCTGGCAATTCCCAGCATGAGCGCGCCGATCAGCCCATACTGGACGAGCGCCGAATAGCCGAAGGCGTACTGGTAGACGATGTCCTTGGCCGGCTCGCTGCCGAGAATCCGGCTGCCGTAGCCGAGCACCGCGAGCGCGAGCGCGAGGAGCGCCCACTCGATCGCCCGCCGTGGCTCCGCTACCGACGTTTGACCGGTCGTCACCAGAGGCCGATCATAGCCCCGCCTACTCTGCCGGCAGGGCAGAGCACGGACACGGTCTCGGCATGCGCCGCGAGGGCCGCTGCCGCTTTGAGGAACCCCGCCCCGCTTGTCGAAAGCGGTCTCGTGAGCGCGAATCGCCGATCGGCCTGGGCTAGCATCAGAAGCGAGAGGACGCTCGTCCGCGAGGCGCATGCATGACCCCCACCCGCCGCCCCGACCCCTTCGACGACGATCCCGTCGTTCGCCTGCGCCGCAAGCGCCGCCGCGGGCGCGGCCGGCACCGGCGCAGCGCGCTCGTCTCGGGCACTCTCGTGATCGCTCTCGTCTGCGGCGTGGCCGCGGCCGCCGTCTCGGGTACGGTCGCCTTCAGCGCCTCCTGCGATCTCAACGCGCTGCGGCCGGTCGCGATCGGCGAGAACTCGTTCGTCTATGCAGCCAACGGCTCGCTGCTGGGAGCGATTCCGGCAGAGCGCAACCGGCAGCCGGTGGAGCTCGGCGAGATCAGCGAGTGGATGGCCAGGGCGACCGTCGCGATCGAGGACCGTCGCTTCTACGAGCACGGCGGCATCGACGCGGAGGGGATCGCCCGCGCGCTCTGGGCCGACGTGAAAGCGGGGAAGGTGGTCCAGGGCGGCTCGACGATCACGCAGCAGCTCGTCCGCAATCTCTACATCTCGCGGGAGCGAACCGTCCAGCGGAAGCTCAAGGAGGCTTGCCTCGCGGTGAAGCTGAACCGTGCGTGGTCGAAGGACAGGATCCTCGCCGCCTACATGAACCAGGTCTACTACGGGAGCCTCGCCTACGGGATCGAGGCGGCCGCGCAGACCTACTTCGCGAAGCACGCGAAGGAGCTGACGCTCGGCGAGGCGGCGCTGCTCGCGGGGCTGCCCCAGGCTCCGTCCGAGTACGATCCCTTCAACGCCTTCGAGAAGGCGATCGCACGACGCACGCAGGTGCTCGACGCGCTGCGTGAGAGCGGCGAGATCACGAAGGCGCAGCGCGACGCCGCGTTCTCCGAGCCCGTCACGTTGAAGCCGGGCAAGCTCTACACGCGCATCCGCGAGCCGTACTTCTTCAGCTTCGTACGCGACCAGCTGATCGCGGAGTACGGTGCAGCGACGGTTCGCTCGGGCGGGCTCAAGGTCTATACGACGATCGACCCGCGGCTGCAGAGGGCGGCGCAGGCGGCGGTTCGCCGGACCCTCGATCGCAGCGACGACCCCGCGGCGGCGCTCGTCTCGATCAATCCCGCCAATGGAGCCATCCGCGCGATGACCGCGGTCACGCCGGGCAGCAAGGGCAATCAGTTCAACCTCGCCTCCCAGGCGCGCCGCCAATCCGGCTCGACGTTCAAGACCTTCGTGTTGACGGCCGCGGTCGAGCAGGGAATCAACCCGGCGACCACCTCGTACGTCTCGGCACCGTTCCGCTACCAACCGGATCCGCTGACGCCGGCCTGGGACGTCTCGACCTACGGCCACACGTACGCGGGCTGGACGACCATTGAGCGGGCGACGATCGCGTCGGACAACACCGTTTTCGCCCAGCTCACCCTCGACGTCGGCCCGGAGCGCGTGGCGGAAACGGCGACAAAGCTCGGCGTCCGCACGCCGCTCGACGTGGACGGAGCGTACGTTCCGTCGCTCGGCCTGGGCTCGCTCGCGGTGTCACCCCTCGACATGGCCTCCGCCTACGCGACGCTCGCCGCGGGCGGCGTCTATTCCGAGCCGATGGCGATCCGCCGCGTCGTGCTCGCCACCGGAAGCGCCGACACCGACGCAGGCTGGGGGAAACCGAAGCGCACGCGGGTCGTCCCCGACGGTGTCGCCTACACCGTCACGCGGATTCTCGAGAAGAACATCCAGTACGGAACCGGAACCGGAGCCAGGCTGGACAGGCCGGCCGCCGGCAAGACGGGGACGACCGACGAGCACGCGGACGCCTGGTTCTGCGGGTACACGCCGACGCTCGCTACGACGGTGTGGGTGGGCTATCCGCAGGGGGAGATCCCGATGCGGAACGTGCACGGCATCTCCGTCGCTGGAGGAACCTTCCCGGCGACGATCTGGCGCCTGTTCATGGAGGTCGCGCTCGTGCGCACTCCGCCCTCCGACTTCCGCGAGCCGAAGGTGTGGCCTGAGTGGAAGCCGTTCACGCGCGGTCAGTACGCGCTCGGCTGGGCGCCGCCGACGACAACGACGACTCCGTCGGTCGAGGTGACGACGAGCGAGGATGTCACGCTGCCCGCCGACCCGGAGCCACGAGTCCGGCCGGCTACATCCGTGCCGACGCCCACGGTCGAGCCGCCTCCGCCGACGACCGCCCCCGTGACGACCGCCCC
>CAYGLV010000060.1:11785-14423 GCA_964351025.1 uncultured Gaiellales bacterium | reverse complement strand
CCGTTGCGGACGCGTTTGACGCAAGACACGCCGGCCCCGATCTAGACGAGGGCTAGCGGCGGCGCAGCGACGAGTCGGCGAGCGCCGGCGGCGTCCAGCCGGCGTCGGCGACGTTGAGATTCGTGCCCGGCGGGACGATCTCGTCGATGCGGTCGAGCACGGCCGTGTCGAGCCGTAGCTCGGCGGCGCCCAGCTGCGTCTCGAGCTGCTCCATCGTGCGCGGCCCGACGATCGGCGCCGTGACCCCCGGATGCTCGAGCACGAACGCGAGCGCCAGGTGGACGAGGCTGATGCCGACCTCCTCGGCGAGCTGGGCGAGCTCCTCGGCCGCGTCGAGCTTGGCCTGGTTGCCCGGGAGCGCGAGGTCGTAGCGGTCCGGGAGCCGCGTGGCGCGCCGCGAGTCCGGGATCTCCGTGCCCTTGCGGAAGCCGCCGCTGAGCCAGCCGCCGGCCAGCGGGCTCCACGTGATCGTGCCCATGCCGTAGCTCTGGCAGACGGGCAGCACTTCGGACTCGATCCCGCGGGCGAGGATCGAGTAGGGCGGCTGGTCGCAGACGAAGCGCTCGTACCCGCGCCGCTGCGCGACCCACTGCGCTTCCACGATCTGGGACGCGGGAAACGTGGAACTGCCGAAATGGCGGATCTTGCCGGCGCGGACGAGGTCGCTCAGGGCGCCAAGCGTCTCGTCGATGTCGGTGTCCGGGTCGGGCCGGTGCACCTGGTACAGGTCGATCCAGTCCGTTCCGAGCCGCCGGAGGCTGTTGTCGACCGCCTGGATGATCCAGCGGCGGGAGTTCCCCCGCTGGTTCGGGTCGTCGCCCATCCTGAAATGGAACTTCGTCGCGAGCACGACCCCGTCGCGCCTACCGCCCGCGAGTGCCTTGCCGACGATCTCCTCATTCTCTCCGTCCGAATACATGTCGGCCGTGTCGACGAAGTTGATCCCCGCGTCGAGCGCGCGGTGGATGATCCGGATCGAGTCCTCGTGGTCCGGGTTCCCCCACGCGCCGAACATCATCGTGCCGAGGCAGAGCGGGCTCACCTTGACGCCGGTGCGTCCGAGGGTGCGGTACTCCATCGAAGCAAGCCTAGATGCCGGACTGCGACTCGTGCCACCTGCCGACCCTCAGACCGCGACCACGTTCCAGTCCTCGGGCAGAGGCAGCGGCGCCCACCCGCCGTCCGGCCGCCTACGCAGCCAGGTTCGCGTCCAGGGTCAGCGGATCAGGTCCTGCACCCCCACAGCGGGGCCGACGCGCACCGTCCGCTCGTCGGGGGTGCGCCGCGCGCGCGGCGCACCCCCTCCTCGATACCGACGAGCTAGCGGTTCGGGCGCTCGAGCGCCCAGGTGACGAACGTGTGCAGCAGGTGCCCGTTGCCGAGATCCTCGACGATGTACGAGCTGCGGATCCGGTCGCTGCGGTGGATGACGGCCCCGCTCGTCGCGGGCGACGACGAGACCGTGCTCGTCGCATCGACGTGGCTGTTGTAGATCGTCTCGAGCTGCGCGTAATCGTGCGCGTTCGGGTGCGGGTTATCGAGAGCGCTCGAGTAGTCCATGCACGTGTTGAGGTCCGCGCCGGACTCGTCCTGATGGGTGAGGCCGTAGCCGTGGCCGATCTCCTGGCACATCACGTGGCGCTCGGCGTCGTAGTCGTACGCCGTCTGGCTGCCGTCGAAGTACGTGTCGTTCATCTTCGCGGTGGCCTTGACGATGTGGGAGCCCGACGTCCAGATCTGCGCGAGGCCGAGCCAGCCGTTCGGGCCGTACCTGGAATTGCAGACCTCGATGCGGCCGTTCTTGGCCGCGCAGCGCTTCGGGTTTCCGGCCTGGCCCGCCGTGACGGGCGAGTTGAGAACGCTCGACGCCGTCCAGTCGAAGGATGCCTCGCCGAGCGCACCCTCCCAGTTCGAGGACGCGGTGCTCGTCACGTTGTCACCGAGCGGCACGGTGAACGGGTTCGCGGTGCGAGCCCAGTGGTAGCTGCCCCACGAATGGGTCGCAGCCGCTGTGCCTGCCCAGCCGACGGCAACGACGGCCGCGACGGCGAGCACCGAGAACAGCTTGCGCAAGAGATCCCCCTTGATCGATTTTGCCTACGTCGCGCGGAGCGTAGAGCAATCCGGCCGACGTTTCAAGAGGCGAGATCGGGCGCGGCAGCGTGGGTCGTCAGCGCCTCGATCGGGACGACCTCGAGCGCGCGGACGTGCGTTGCGCCGAGCACGACCTCGGGCGCCTGCCCGGCCGCGTAGGCCTCGAGCCAGCGCGACGCGCAGAGGCACCAGCGGTCGCCCGGCCGAATCCCCTCGAACCCCCACTCCGGGCGCGGCGTCGAGAGGTCGTTGCCGGCGAGACGACTGAACTCGAGGAACTCCTCGGTCATCACCGCGCAGACCGTGTGGCTGCCGACATCCTCCGGGCCGGTCGAGCAGCAGCCGTCCCGGAAGAATCCGGTCAGCGGCTCGGTCGAGCACGGCAGCAGCTCACCACCGACGACGTTCACGTCAGGCTCCCTGCTCATCCCAGAAGCCTAACGCCGACAGGGGAATCACCGCCGACAGGCTCCCCGGCACTGTGATCTTCACCGTACCCGGTACGTGTGATCTTCACCGTACCCGGTACGTGTGATCTTCACCG
>CAYGLV010000060.1:0-11685 GCA_964351025.1 uncultured Gaiellales bacterium | reverse complement strand
ACGTGTGATCTTCACCGTACCCGGTACGTGTGATCTTCACCGTACCCGGTACGTGGGGTCTTTACCGTACCCGGTACGGGGCTTCTAACAAATGCCCGGGCGGAACCTAGACGATGAGCGGCGCGAGCGTTGACCGCGCCACGAGGAAGCCCCGCTGCACGAGCTCCTCGCTGCCCTCGAACGTCCGGTCCTCGTGCTCGACCGAGATCACGGAGTCGTAGCCGACGGCGTAGAGCGCCGCGACGAAGCGGGCCCAGTCCACCTCGCCGAGGCCGGGGATCCGAGGCACCTGCCAGCCCATCCCCGCCGAGAGCGTCCCGTGCCGGTGCAGCCCGTCGCGCCGGATCTCGAGGTCCTTCGCGTGCACGTGCAGGATCCGCGAGGCGTAGTCGTAGACCACCCGCTCGTAGTCGATCATCAGCCAGACCAGGTGCGACGGGTCGAGGTTGAGGCCGAAGCCCTCGTCGGGGATCGCCTCGAACATCGCGTCCCAGTGCGCCGGGCACCAGGCGAGGTTCTGCCCCCCGGGCCACTCGTCCCACGAGAAGAGCATCGGGCAGTTCTCGATCGCGATCTTCACGCCGCGCTCGCGTGCGTAGGCGACAAGTGGCGGCCAGACTGCCTTGAAGCGCTCGAAGTTCTCGGGGAACGTGCGGTGCTGGTCGTTGCCGGCGAAGGTGCCGACGATCGGGACGCCGAGCGCCGCTGCCGCGTCGATCACCTTGCGCAGGTGGCCGTTCGCCTCCTCGCGGTGGGCGTCGTCGGGATGGAGGTTGTTCGGGTAGTACGCGAGCGAGGAGATCTTGAGCCCGTGCCGGTCGAGCACCGCGTGCACGGCGTCGGGGTCGAGCGCGTCCACGTCGATGTGGCAGGTGCCGGCGTAGCGGCGCTTCTGCCCGCCGGCCGCGGGCCAGCAGGCGACCTCAAGCATGGAGAAGCCGTTGGCCGCCGACCACTCCGCCACCTGGTCGAGCGTCAGCTCCGGGAACGGTGCGGTCAGCAATCCGAGCTTCATCGGGCTACCTCCACCCATCTGCCATCGCGCGCGCTCGCCGCGATCGCCTCGCAGTTCAGGATCTGCTCGTGCCCGTCCGCAAAGGTCGGGAAGTCGGGCTCGGCGGGCATGACGCCGGCAGCGACCGCGCGGTAGACGGCGCGGTAAAGCATCTTGAACGTGTCGGAATACCCCTCGGCGTGTCCGCCGGGGACGTCGGTGCAGCCGCGCGCCGTCTCGTCCATCAGCGAGGGGTCGCGCAGCAGGATCTCGTTCGGCGCGTCGCGGTGGCCGAGCCAGAGCTCCTCGTGCCGTTCCGCGTTCCACGCGAGCGAGCCCCCGGAGCCGTCCACCTCGAAGAAGATCCGGTTCTTGCGCCCCGCGCTCACCTGCGAGATGACGAGCGAGCCGCGCGTCCCGTCGTCGTAGCGGATCAGCACGTGAGCGAGATCCTCCGTCTCGACTGCCCGCTCGACGCGTTCGACGTCGTCGCCGCCGTCCGAGAAGGTCTCCACCGGCCCGGTCGGCACGCGCCGCACCGGGTGGACGGTCGCGAGGTCGGCGAAGAGCGACGCCACGCGCCGGCCCGTGACGAAGCTCGTCAGGTCGAGCCAGTGCGTGCCGATGTCGGCGACGGCGCGCAGCGTGCCCCCGAGCAGAGGATCGAGGCGCCAGTTCCAGTCGGTGCCGTAGAGGAGCCAGTCCTGGACGTAGCAGCCGTGCGCGTTCCAGACGGTGCCGAGGTCGCCGCGCGCGACACGCGCCCGCGCCTCCCAGCAGAGCGGGTAGAAGCGCATGTTGTAGTTCGTGCAGTGCACGAGGCCGCTCTCCTCCGCGAGTTTCACGAGCGCGCCCGACTCGCCGGAGTCCAGCGCCAGCGGCTTCTCGCAGACGACGTGCTTGCCCGCCTCGAGCGCGGCCCGCGCCTGGTCGAAGTGGAGGTGATTCGGCGTCGTCAGGTGGACGACGTCGACCCGCTCGTCGGCGAGCATCGCCTCGAAGCTCGGGTACGGCTCGGGCAGCCCCGGCTTCTCCCGCGCGCGCTCGGGGGTCGAGCCGACGACGCCGACGACCTCGACGCCGAGCCGGCGCAGGGCCTCGACGTGGACGACGCCCATGAAGCCCGTACCTACGACGGCCGCCCGGAGCTCGCTCATGGGGCGAATCTATCGCTAGTCGGAGAACGATGCGGGGTCGACGAGCGTGCGCCGCAGGAGCGTTTCGTCGATGTTGCGGCCGGTGACGACGAGCACGACGGGGCCGTCGGGGTCCAGCCGCGGCAGCGCGGCAAGCGCGGCGGCAGCGGCTCCCTCGGCGCGGATCCCGGCTCGGAAGTACGCCGCCGTCGCCTCCGCCAGCTCCCGCTCGGAGACGAGCAGGAAGCGGTCGGCCACACGGCTCACGAGCTGGACCGCGGACGGGATCGCGACGCGCACCGCAAGGCCGTCCGCGAAGGTCGCCGAGCGGTCACACTCGGCTGCGCGCCCGAGGTGGTACGAGAGCGCCATCACCGGTGCCTCCTGCGCAGCCACGGCGACGACCTCCGTGAGACCGCCGAGGCCCTCGCCGACGCCGGCGATCAGCGCGCCGTTCCCGACGGGGACGACGACGGACGCGGGCGGCGCCGACGCCTGCGCGAGGATCTCCTCGCCGATCGCGCGGTAGCCGGCGACCTGCGCGGGCTCCGCGCCGTCCTCGAAGAACGGAAGCCCGCGCTCGGCCGCGTATGCCTGCCCTAGCTCCTTCGCCTCGTCCAGGTCCGCGCCCATCCGCCGCAGCTCGGCCCCCTGGGCCTCGATCAGCGCCGTCTTGGCCGCACTTGCACCCACGGGGACATAGACGGCGGCGCTCAGGCCGAGCCGGGCGGCCGCCCACGCAGTCGCCGCGCCGTGGTTCCCCGTCGAAGCCGTGACGACCTCCGTCGCTCCGGCGGCCCGATAGCTCTCCAGCGTCGGTAGGGCGCCCCGCCACTTGAACGCGCCCAGCTCGTGGACGTCCTCCCGCTTGAGCCAGACCTCACGCCCTGGCGCGAGCCCGGGCGGTGCCGGCTCGAGCGACGTCAGCGGACGTAGCGGACGAGCCACTCGGCGACGCACACGGGCTTCTCCGCGCCCTCGCGTTCGACCGTGGCCGCGAAGGCCAGCTGCTCGCCGCCTGCGACCTCCTCGGCCGACTCCACCGTGAAGCGGGCGCGGATCCGGCTGCCGACCGGCAGCGGCGAGATGAAACGCACCTTGTTGAGGCCGTAGTTGATTCCCATCGCGAAGCCCTCACGCGCCGGCAGCACCTCGGCGAGGAACGGCACGAGCAGCGAGAGCGAGAGGAACCCGTGCGCGATCGTCGTCCCGAACGGCCCGGCCGCCGCCTGCTCGAGGTCGACGTGGATCCACTGGTGGTCGCCCGTCGCCTCGGCGAACAGGTTGACGCGGTCCTGCGTCACCTCGACCCACGGCGTCGGCCCCAGCTCGGTGCCGATCAGGTCGGTCAGCTCGCTCATACGCCGAGCTCCTCGAGCAGCGGCGCGGTGTCGAGCGGGTCGAAGCCGAGCCGTCCGGCGATCTCCTCACTCGTCGGCCGCGTCCCCTCGCGGAAGAGCAGACGTAGGATCTCGCCCGTGCGGGGGGAGCGCCACCAGTCCTCCCCAACCTCGGCGAGGAGATGGGCGCGGAGCTGCGCCGAGCGGATCCAGGCGCGGAGATAGTCGGCGGAGTAGAAGCCCGCGTCCATGTCGGAGAGGAAGTTCTCGGGCGCGTAGAAGATGCCCGTTGCGGCGGTGAGACCGTCGGAGTAGCCCGCGGGTGTGCCGCCGTCGTCGGCGAAGCGCGACCAGAACCCGAGCTCGAAGGAGAGCTTCGCGCTGTAGCGACGGAACAGGAGCGCCTCGAGGAAGGTCGTCGCCTCGGCGTTCTCGGCCGCCTGCTCGTCGGAGAGCCCGAAGTGGAGCGCGTGCCAGGCCGGCTCGCGCGAGATCGCCTCGAGGATGTACGAGTAGATCTCGGTCAGCGCGTGGTCGCGGCTGAGCTTGCGGAAGGTGTACGGCAGGGCCGGGTCGCACCCCGCGTAGTGGAGCGCGTGGCCGGCCTCGTGAAGGAAGGCCTGATAGTCGTGCAGCCCGCCCTGAGCGCGCGTGATCAGGTGGACGACGGTCGGCGGGTCGGAGGCGATCACGCAGGCGCGCGGCGACTTCTGCGGCCGGTCCTCGAGGTCGAGCCGGATGTTCGGCTCGCGCTCCAGATCGAAGCCGAGGGCCTGGAGCGTCGCCATGCCGACGGGGACTCCGCGCTCCTTCGTGTACGTCGCCTCGAGGGGCGAGAGGCGGCGCAGGTAGCTCGTGTGGTTCGACGTCGGCACCGGCTCGCGCTCCGGGCCGAGCAGCTGCTCGAACCAGCGCTCTCTCATCCGGTCGTAGACGGGCGTTGCAGCCTCGCGCGCGGCGACCAGCGCCCGCTCGAGCTCGCGGAGGGAGACGCCCTTCTCCGCATCGGCGCGGGCGACCGGGTCCGGCTCGCCGGAGAGCTCGGCCTCCAGCTCCTCACCGGCGCTCAGCAGCGCGCTCCGCTCGTCGTTGAACTCGGCCGACAAAGCGTTGTGGAGACCGCCCAGCTCGTCACGATCGCCGTAGCCGGGCAGCACGGCAAGCATCGCCTGCGCGGAGCGCAGCGGCAGCTCCTCCTCGCGCCAGGGCACGCGCACCGCGAGCAGCTCGTTCTCCAGCGCGTCCTCGCGCTCGGCCAGCTCGGCGGCGACGATGCTCGCCTCGCACGTCTTGCGCAGGCGGAAGAGCCGCTCGCGCTCGTCCGGGCCTGCGCTCGCCTCCGCCTCGTGCAGCGCGCCAAGCTGGGCGCGCGAGAAGAGATCGCGGTAGCGCGCCACAATCGCGGCCTGCTCGGAGGTCTCCTTCTCGCCGACGCGGACGGCGCGGACCTCCTCCGAGCGCTCGAAGAGGTAGCGGGAGAGCTGCTGCTCGAACTCGGCGGGACTCCGCACTGCGGTGACGCTCATCGCGGCGGAGCGTACCTAGCGCGCACGCGCTGCCGCCGCGCGTAGCCGCGCGAGCGACTCGTCCTTCCCGAGCAGCTCCAGGCTTTCGTAGAGCCCCGGGGAGATCTTCGCGCCGGTGACGGCGACGCGGATCGGTGGGAAGACCTCTCGCGGCTTGCGTTCGAGCCGCTCACAGAGCCCTTTCAGCGCCGCCTCGATCTCCGCGGTTGCAAACGGCTCAACCGCGGCGAGCGCCGCCTCCACCTCGGCCAGGACATCCGCGTCGAGGAGGGCCGGGTCCGGCTCGACAGGCCCGAACAGGAAGCCGGCAAACGACGGGAACTCGCCGAGGCGGACGATCTTCTCCTGCACGAGCGGTGCGGCCGCGCGGACGCGCTCCTCGGGCCACTCGAGGCCCTGGTCCCGCAGGTAGGCGGCAAGCCGCCCCGCGTACTCGTCGGCCGGCAGGGCGCGCAGGTACATCCCGTTCAGCCAGTCGAGCTTGGCGTAGTCGAGCGTCGCGGGGCTCGCGCCGACCCGCTCGAGCGAGAAGCGCTCGATCAACTCCGTCCGCGACATGATCGTCGTCTCTCCGTCGGGGGCCCAGCCGAGCAGCGCGAGAAAGTTGAGCAGTGTCTCAGGCAGGTAGCCGGCGTCCCGGAACTCGTCCACCGAGACGGCGCCGTGGCGCTTGGAGAGCTTCTTCCCGTCGTCGCCGAGCACGTCCGGGACGTGCGCGTAGACCGGCGGCTCGTGACCGAGCGCACGCAGGATCTGGAGTTGCTTGGGCGTGTTCGAGACGTGGTCGTTCCCTCGGATCACGTGCGTGATCGCGTCGTCCATGTCCTCCACCGGAGAGGCGAAGTTGTAGGTCGCGCGGCCGTCGGAGCGGACGATGACGAGGTCGTCGAGCTGCTCGTTCTGGAACTCGACGCGGCCGCGGACCACGTCGTCCCAGCCCGTCGTGCCCTCGTTCGGCATGCGAAAGCGGATCGCGCCCTCGTCCTCGTAGGCGGCGCCGTCGGCGACGAGCCGGGCGGCCAGCTCGCGGCAGCGCTCCATCGCGTCGAGCTGGAAGCTGACCTCCCCGTCCCAGTCGATCCCGACCCACGCGAGCGAGCGCTGGATCTGCTCGACCGACTCGGCGACCTCGCGGCCCGTGTCGGTGTTCTCGATCCGCAGCAGGCACTCGCCGCCGCGCCCGCGGGCGAAGAGCCAGTTGAAGAGGAACGTCCGCACCCCGCCGATATGCAGGAACCCGGTCGGGGACGGCGCGAGACGGACGCGGACGGACATGCGGATAGCCTAGCCGCGTGCTCTTCGGCGCCCACGTCTCCTCCTCCGGCGGCATCTACAGGGCGATCGACCGGATCGAGGAGCTCGGCGGCGACGCCGTCCAGATCTTCACGCAGAGCCCGCGCATGTGGCGGCCCACCGCGCACGCGCCCGAGGATCTCGCCCGCTTCCGTGAGCGGCGCGCCGAGGCGGGGATCGGCAGCGTCGTCTGCCACGCCCTGTACCTCTGCAACCTCGCCGCGCCCGACGACGAGATCTACGGGAAGTCCGTCGCCGCTCTCAGGGCGACAACAGAGGTCGCCGTCGCCATCGAGTCCGAGGGAGTGATCTTCCATCCCGGCTCCCACCTCGGCGCGGGGCTCGAGACCGGCCTCGAACGGCTCGCCCCGGCGCTCGCGCAGGCGCTCGAGCTGACGAGCGATCGCACGTGGCTCCTGCTCGAGAACACAGCCGGGGCGGGCGGCACGATCGGCCGGTCGGTCGACGAGCTCGCAGCGATCGTCGAGCGGCTCGACGGCCATCCGCGACTCGGGATCTGTCTCGACAGCGCCCACCTCTACGCCTCCGGCGTGGATGTCGGAGACCCGGCCGCCCTCGACGCCGCGCTCGCCCGGCTCGACCGCCTCGTCGGGCTCGATCGGCTGCGCGCCCTCCACGTCAACGACAGCGCGGCCGCGCTCGGCTCGAACCGCGACCGTCACGCCTCTATCGGCAAGGGCCTGATCGGCGAGCGCCTCGGCGTCTTCCTCTCCCACCCCGCTCTCCAGCACCTGCCGGCGATCCTCGAGACGCCGGGGCCCGAAGGCCGTGGCGCAGACGGCGCGGAGCTGAAGCGACTGCGCGCCCTCCACCGCCGCGGCGTGCGCAAGCGCAGCTAGGCGAAGCCCGCCGTCCCGAACACCGTCGTCGCCGGGCCCTCGCGGAACCACGAGAGGTGGACGTGACCGAGGTGGCCGGGCTCGGGCCCGTCGGCATCCTCCGCCGGCCCGCCCACCCAGCGGAAGAGAGCGCCCGGACGCCACGGGTCGGCGCGCAGCCCGTTCGCCCAGAGAGTGCAGGCGACCATCGCCGCCTTCCCTCCCGCGAGGTCGCAGGCGCCGCCCCACCGGTGGTCGGAGCGCCGCGCGTGCGGCGGGTGCCCGCCCCAGCCGGCCCTCAGGCGCAGTCCGAAGTGGTCACAGATCGCGCGCGCCTGCGGTGCCACCCACGGCTGCAGGCCGAGCCATCCCGGAGCGGGCGGATAGGCGTCGGCGGGGAAGCTCACGATCGCAGGGAGAGCCGGCCGCAGCCGCGGCGAGAGCGCTTGCACGACGGCATCGAGCGCAGCCCTGGTCTCGAAGCCGACGACGCCGTCAGGCTCGAGTCCCGCCTCTTTCTGAAACGCACGCACGACAGCCGCTGTGCGTTGCACGCCGCGCGGGCGGGCGCCGGGTGGCCGCCGGCCGGCAATCCAGAGCTCGAGGGCGCGCTCGTCGTCCAGCGTCAGGAGCCCGGAGCAAGCTGGGCGAAGACGCGGAAGCTCGGCTCGGCAAGCGGGAGCTCGTGGAACTCGGGGTTCCGGCAACCAAGCTCGTCGCCCCGTGCCTCGTAGCACTCCGCCACCTCGATCTGGCACATCGGCAGGGGCGGCCGCATCGCCTTCACCGCGCCGAACCCGTCACGGTGCAACTCCGCCGCAGCGAGCAGATCCAGGTCGATCTCCACCTCGTAGATCTTCTGCATGCAGCCGATCCACGTGTGCCCCCACGCCTCGTAGGCGTAGACGAACGGGCAGGCCCGCTCGACGCACGCTCCGGGGTAGACGACCTTGTCGCAGTGAACGGCGCAGCGACGGCACTCCACCTCGTCCTGCGGATGGAGAGGAAGCTCTGCCGGAGCCTGCATCGGCTGCTGCACTCCGCGATTGTGTGCAAGAAGCACCGACCGCGCAAGACTTGACAAGCGCGCCGTTTTCAGGCACGGGCGACGGCAGGCGGCCGACGCGGCGGCCTCGATCGCGAGCGGGGTAGGGTACGCGCGCCGTGATCCGCAGGATCCTCCTCGCCTCGCTCGCACTCGCGCCGCTCACGATCCTCCTGCACTACGTCGCTTCGCCGGGCGACACGTGGGAGTTCGTGCTCGCCGCGGTCGCGCTCGTCCCGCTCGCCTGGCTGATCGGCGAGGCGACCGAGCACGCCGCCGAGCACACCGGGCCCGGAGTGGGCGGCTTCCTCAACGCCACGTTCGGCAACGCACCCGAGCTGATCATTGCGCTGATCGCCGTCAACGAGGGCCTGACCGAGGTCGTCCGCGGGTCGCTGATCGGCTCGGTGATCGGCAATCTCCTGCTCGTGCTCGGCTTCTCGCTCCTCTTCGGCGGGAAGGGAACAGTCGACCGCGGGTCGAGCTTCGTCTCGCTCGGCCTCGTCGGCGTCGCGCTCGCGCTCTTTCTGATCACCGCGGTGCCGGGCTGGTCGGGTGACCACGAGCGCGACTCGCTGGCGACTCTCTCCATCCCGGTCTCCGTCGCGCTGCTCGCGGTCTACGTCCTCGTCACCTGGAGGAGCCTCCGCCGCCACAGGGCGGCGCACGAAGGCGCCGACCCCGACATCGAGTCGTGGTCGTTCCGCTCCGCGCTCCTCGCGCTCGGCGTGGCCACGGTTGTCACAGCCTTCGTGGCCGAGATCCTCGTCGGCTCGCTGGAGACGTTCGCCGACAAGGCCCACCTCTCCCACTTCTTCGTCGCGGCCGTGATCGTCGCGATCGTCGGCAACGCGGCGGAGCACGGCGGCGCCGTTGTCGTGGCCGCTCGGGGCAAGATCGCGCTCGCAGCGGAGATCGCGCTCGCGTCGAGCGCCCAGGTGGCGGTGTTCCTGATCCCGGCCGTCGCACTGCTCGCGTGGCTGATCGACCCGTTCGCGCTCTCCTTCCGGCCGGTCGAGATCGGCGCTCTCGGCGCCGCTGCAGCCGTCACCGCTGTCGTCCTGCACGACGGCCGCTCGAGCCGCACTCGCGGCGTCGCGCTGCTCGCCGCCTACGCCGCGATCGCCGTCTCGTTCGCGATCGCAGGAGACCGTTAGGGACAGAAGGTGACGGGCTCCCGCGTCAGCGGGTACGTCGCCAGGTACAGCTTCTCCACGCCGCCGCTTGCGTCGCGCACGGCGCGAACGAGCTCGCCGCGCTCGCGGCCTTCGACTATGCGCCAGCCATCGTCGCCCTCCGGCTCGAGGTACGACGTGTCGCGCCCGGCGGGGGCGCCGACGAGCTGGACCTCGAGCCGTCCCTGGCGCCAGCGGAAGACGACCTCGTCGCCCTCCGACCACCAGCGGCCGAGCAGGGGCTCGACCTCCGCCGGCGCGCCCGCATCGGGGCGCCAGGGGTCCGGCTCCGCCGGCAACGCCTTGACCGCGGTCTCGGCGAGGTCGAGCGCGAGCGCGTCGGGCGCGCCCCCGGCGCTCGTGTTCATAAGCGCGACCGCGCCGACCCCGTCGTCCCGCACGACACCGACGAACGCCAGGAAGCCGGGCATCGCGCCGCCATGGCCCGCGTAGACGCGCTCGCCGCGGCGCACGAGCTGAAGCCCGAGCCCCCAGCCCGAGAGCCAGCCTTTCTGGTCGACCATCGCCTGCACGAGGCTCATCTCGTCGAGGGTCTCCTTGGCCAGCACCGCCGGGTCGCCGGCTGCGAGAAAGGCGCCCCAGCGGGCGAGGTCGCCGGTGGTACTCCAGAGCTGGCCCATCGCCGCTGGAGGCTCGGGGATCTCGACGTGCGCCTCCGGCCGGACGCCGTCGGAGTACGGCTCGACGAAGTAGCCGCGGGCGGCCGGCTCGCTCTCGGCGAAGGTCGTGCGCGAGAGCCCGAGTGGCTCGAGCACGCGCTCCTGCACGTACGTCCAGTACGGCGTCCCGGAGCGGCGAGCGACGAGCTCGCCGAGCAGGCTGAAGGCGAGATTCGAGTAGTGCCAGCGCTCCCCGGGGACGAGAACCTGCTCGACGTCCTCGAGCCCGGCGAGGAGATCCTCGCGGCTCGGCATCTGCATCGTCTCCCAGATCTCCCCGGCCGGCTCGCGCTGCAGGCCGGTCAGATGGGAGAGCGCGTGCCGCACAGTCGGGCCGGGCTGCACCTCGGGGATGTACTCGCGCAGGGGCGCGTCCAGCTCGACGCGGCCGGCGTCGCGGAGCTGCATGACGGCGACAGCGGTAAAGGTCTTCGTGATCGAGCCGATCCGGTACTGCGTGTCGGGCGTCGCAGCGCGCCCCGCGTCGACATCGGCGAGGCCGAGCGCCTCCGCCCACACGATCTCGCCCTCGCGGAAGACGGCCGCGCTGACCGAGGGCAGCCGCTGCTCGGCCTGCGCTGCGCGCAGGCGGCGGGAGAGGTCGGCGTGCAGCTCCTCAGGCGCGGGCACGTGCCCCCAGGGCGCGCGGAACGAGCTCGACGGCGCGCTCGACGTCGCCGTCGCTGACGTCCAGGTGCGTGACGGCGCGCAGTCGCGTCGGGTGGATCGTGGTCGAGAGGCCGACACCCGCTTCCGCGAGCCGGCTCAGTGCCTCGGCCTTGGTCAGCCCGAGTGGAGCGACGTCCACCTGCACGAAGTTCGTCTCCACCTGCCCGAGAT
This sequence comes from uncultured Gaiellales bacterium, assembly GCA_964351025.1. Classification (GTDB taxonomy): domain Bacteria; phylum Actinomycetota; class Thermoleophilia; order Gaiellales; family Gaiellaceae; genus CAYGLV01. Next base: position 817 of record CAYGLV010000060.1, on the reverse strand, counting down.
CCACGGGAACGCCTGCTGCCAGCCAGCCTTCGGCGAGACGGCGGGCGCGTGCGTGGTCCTCGCCCAGGCGCTCGACGTGGTGGTCGAGCGCGTAGACCCCGGCCGCCGCGACGATTCCCGCCTGGCGCATCGCCCCCCCGAAGAGGTGCTTGTGGCGGCGTGCCCGCGACATCCGCTCGGCCGTGCCCGCGACGAGCGCGCCGAGAGGGCAGCCGAGGCCCTTGGAGAGGCAGAGCGTGACGGTGTCGAAGCGGGCGCCGATGGTCGCCGCCGCCTCGCCGCTCGCTACCGCTGCGTGAAACAGACGGGCTCCGTCGAGGTGGAAGGCGAGGTCGCGCTCGCGACAACACGCCGCGAGCGCGTCGATCTGAGCGAGCGGCCAGACGCGCCCGCCGGACTGGTTGTGCGTGTCTTCGACCCACACGACCCTCGTCCGCGGCGAGTGCATCGACGGCTCGCGCACCGCTGCCCGCACCTGGTCGGGCGTGAAACGGCCGGCCTCGCCGGGCAGTCCCCGCGTCATCACGCCGTGGAAGATCGCCGGCCCGCCGACCTCCGAGATGAGCACGTGCGAGTCCTCGTGGGCAAGCAGCTCGTCGCCCGGCTCGGTGAGCACGCGCAGAGCGATCTGGTTCGCCATCGTCGCCGTCGGCAGGAAGACGGCCTCCTCCTGGCCGAGCAGCGCCGCGGCGCGACGCTCGAGCTCGTTCACCGTCGGATCCTCGCGCCGCTGCTCATCACCGACGTCGGCCTGGGCAATCGCGTGGCGCATGCCGGGAGTCGGTCGCGTCGCGGTGTCCGAGCGCAGATCGATCAC
>CAYGLV010000059.1:0-15029 GCA_964351025.1 uncultured Gaiellales bacterium | reverse complement strand
CTCGTGGCGTCATTCCCGACCGGCACCGTCACGTTTCTCTTCTCCGACATCGAGGGCTCGACGCTCCTCCTGCGCCGGCTCGGCGAGCGCTGGGCCGACGTGATCGCCGACCACAACCGGCTTCTCCGCGAGACGTTCGCCGCGCACGGCGGGCACGAGGTCGACCGGCAGGGCGACGCCTTCTTCGTCGCGTTCCCACGGGCGCGGGACGCCGTGGTCGCCGCAGCGACGGCGCAGCGTGCCCTCACCACTCACCCCTGGCCATCCGAGGTCGCGGTATCGGTTCGCATGGGCATCCATACCGGCGAGCCCGTCATGGGTGAAGAGGGCTACCTCGGCATCGACGTCGTGCGGGCCGCGCGCATCTGCTCGGCCGGGCACGGCGGCCAGGTGCTCGTCACCGAGACGGCACGCACCCTCGTCCGCGGCGACGAGCTGGAGGGGATCGAATTGCGCGACCTCGGCGAGCACCACCTGAAGGATCTCGAGCATCCCGAGCGCGTCTTCCAGCTCGTGATCGACGGCCTGCCGGCCGAGTTCCCGCCTCTGCGAACGCTCGACGAGGCACCGGTTGAGGCCGAGCCTGGCCTCGAAGCGACGCTCGAGAAGCTCGGACGGGAGTTCGAGCAGTCGATCGAGCGGTACGTCGCGGACACGATCAGGGTGCGGCGCAGTGGGATCACCGTGAGCCGGGCCGGCAAGGACGCGGTCGATGTCCCGCTACCCGAGTCGTTGCGGAAGCTGCTGCCCGCCGCACTCTGGCTCGCCGGGTTCGTCGTCCTCGTCCTCGCCGCCGTGCTCGTCGCGATCGTCTGGCTGATCGCCTCCGCCCTCTCCTAGCCGAGGCTTGGGACGATCCTCAGATCACGCGGCAAGTCGCTGAGCACCCGGCACCCCAGCTCGGTCAGCTGGACGATCTCCTCCAGGCGCACGCCAAGCTCGCCGGGCACGTAGATCCCCGGCTCGATGCTGAAGACCATGCCGGGCTCCAGCGCACGCTCTTCGCCGTCCATGATCCACGGCGGCTCGTGCCCGGAGAGCCCGAGCCCGTGCCCGGTCCGGTGCACGAAGTAGTCGCCGAAGCCCGCCGCGTCGATCACTTTCCGCGCCGCCCGATCGATGGAGGCGCAGGTAACGCCCGGCCGCACCGCGTCGATGCCGGCCTGAACCGCATCCTCGACCACCGCGTGGACGAGGGCGTAGCGCTTGCCCGGCGGACCGATGTGCGCCGTCCGCGTGATGTCGGAGGCGTAGCCGTGCAGGCGTCCGCCGAGGTCGATCGTGACTCCTTCTCCGTGCGCGAGCCGCCTGGAGCCGCTGTGGTGGTGCGGGTAGGTGCCGTTCGGTCCCGAGGCGACACTCGTAAACGACACCTCCTCGCAGCCCGCCCGGCGGAACGCAGCTGCGGCGGCCTCCGCGACGTCGAGCTCACGCACGCCCTCGACACACGCATCGAGCGCTGCGGTCATGGCAGTGTCGGCCGTGCGTGCAGACGCCAGGAGCGCCTCCAGCTCCTCGGCATCCTTTCTGAGCCGCAGCTCTGAGAGCACGAGCGCTGCAGAGACCCACCGGGCCGCCGGCGCGATCTGCTGGAGCAGCAGGAGGAAGTCGGCGCGCATGGTGGCATCGACACCGACGCTGGCCTCCGAACGGAGCCTGAAAGACCCGATCGCCTCGCGGAGTGCGCCGCCGGCTCCGTCCGCGTCCTCCCAGGTCACGAAGGGCAGCGCGGGCAGCGCCGCGCGTGCCTGCTCGGCGTTGAGGCTCGGCACGACCAAAGCGATGTCGTCCCGGCCGAGCAGGAGCATGCACGGCCGCTCGTCGGCGGTCGGCGAGAACCCGGCCAGATAGCGGAGATCGTCCGAGGGTGAGACGGCGAGCAGGTCGATGTCGTGGGCGGACATCGTTGCCCGCGCCTTCGCGAGCCGGTCTTCGCGGGGGCCGTGCGCCATGAGGCCGACTATAGAGCCCCGGGCCGGGCGCGCTCGTGACGACCGCGACGGGGTGTGCTAGCGTCCCCGATTCTCGATGAGCAACACGGCCTTCTACTCACTGGAAAAACCTGCTACGACGGCAGAGGGCAGCGTCAGCTACCTGCGCCGTGTGCTCGACCTGGTCGACCTCGTCGCAGCGGTGCCGCCCGAGGGCCTGACGCTCTCCCAGCTGGCCGAGGGCACGGGAATGCCGATCAGCACGGCCTCGCGGCTCGCTCGTCTGCTCGAGGAGCGCGGGCTCGCGAGCCGGCGGCCGGACAAGCGGTTCGTGCCGGGGCCGGCCCTCCTGGCCCTCGGGCTTCGAACCCTCCGCCTACTGCCGACCGAGCACTACCGTGCGGCGATCGCCGACCTCGGACGCAGCACCGGCGAGAGCGTCAGCGCCGGCGTCTTGATCGGCGATGAGATCGTCCTCGTCGCACGCCATGAGTCGGCGCATCCGCTGCGCGTCGTCGCGACGATCGGCGACGTGATCGCGCCGCACCTGTCGGCGATGGGCAAGGCGATCCTCTCCACGCTGTCTGAACAGCGTCGCCTCGAGATCATTCGGCGCGCACTCGGCCCGAGCGGGATCGCCGTTGCGGAAGCGCTGACCGAGGAGCTGGAGCGCGCGGCCTCCGAAGGCTTTGCACGGGACGAGGAAGTCTTCGCGGTCGGGCTCCGGTGCATCGCGGCTCCCGTGCGTGGGCCCGGTGGCGAGGCGCACGGAGCGCTGTCGGTCGCCGGCCCGTCAACGCGCTTCACGCGCAGCATCGCGGACAGCTGCGTTCCCGACCTCCTGACCGGAGCGCGGCGTGTCTCGCACGCCTCGCTCCAGAGCGACGCATGACCAGCGTCGCGACGAACTCGGAGTTGATCTACGCAGACGGCGTGCGGCTCGTCCCGGGCGGAACGCACTCGAACTCGCGCCTGCGCGACCCGCACCCGCTCTACATCGAGCGCGCCGACGGTCCCTACGTCTGGGACCTGGACGGCACCCGCTACCTCGACTGCATGATGGGCAACGGCGCGGTCATGCTCGGCCACGCCGATCCTGGCGTCACCGAGTCGGTCTCGGCCGCGCTCGCCGCCGGGCTAACGACGGGCTACGAGACGCGCGCCTCGATCGAAACGGCCGAGTTGCTCGCCGCGATCGTGCCGGGCTTCGGCAGGGTGCGGTTCGCCAACACCGGCACCGAGGCCGCGCTGCACGCCCTGCATATCGCCCGAGCCGCGACCGGCAAGGAGCGAGTCGCCAAGGCCGAGGGCGCTTACCACGGCTGGTTCGACGCTGTCTGGGTCTCCTGTTGGGGCGCGCCGGACGCGATCGGCCCTGCCGGCAGCCCGGCCTCGCCGCCCGGATCGGCCGGCCTCTCGCGCCACACGGCCGAGACGCTCGTCCTGCCCTTCAACGATCTGGCGGCGACCGAGCGGCTGCTGCGTGACAACGCCTCCGACCTCGCCGCCGTGTTCGTCGAACCGGTGCTGATCGATCTCGGGTGGATCCCGGCGCGCCGCGAGTACCTCGAGTCGCTGCGCGCGTTGACGAGCGAGCTCGAGATCGTGCTCGTGTTCGACGAGCTGCTGACGGGCTTCCGCCTCGCGCCCGGCGGCGCCCGCGAGTTCTATGGAATCGCACCGGACCTGACGCTCTACGGCAAGGCGCTCGGAAACGGGTTCCCGATCGCCGCTGTCGAGGGCCGCGAGCAGCTGTTGAGGCTGACCGACCCCACCGCCGGCGGTGCGGTCGGCTACGTCGGCACCTTCAACGGCCATGCGATCTCGCTCGCCGCCGCGTCGGCGAGCCTCCGCGCGCTCGCCGACGGCTCGGTCCAGGCGCGGCTGCAGCAGCTGACCGAGCGCCTGCAGGCGGGCCTGACGCAGCTCGGTGAGACGCACGGCGTCGACGTCGTGCCGGCCGGCGGTGGCGGCCACTTCCAGCCCTACTTCACGCGGGGCCCGGTTGAGGACTACCGGTCCGCGCTCGGCACCTCGGCCCAGCACTACGCGGCCTTCGTCCGCGCCTGCCGGCGCCGCAACATCCTCGTCGCCGAGAAGGCGCTGCTGCACAGCGCCCTGTCGGCCGCCCATACCGAGGCTGACGTCGACGAGCTGCTCGAGGCGGCAGACGAAGCCTTTACAGAGATCGCGCGGGAGCGATGAGCACGGAAGCCCCCGATGCCGAGCTGCGCGACGTCGTCAAGATCTTCGGCGAGACGGTGGTGGCCGTCGACGGCATCTCGTTCGCGGTCGAGCCCGGCGAGTTCTTCTCGATCCTCGGCCCGAGCGGCTGCGGCAAGTCGACGACGCTGCGGATGATCGCCGGCCTCGAGCAGCTGAGCTCGGGCGAGGTGCTGATCCGCGGCGAGCCGATGGGGCGACGGCCCGCCCACCGGCGGCCGACGAACACGATCTTCCAGAGGCCGGCGCTCTTCCCGCACTTGACCGTCGAGGCGAACATCGCGTTCGGCCTCAAGGTCGAGCGCGTCCGCGCCGCCGACCTGCGGCGGCGGGTCGGCGAGGCACTCGAGCTGGTCGAGCTCGCCGGGTACGAGGGACGCCGGCCGCACGAGCTCTCGGGCGGGCAGCAGCAACGTGTGGCGATCGCACGGGCGCTCGTCAAGCAGCCGACGGTACTGCTCCTCGACGAGCCGCTCTCCTCGCTCGACCTGCGCCTGCGCGTCCAGATGCAGCGGGTGCTCAAGCACATTCAGCAGGAATCCGGGACGACGTTCGTCTACGTCACGCACGACCAGACGGAGGCGCTCGCGATGTCGGACCGGATCGCGATCATGAACGAGGGGCGGATCGAGCAGATCGGCTCGCCCGCCGAGGTCTACGGCCGGCCCAGCACCCGCTTCGCGGCGACGTTCGTCGGCGAGACGAACATCTTCGACGGGGCAGACGACGGAGCGGGCGGCTTCGTCAGCGACGGCCTCGCGCTGCAGGTCCCCGGCCGCGGCGTCGCGGCGCTGATCCGTCCCGAGCGCGTGACTCTGGCGCCCCGCCTCGACGCGGACCCCGGCTGGAACGTCTTCGACGTGACCGTCGAGGACGTCGTCTTCCACGGCTCGAACGTCACGTATCGCGTCCGTTTGCCGAACGGGCGCGAGCTCGTCGCGTCGCGGCCGAACGACGCCGACGTCGCGGTCAAGCCCGGCGAGCGCGTCCAGGTCGGCTGGGACGCGTCCAGCGCCGTGATGCTCGAGAAATGACAAGTGTCCGAAAAGCGACCCTACGCTCGATGAAAGGAGCGTTCTAGATGCGTAATCCTGACGAAACCGTGGGAGCGAAGAACCTCACACGGCGCGAGATCCTCCTGGCCGGTGGCGCCGCGGCGGGTGCGTTGGCGCTCGGCGTCGACCCGGTCAAGGCGGCGCCGAGCACGCGGGCCCGCCGCAGCGCGAAGGTCGACGTCACGATGTTCGTGTTTCTCGGCGGCGCGCTAGCCGTGATGCCGAAGGCGTTCAAGGCCTGGTACGAGGCGAAGAACCCGAACGTCTCGATCAACATCTACGAGAACAGCAACACGGTCGGCTATCCGCTGATGGTCGCCGCGAAGCGCCAGGACCCGACGAAGCCGTTCGTGAACATGGGCTTCTTCAACGCGCAGACCACCGCCCAGGGCGACTTGGACGGCATGTGGGAGAAGCTCGACTACAAGAGCCTCGCGAACGTCAAGGACATCTATCCGGTGTTCCGGCGCAAGAACCAGAAGGGCATCGGGATCGGGGCCGACCAGCTTGGGCTCGTCTACAACAAGCAGCAGATCACGACTCCGCCGAAATCGTGGTCGGATCTGTGGAACCCCACCTACGCGGGCAAGGTCACGTTCTTCGACTACTACTGGCAGGCCGTTTACGCCGCGGCACGCCTGAACGGCGGAAGCCTTCGCCGCATGAACATCGGCTGGGATATCTGGTCGAAGCGGGCCCACGACCAGATCCGGCTGATCGTCACCTCGAATCCCCAGTACCTGCAGGTGCTGACGAACGGCACGGCAGGCCTGACGTCGTACTTCAACGGCACGGCGCGCCAGTGGATCCGGCAGGGCGCACCGCTCGAGTATGTCGTGCCGCGGGAGGGCGCGATCAACGTCCCCGTCTACCTCCAGTCGGTGCAGGGGAACACGCCGCAGCAGTCCGAGGCGTGCCACGACATCATCGGCAAGATGCTCTCGCCGAAGTGGTGCGGCGGCTGGGCGAACACGAGCATCGAGGTGGCTGCGAACAGCAAGGTGAAGCTGCCCGAGGAGTTCAAGACGCTCCCGGCGTTCCAGAAGTCGACGATCGACAAGCTCTGGGAGCCCGAGTGGCAGGTCGTCGCGAAGGCGATCGGCACGTGGCGCAGCCAGTGGGATAAGCAGATCAAGGGCAACCTGTAGGTGCTCGAGGACGTTCAGGACGGCGGGGGCCTGTGACGCAGGCCCCCGCCACCGGCGCCCCCGCGGCACTCCCGCGGCAGGACCGGCACCGCTTCGAGTGGCGCGCGTACGTCTTCCTGTCGCCGGCGCTCGCGGCGACCAGCGTCGTCTTCGCGGCGTCGATGGTGATCCTCGGCGCCTACAGCTTCCATGAGTTCGTCGCCGGACGGATGCTTTCCGCCTACTCGACCGAAACCTGGACGCAGCTGCTGACCGACTCGTTCTTCTGGGGCGTGGTCGGAACGACGATGAAGCTCGGCCTGCTGACGGTCGTCCTGACCGCCGTGATCGGCTATCCGATGGCGCTCGCCCTCTACCGGCTGCGGAGCCGCTGGCTCCGCTATCTCGCCTTCTTCCTGCTCTTCTCGCCGCTCATGACAAGTGTCGTCGTGCGCTCGTATGGCTGGGCGCTCGTTCTCGGCGACGGCGGCTTCATCAACAACCTGCTGCTTCGCTGGAACCTCGTGGACCAGCCGTTTCGAATGCTCTACGAGTTCAGCGGCGTCACGATCGGGCTCGTCCACATCCTGCTGCCGTTCATGATCTTCCCGATCCTGGCGGTGCTCGACCAGTTCGACCCGATGCTCGAGCAGAGCGCCGCCGATCTCGGTGCGACCGGCTGGACGACTTTCCGCCGCGTGATCTTCCCGCTCACGGTCCAGGGCGTGATCGCCGGCTCGCAGCTCGTCTTCGCGCTCGCGATCAGCGCCTTCGCGACTCCGTCGCTGCTCGGCGGAGGGCGCGTGCAGGTGCTTGCCGGGCGGATCTATGAGGATGTCGGCGGGCTCGACTGGCCGCACGCCGCGGTCGCGTCGTACGTCCTGCTCACCCTCGCTCTGACCGCGATCGGGGTGTTCACGGTGCTGCTTCGCCTCCAGACGGGAACGGCCCGTGCCACGTGGGAGTACTCGCGGTGAGCTTCGGCCGCATCCGTCCGGCGCGGCTCGTCCTGTACGTCTTCCTGACCGCCGGGCTGGTCTTCATGGTGCTGCCGATCGCGATCGTCGTCGTCGAGTCGTTCAACTCCTCGCCGTTCGGCCAGTGGCCGCCACCCGGATTCTCGACCAGGTGGTACGGACGCCTCTTCGACGAAGGCGGCTTCGGCGCCCCGGCGATCCGCAGCATCGAGCTGGCGCTCCTGGCGACGGCGGGATCGCTCGTCGCAGGAACGCTCGCAGCCCTGGCGATCGCGCGCTACCGCTTTCCCGGGCGGCGCGGAGTGCAGGGCTTCATCGTTGCGCCTCTGATCGTCCCGAAGGTCTCGATCGGGATCGCCGCTTTCATCCTCTTCCTGAAGTTCGGGTTCTACGGGAGCTTCGAGAGCCTCGTCCTCGTGCACATCGTGGTGACGCTGCCGTTCGTGGTCACGTTGGCGGTCGCGGGCTTCGCCCGCATCGACCGCACGCTGGAGGAGGCGGCCGCCGATCTCGGCGGGTCACCACGCCACGTGTTCTGGCGCGTGACCCTGCCGCAGATGCGCGCGACGCTGGCGGCCGCCGCGGCGTTTGCCTTCATCATCAGCTTCGACGAGCTGGATGCGTCGATCTTCGTCGTGGGCCAGAGGTCGAACACGCTCCCGACGGCGATGTACATCTACATGCAGAAGTTCCAGGATCCGACGCTCGCGGCGCTCTCGACGCTCCTGATCGTGGGTGCCCTGATCGGAGCGGCCGCAATCGCGATCGTGATCATGCGCATCGGCGGGGTGCGCGGGATCAGCGGAACCACGCACGGCGCGGCTGCGGCGACGCGCCAGGATGCGGTTTGAGCCCGAAACGAAAGGGAGGAAACAGGTGACCGACGCACAGATGGCGCGGGTCCCGGTCGCGACGATCGCGAACGGGCACACGCTGGAGCTCGTGACGCACAGGATCCGCGGCGGCGCCGGAGATGGGCCGACGCTCGGCCTGATCGCCGGAATCCACGGCGACGAGCCGCTCGGCGTCGAAACGGTGCGGCGCTTCGTCACCGAGCTCGATCCGAGCACGTTCTCGGGCGAGCTCTTCGTGCTGCCGGTGGCGAACCCGTACGCGTTCCAGAGCTTGACGCGCAACACGCCGATCGACATGAGCAACCTCAACCGCGTCTTCCCCGGCGCTTCAGGCGGGATGCTGACCGATCAGCTGGCGCAGACGATCGTCGAGCTGATCGTCCCGAACTGCGACTACCTGATCGACTTCCATTCGGGCGGAAACCTGGCCACCGTCGACTACGTCTACCTGCACGACACCGGCGGGCTGGCCGAGGCGTTCGGCTGCGAGATCCTCTTCCGTGGGCCCTCCTACCCGGGCTCGCTCGGCGACTACTGCCGCGAGCACGGCGTGCCGACGATCGTCAGCGAGCTGGGCGGCGGCCAGCAGCTCAACGCCCACTATCTCGAGAAGGGGCTGCGCGGGATCCGCAACGTGATGAAGAAGCTCGGCATGCTTCCCGGCGAGCCGGAGCTGCCCAAGCGGCAGGTCGTCGTGGACGAGTTGATCGTCCTGCGCCCGCACCACGGCGGTCTCATGCTCTCGAGCGTCGAGCCGGCGCGCCTCGGCGAGGCGGTGCCCGCAGGCACAGAGCTCGGACGTGTCGTCAGCCCGTACACGTTCGAGGTCCTCGAGACGATCACTGCACCGTTCGACCCGTCGTTGCTCGTGCTCGTCCGCGAATCGGTCACCAAGGTCGATCCGGGCGACTACGGGTTCATGGTGGCAAACGGCGCGGGCGCGGTCCCGGTCGAGCGCTGATCCACGAGTCCCTGAGCGACATCGTCGACCTCGTCTCGGGCGAGCGGCTCACCGCCGTCGTCGGTGAGCTCTCGCGCCGGACGAAGCACGCGGGAACGGCGGAGGAGCTCGAGAGCCTGCGCTGGGTCGAGCGGGAGATCGCCTCGTACGGCTATGCCACCGAGCTGCTCCTGCACGATGCCTACATCAGCCTCCCCGGCCGAGCCCGGCTCGAGCTCGACGGAGAGTCGCTGCCCTGCATCACGCACTCCTTCTCGCGCCCGAGCCCACCGGCCGGGATTGCGGCCGAGCTCGTCGACGGGCTGGCGGGCGACGTTGCCGGCCGGGCCGTCCTGCTCGACGGGATCGCCAACCCGGCCGCGTCTGTCGCAGCGCGCCGGCGAGGCGCGGTTGCACAGGTGCACATCAGCCCCCACGAGCATCTGCACGAGATGTGCATCTCGCCGGTCTGGGGCAGCCCGGACGACCTGCTACTCGCCGAGCTGCCTTCGACCGTCGTCGTGACGGTGCCGCACTCGGCGGGTGCGCGGCTGCGGCAGGCGACGCCGACGAGCGTGCGCGTCTTCGCGGAGGTCGACACCGGCTGGCGGCCGACGCCGATCCTCATCGCCGAGCTCTCGGGCCCCGCGGGCGGCGAGGACGAGCCGTTCGTCCTCTTCAGCGGCCACCATGACACCTGGTACCACGGCGCGATGGACAACGGCGGCGCCAACGCGACGATGCTCGAGGTCGCCCGCGTCTCGGCGCTCGCGCGCGACCGCTGGCAGCGCGGCTTGCGGATCGTCTTCTGGTCGGGTCACTCGCAGGGGCGTTACTCGAGCTCCGCCTGGTACGCCGACCACCACTGGGAGGAGCTCGAGGCACGGGCCGTTGCCCACGTGAACGTCGACTCCACGGGCGGCCGGGGAAACACGATCGTCTCCGACACCACTGCGGCCGGCGAGCTGCGTGCGCTCGCCCGGGAGGCGGTTGCGGCCCAGGCCGGACAGGACTTCGCGGGCCGTCGCATGGCGCGCGCCGGCGACCAGTCGTTCTGGGGGATCGGTGTCCCGTCGATCTTCGGGAACATGGGCGAGCAACCGGCTGCCGCCGGTGAGCCGAACGCCATGGGCGCGGTTTTTGGCACCGAGGCGCGCGTCGGAGCGGGCACCGGCTGGTGGTGGCACACACCCGCCGACACGCTCGACAAGCTCGACCCCGAACTGCTGGTTCGCGACACGCGGATCTACCAGCACGTCGTCTGGCGCCTGCTCGCGAGCCCGGTGCCCCCGCTCGACTACGCCGAGACGGCGCGGGACCTCGTTCAGACGCTCGTGGAGCGCGCCCAGGCCGCCGGTGACGGCCTCGACCTGTCGGCCTGCATCCAGCGGGCCCGAGACCTGGGCGAGCGCGCAGAGCGGTTCGCGGCGGCCGCGGCGGACGATCCTGCCGCCGCCGCGGAGTGCCTGCGCCGGGTCAGCCGGGCGATCGTCCCGGTCGACTATGCAGAGGGCGACCGCTTCGCGCACGACCCCGCGTTGGCGCAGGAGCAGCTCCCGGCGCTCGCCGACGCCGCCCAGCTCGGCCGCGCAGACGAGCCACGCTTTCTCGCCTCGAGACTCGTGCGCTCCGCCGCGCGCGTCGCCTTCGCGCTCCGGCAGGGAGTCGAGGCGTTCGACGAGTACCTGGAGCGATGACGGCAATCACCGTGGTCGGGGCGGGTGCGATCGGCGGCTTCGTCGGCAGCCGCCTCCTCGACGCCGGGGTCGACATCGTCTTCGTCGAGCAGAACGAGGCCCACGTCGCCGCGATCCGCGCGCAAGGGCTGCGCATCAGCGGCGCGCAGACGCTCCACGTGCGCCCGAGAGTGCGCCTGCCCGAAGAGGTCGACGGCGACCTCGGTTGCGTCCTCCTCGCCGTCAAGGCGCGCCACACCGCAGACGCGCTCGCTACCATCGCCCCCCGGCTCGCCGCTGACGGCTTTGTCGTCTCGCTGCAGAACGGGCTCGAGGAGTACCGGATCGCCGCCGCGGTGGGAGCGCACCGCACGGTCGGTGCGGCGCTCACGTTCGGCGGCCACTACGAGGGGCCCGGCCACGTCGTCTACGGCGGCCCCGGCTCCCTGCACGTCGGCGAGCTCGACGGCGCCGCGACCGAGCGCGTCGAGCAGCTGCGCGAGCTGCTCTCGCGGGCGCATCCCACCACGGTGACCGAGCGGATCTTCTCGCTTCTGTGGGGAAAATCGGCGCTCGGCGCCTTCTACTTTGCAACGGCGCTGGTCGATGCCGACGTGCTCGACATCCTTGCTCGTGAGGAGCGCCTCCCGGTTCTCGGCGAGCTGATCGCCGGCGTCGCGCGCGTGGCCGCGGCCGAGGGAATTGTCCTCGAGCCCGTCGACGGCTTCGATCCAGCCGCGTTCGTCGCCGGGGACGCCGAGCGGATGGCGGCCAGCTGGGAGTCCCAGCGCCGTTACTGGCGCGGCCTCGAGGCGGGGCGCACGGGCGTCTGGCGCGATCTGAACGTGCACCGCCGACCGACGGAACTGCGTGAGATCCTTGGCCCCGTGCTCGAACGCGCCCGGGCTCACAACCTCGACGAGCCGCTGCTGGAGCGGCTCTTCGAGCTCGTGGGCGAGGCGGAGTCGGGCCGGATCCGCTCGGGGTACCAGGCGCTGGACGAGCTGTCATGAGCTTCACCACGCGCCCCGAGCTGCGCGGCACCTTCGGGATGGTCGCGTCGACGCACTGGCTCGCATCGGCGTCGGGGATGGCCGTGCTCGAGCGTGGCGGGAACGCGTTCGACGCCGCGGTTGCGGCCGGGCTCGTCCTGCAGGTCGTCGAGCCCCATCTGAACGGTCCCGGCGGCGACCTCCCGGCAGTCTTCTGGAGCGTCGAGCGCGGCGAGCCGCTCGTCCTCTGCGCCCAAGGGCCCGCGCCCGCCGCGGCGACGATCGCCGCCTTTTCAGAGCGCGGGCTCGAGCTCGTCCCCGGTACGGGGCTGCTTGCCGCCTGCGTCCCGGGAGCATTCGACGGGTGGCTGCTGCTGCTGCGCGACTTCGGCACGTGGCGGCTGGCGGACGTCGCCGAGTTCGCGATCGGGTACGCCGAACATGGCTTCCCCGCTGTCCCGGGGATCGCCGCGGCGATCCGGAATGCCGAGCCGCTGCTGCGCGGCTGGAAGGAGTCTGCCGCCCTGTACCTGTCACCGTCGCAGCCGGGCGCGCTCCTGCGCAACCGCAACCTTGCCGCGACGTATCGCCGGATCGTCGAGGAGTCACGGGGAGGTGGCCGCGAGGACGAGATCGAGCGTGCGCGCGCGACCTGGTACCGCGGATTCGTCGCGGAGGCGTTCGAGCGCTGCAGCGTGGCGCACGATGGGCTCCTGACCGCGGGCGACCTCGCCGGCTGGAGCGCGACGTTCGAGACGCCGCTCTCCTTCGACTTCCGTGGCACCACGGTCTGCAAGGCCGGCCCGTGGAGCCAGGCACCCGTGTTCCTGCAACAGCTCGCGCTCCTCGACGGCTTCGACCTCGAGGCGATGGGCCACAACTCGGCCGAGTACGTCCACACCGTCGTCGAGTGCGCGAAGCTTGCGTTTGCCGATCGCGAGGCGTTCTACGGCGATCCGCTGTTTGTCGACGTGCCGGTCGAACGGCTCCTGTCGCCTGAGTACGCGGTGGAGCGGCGGCGCCTGGTCGGTGAGACAGCGTCCACCGAGCTGCGCCCGGGCGGGGGCCGGCTGCCACGGCCCGTCACAGCGCCGACCACGGGCGCCGGGGCCGGCGAGCCGACCCGCGGCGACACCGTCCACTTGGACATCGTCGACCGGTTCGGCAACGTCGTCTCGGCGACGCCGAGCGGCGGCTGGCTGCAGAGCTCCCCCGTCGTGCAGGGCCTCGGCTTTCCGCTCGGGACACGCGCCCAGATGTTCTGGCTCGATCCGGAGCACCCGAACGCGTTGCAGCCCGGGAAGCGCCCCCGGACGACGCTGTCTCCGTCGCTCGCCCTGCGGGACGGCGAGCCGTACCTCGCGTTCGGCACCCCGGGCGGCGACCAGCAGGACCAGTGGACGCTTGCATTCTTCCTGGCGCACACCCTCTTCGGGCTCGACCTCCAGGCAGCGATCGACGCGCCGTCCTTCCACACGAACCACTTCGCGAGCTCGTTCTATCCCCGCCTCGCGGAGCCGAACGTGATCGAGGTCGAGCAGCGGCTCGGCGCCGAGACGATTCGGGGTCTCCGCGACCGCGGGCACGAGGTGCGCAGCGCCGGCGACTGGACGCTGGGACGGGTCAGCGCGGCGGCGCGGGAGCCCGGTGGCCTGCTCAAGGCGGCGGCCAACCCGCGCGGGATGCAGGGCTACGCGGTCGGCCGCTGAGGCGGGCGTGCCACCGGCTGGACTCGCTGGCTAGTTGCCGTCACTGAATCCGTGCAGGCCCCACTTGGCCTTCGCGTAGAGCGCTGCGAGCGAGACGAGTGCGAGCAGCACCGTCACCGATTTCTTCTGCATCGCGGCCATTCACCTCCTTAGAAATGGAAGTCCTGGAGAGCCTCTGCGGCGGCCCGAAAGCGCTCGACGGCGGCGTCGCTGTCGCCGCGTGCGGCGGCGAGATCGCCCTGCGCCATCCAGGCGGCCGCCCGGTGGCTCATCGAGTCGAGGCGCTCGAAGCTCGCCTCGGCCGCATCGAAGCAGCCGGCCGCCTCGTCGTGGCGTTCTTGTGCGAGCAGGGCACGGCCGAGGACGAGCTGTGCGTTGCCGATCTCGTCGGTGAAATCCTCGCGATCGCCGAGCAGCTCGAGCGCGTGTCGCGCGTGCCGCTCAGCCGGCTCCGGCTCGCCGATTCGCAGATGCACCTGGGCGAGCGAGTTGATCGCCTGCGCGGCGTCGGCGTCGCTCCCGGTGTCGAGCGCCATTGCGACGGCCTGCTTCAGGTACGTCTTCGCCTCCTCGGGCTTGCCGAGCAGGAATGTCAGCCCGCCGAGGTTGTTGAGCAGCCGCCCCACGTTGACCCGATCGCCGCGGCGCTCGTACAGCGTCCTCGCCTTCTCGGCGTAGAAGCGGGCCAGCAGGAACTGCCCCGTGCGCTCGGCGATCACCGAGGCGCGGAAGTGAGCGTGCGCGGCGACGTGCTCGTCACCGACCGCCTGCGCCAGCTCGAGCGCGCGCTCGACATCCTGGCGGGCGGCGTCGAAGTCGCGGTGGCGCTGGTGGCAGCGCGAGCGCCACTCGAGGATCTCGGCGCGCAGCCTGTCGCAGGGGAGGCCCGGACGCTCGGCGAGCTCGAGTGCGAGCGTGAAGAGCGAGGTCGCCGCGGCGATCGCATTCAGCTTCACACGGACGCAGCCGAGCCGGTACAGCGACTCGGCACGGTCGCGGTCGTCGAAGGTCGGGCCTTCGGAGATCGCCCGAGCGCGCTCGCCGCACGCCAGTGCAGCGTCCAGGTCGCCGACGTACATCCGCGCCCACGACTCCGCGAACAGGGCGCGCAGCGCGAGGTCCGGATACGCCGCCGCGGACACGGTCCGGCCGGCGAGCGCCACGATCGCGTCCTCGTAGAGCGCTTCGGCGATCGCACTCTCGGCCGCGACGACGGCCCGCGCGAGCTCGGCGCGCTCCTCGTCGACCGGTGCAGGGAGGAGCGGCGGGACGAGCGCGACCGGCGCCCGTGTGACCGGGGGCTCGGCGAGCACAGCGTGTTCGAGCGCAGACATGTGAGAACAGCGTCGGCGCGAATGGATCTCCACGCCATTCCCGCGACCGCTCGATCGCCGTCACCGTGCGCCGCCGCCGCCATCCCCGATTCCGCGTGAGGCGTGCCTCGCGCTGCCTACTCCTCTTTCGCCTCCCAGCCGCAGACGTCGCCGGGGCATGCGGCCTCGAAGCGGATGATGGGACTCGAACCCACGACCTTCTGCATGGCAA
>CAYGLV010000058.1:0-15249 GCA_964351025.1 uncultured Gaiellales bacterium | reverse complement strand
TGAGCGCGATCGTCGTCTCCGGGCTGCACAAGTCGTACGACGGCGTCGAGGCCGTGCGCGGGATCAGCTTCACCGTCGAACCGGGCGAGGTCTTCGGCCTGCTCGGCCCGAACGGGGCCGGCAAGACGACGACGGTCGAGATCCTCGAGGGCTACCGCGACGCGACAGCCGGCGAGGTGAGCGTGCTCGGGTTCGATCCGGCGCGGACCGAGCGCGCTTTCCGGGAGCGGATCGGAGTCGTCCTCCAGCATTCGGAGCTGTGGCCCAACCTGACCGTGCGCGAGACGCACGCCGTCTTCGCCGGCTACTACGAGCGCCCCCGCGACGTGGACGAGGTGGTCGGGCTCGTGGGCCTCGCGGAGAAAGCGGGAGACCGCGTGAAGACGCTCTCGGGCGGCCAGAAGCGGCGGCTCGACCTCGGCGTCGCCCTCATCGGGGACCCGGAGCTGCTCTTCCTCGACGAGCCGACGACCGGCTTCGACCCGGCGGCCCGGCGGGCGGCCTGGGAGATGATCCGCTCGCTGCGCGCGCTCGGCAAGACGATCGTCCTGACGACGCACTACCTCGACGAGGCCCAGCAACTCGCCGACCGCGTCGCGGTCCTCGTCGCCGGCCACATCGTGCGCATGGGCTCCCCGGCCGAGCTGATCGGCGGCTCCCTCGGCGTGGAGATCCGCTACCGGCGCGGCGGCGACGACGTCGTCGTCCAGACGGAGGAGCCGACCCGCGTCCTCCACGAGCTCACTGCCGAGGCAGTCGCCGCCGGAGTCGAGCTGGAGAGGCTTGAGGTGCGCCGCGCGACGCTCGAGGACGTCTACCTCGAGCTCGTCGACGAGGGCGACGCGTGAGGTTGTTCTGGCACCAGCTGAAGACCGAGCAGCGCGTCTTCTGGCGCAACCGCGAGGCGGCGATCTTCATCTTCGTCTTCCCGCTGATGCTGTTCATGCTCCTCGGCGCGGTCTACAGCGGGACGATCGACGGCCATCCGGCCGCTGACGTCCTGCTCGCAGGCATGTTCGGCTACGGCGCCGCGAACACCGCCTTCGCGGGGATCGCGATCCAGCTCGTGATCCGGCGCGAGCTGGGGGTCCTCAAGCGGCTGCGCTCGACGCCGCTGCCGGCGTCGACGTACCTCTCGGCCGCGCTCGCCTCGACGCTCGTCGTGTTCGTGCTGCAAACCGTGGTCCTGTTCGCGCTCGGGCGGGGGGTCTACGGCTCGCACGTGCCTGACCGGTTGGGCTCGCTCGTGCTCGTCGTTCTGATCGGCGCGGCCGGGTTCTCGGGGATCGGGCTCGCAACCGCGGCCCTGATCCGTTCGGCGGAGGGCTCGTCGGCGGTCGTGAACGTGATTCTGCTGCCGATGGCCTTCCTCTCCGGCTCGTTCGGGCCGACCCGCCGCTACCCCGATGTCCTGCAGGCGATCGGCGACGTGCTGCCGCTCACCTACTTCATCGAGATCGTCAAGGCGGTCTACCTCGACGGCGAGCACGTCTGGTCGGAGCCGGCCGCGATCGCAGTCGTGCTCGCCTGGGGCCTGGCGGGCGTGCTCGTCGCCGCGCGCCGCTTCCGCTGGGAGCCGCGCACGCGCTGATCTCGCCGCGGTGGTCTCCTACACTCCCTTTGAGCCCCCGTAGCTCAGTGGATAGAGCAGCGGTTTCCTAAACCGCGTGCGCTGGTTCGATTCCGGCCGGGGGCACTCGTCACAGGGCCGCCGTTGGCGAAATCGATCTCGTCGTTCGCGCCGGAGCGCCATACACTCGAACCGTGAAGTTCGACTCGATGACGCTGGGGCGCTTGCGGTGGCTCGCGATCGCCGTACCCGTCCTTTTCCTGACGGGTCTATGGGGGCTGCTCCACAGCATGTTCAACGACATGCACCGGTTCCCCGAGGTCCTGATCGTTCTCGGTGTGATGAGTGCAGCCGTGAGCGTGTTCGCCTTCGGAGTGTTTGCCGTGATCGACCGGCTCGAGCTCAAGATCCTGGGCCAGAACGTCGAGCTCGAGCAGCGAAACCAGGAGCTTCAGACGTTGCTGGCCGTCGGCCGCGCGGCATCCTCGTCGCTCGAGCTGGGCGAGCTTCTCGACGCGGCGATGGACGCGACGATGGCGGCTGTCTCGGCACAGGCCGCGGAGGTGTGGTTGCGCAACGGCGGAGATGGGCTCGAGCTCGTCCGCCACCGCGGGGTCGGGGGAGACGCATTCCGCGAGCGGACGCGGCTCCGGCTCGGTGAGGGGCTGCCGGGCCTGACCGCGCAGAGCGGGACGCTGATCGTCGTCGACGATATGCACCGGGACGAGAGGTTCGTGCGCGAGCGCGTGAAGCAGATCGGCCTGCGAACGTATCGCGGGGTGCCGCTGCGGCACCGCGGGGAGATCGTCGGTGTTCTCGGCATCGCCTCCACGGGCTCCCTGACGACCGGCAGTCCTGACGAGCTCCGTCTGTTGGAGGGTGTTGGAGAGCGGCTCGCGGCGGCGATCGAGAATGCACGACTCCACGAGCAGGTGCTCGACGGAGCGGTCGTGGAGGAGCGGATGCGGATCGCGCGGGAGCTTCACGATGGGCTCGCCCAGGTGCTCGGCTACATCAACACGCAGACGCAGGCGGTACAGCGGCTGCTCGCGACAGGCCGAATCGAGAAGGCGCAAGAGGGGCTTGCGGCGATGGAGAAGGCGGCTCGCGCCGTCTACGGCGACATCCGCGAGGCGATCGTCGGGCTCCGCGTCGCTCTGCCGCGACAGGGCCTCGTACCTGCGCTCGAGCAGTACTTGCACGACTTCGAGGGGATGGCGGGCGCCGAGCTTCGCCTCGAGGTGGCCACCGGGGTCGACGAGCTCGTGCTCCCGGTTCCCACGGAGATTCAGCTGATCCGCGTCGTCCAGGAGGCACTCTCGAACGTGCGTCGGCACGCTCATGCCGGTCACGCCGTCGTCGCGCTCGGGGTCGAGGACGGTTGCCTTACGATCGAGGTTGCCGATGATGGTACGGGCTTTGACCCGCGCCAGAGCAGCCAGAAGGGCTGGCCGCACTTCGGCTTACAGACAATGCGGGAGCGAGCGGAGGCGATCGGCGGCAGCTTCGAGCTCGAGTCCTCGGCGGGAGCGGGCACGCATGTTCGCGTCTGCGTCCCGCTCGAGCTCCCAAAGGCGGAGGTGGCCGATGCGAGTGCTGCTCGCTGACGACCACGCGCTCTTCCGCGCCGGCATCGCGAGTTTGTTGCGTGCGTGGGGGATCGACGTGATCGGTGAGGCAGGGACCGGGCTCGAGGCGCTCGAGCTGGCACGGCGCCTTCGGCCCGATCTGATCCTGATGGACATCACCATGCCCGAGGCGGACGGGCTCGAGGCGACCCGGCTGGTCAAAGCGGAGCTGCCCGAGATCAGGATCGTGATCGTGACGGTTTCCGACGACGACGAGCATCTGTTCGAAGCGGTCAAGAGCGGGGCCGAGGGCTACCTCCTCAAGGACATGTCGCGGCAGGAGCTCGAACGCACGCTGAAGGCGCTCGAAAGCGGCGAGCCCGCGCTGTCGCCCAAGCTCGCGGCCAAGATCCTGGACGAATATTCCCGCCTCGCCCGCGAGGGGCCCGCGAAGGAGGCCGCTGACACACTGACGCCGAGGGAGCGGGAAGTGCTCCAGCTCGTTGCCGACGGTGCGACCAACCGCGAAGCCGCGAAGACGCTCTTCCTCTCCGAGCACACGGTCAACTTCCACATGAAGAACATCCTGCAGAAGCTGCACCTGCGAAATCGGGCCCAGGCGGTTGCCTACGCCGTCCGCAGCGGCCTCGTGAGCCCGGTCGACCCCGCCTGACCTGCCAGATCTAGCAGGTCGCGAACCGCCCCGTGCGGCAGGCCCCGGACAGCCCAGTCGTGCGTTGCGGCACAGGCGCGTCGGACCGATGCTGGGAAGGAGACCAACTCCGAGAAGGGACACCCATGAAGGTGATCACGATTCTGGCCGCGCTGGCTGCAACGTTCGCCGTCGCAGCCGGGAGCGCCGCGGCGAAGTCGCCGCACGCGTCGTTCATGATCTGGCACAACGAAGATGCCGGCTGCCATGTGTTCGCGCTCAACGCAACGGCGTCTGCGAGCCAGACCGCGACGAAGAACGCCTCTGTGCGGACGGTGCGGATCAAGAGGGGCGCCCGCGTCAGCTTCCTCAACTACGACGCCGAGCCGCACGAGCTCGTGCAGGCCTCCGGCCCGACCAAAGTTCGTGTGCGGCTGCTCGCGCAGGGCAAGAAGATCGTCTCGCCGAAGTTCACCAAGGCGGGCCGCTACGTCTTTCGCAGCAAGATGACCAAAGATCAGATGATGGACGACAACACGCTGACCTACCGGGTCATCGTCGCCTAACGAGGGCGGGCACGCAGCGCAGGGGCGCCGGCTTGTCTCCCACATCGTCTGCATGAGCGTGAAGGCCGCATCGCGGCCTTCACGCTCATGCGGTGGCGGGCGGATCGAGTTCGAGAGCGCGGAAGGGCCCGGCACCCGGTTCCGCGTCCACCTGCCGCTGCGGTCGTGAGCGGACCCCTCCCGGCGCGTCCCCGGTTGACGAGCCGATTTCAGGCCGGATGCGGCGCTACCCTTGTCGCGCGCCCCCATAGCTCAGCGGGCAGAGCAGCGGTTTCCTAGACCGCGTGCGCTGGCTCGATTTCAGCCGTGGACACTCGTATTGTCTCCCGTCTGGCTCAGGCCTGCTTGACCTCGACGTCGCCGGTGCGGGTCAGGTGGCGCCAACGGGCGCGCGCGCCGGCGAGCGCGCTGACGGTCGACTCGATGATGACGAGGTACATCAGCTGCCGGTAGACGAACTGTTGGAGCGGCAGCGCCCAGAGCGGGCCGAGCGGCTCACGGTCGATCCTGAAGGCGAACGCCGCAAGCACGAGCTGGAGCGCGTTGAAGCCCAGCCAGAAGGCGAGGATCGGCTCCGGGTTCGTGAACAGGAGCCCGTAGAGCGCGAACAGGTCGATCAGCGGCGCCGCGATCGGCAGCGCGATCTGGAACAGGATCATGTACGGGAGCGCAAGCCTGCCGATCCGGCGCTGGCGCGGGTCGCGGGTGAGCAGCGCCCGCTTGTGCTTCCAGACGGCCTGCATCGTCCCGTACGACCAGCGGTACCGCTGACGCCACAGGTCGCCGAAGGTCGAAGGGGCCTCCGTCCACGCGCGCGCGTCCTCGGCGTAGACGACGCGGCGGCCGGTGCGGCCGATCGCGAGGGTGAGGTCCGTGTCCTCGGCGAGCGTCGCGCCCGAGACGCCGCCGACCTCCTCGAGCGCGTCGCGGCGGAAGGCGCCGATCGCGCCGGGCACGGTCGGCGTGCACTGGAGCACCTCGTACATGCGCCGGTCGAGGTTGAAGCCCGTCACGTACTCGATGTGCTGCCAGCGGCCGAGCAGACCACGCCGGTTCCCGACCTTCGTGTTCCCCGAGACGGCGCCCACCGAGGGATCGCCGAGCGGCTGGACGAGCCGCCGCAGCGCCTCCGGCTCGAAGACCGTGTCGCCGTCCACCATCACGACGATCGGAGCCCCGGTCGCCGCGATCCCCGCGTTGAGGGCGGAGGCCTTGCCGCCGTTCTCCTTGCGCAGCACGCGGACGCGCTCGAGCGCGAGCCCCTCGGCGACTTCGGCCGTGGCGTCAGTCGAGCCGTCGTCCACGACGAGGACCTCGAAGTCCGGGTAGTCGCTCGCCGCGAGCGAGCGGACGGCGCGCTCGATCCCGACCGCCTCGTTGTAGGCCGGAACGACGACCGCGACCGGCGGCAGGTACGGGGGAGCCGGTGGCCGCCGCCGCTTCGAGCGAAGCTGGTGCACGGCGAAACCGACAACGAGCACGACGCGGGCGGCGAAGAGGAGCGCGACGAGGCCGACGACGAGCTGGAGCACGCGAACGAGCGCGAACCCGAAGCGGACGGCCGCGGCAAAGACCACCCCGCGGCGGCGCTCCCATGCGGGAGCCGCCGGTGCGACCGCGCTCGGGTCCACGCCCGCGAGCTCCGAAACGGTCACGAACCGGAACCCGCGCGCCCGCAGGCGCGGGATCAGATCCGCGAGCGCCGCCACCGTCTGGCTCCGCTCACCGCCGCCGTCGTGGAACATCACGATCCCGCCGGTGGTCCCAGGCGGGCTCGCGTGGCGCACCGTCGCCGCCACGCCTCGCCGGCGCCAGTCCTCGGAGTCGTAGTCGGTCAGGACGATGAGGTATCGCTTCCCGGCGAGCGCGGCGAGGGCGCGCTCGTCGGCCGGCGTCACGGCGTCGGGGGTCGCCGAGTAGGGCGGCCGCACGAGCCTCGTGTAGCGACCGGTGATCCCGGCGATCATCGCCTCGGTCAGGTCGAGCTGGAGCCGGCGCTCCCAGCGCGGGCCGCTGGAGAGCGCGACATGGGTGAAGGTGTGGTTGCCGAGCTCGTGGCCGTCGCGCGCGAGCATGCGGACAAGGTCTGGGTGGCGTGCGGCCTCGCTGCCGAGGACGAAGAATGTGGCGGGCACGCGCTCGCGGCGCAGCACGGCGGCTATCTCCGGCGTCCAGCGCGAATCGGGCCCGTCGTCGAACGTGAGGGCGACGCGACGGCCGGGCGGCGGCTGCGTGGAGACGAGGTGCTGCCCGCGGGCGGCCAGCACCGGCCGGGTGCCCGCAAGCGGCGCCGGCCCGTCAAGCTGCTCGAGGGGCGTCCCGCTCACTCCGATCGTGTGGGTGGCGATGCCCTCGAATAGGATCGCGACGGCGGCAACGACGACGCAGAAGGAGAGCAGGCGCCAGTGCGCCGGTAGCTGCAGCCGCCGGAGACCAACCTTCCCGCGCACTACGGCTTTTGCGGGGAGGTCGACGTGCGGGTCTGACCGGGGGGTGTGGCCGGTGGAGCCCCGGACTGGGTGGTCTTCGTCTGGCCGGGCGCCGTCGAGCTGCGCCCGCGGGGCGTCGTGACCGACGGGGTCGTCTTCGTCCGGCCGGGGGCCGTGCCGCTGCGCCCGCGACCTGTGGCCGGCCCCGTCGTCTTGGTCCGGCCCGGCGCAAGCCCGCTCCTACCGGGGGCCGCGGGCTTCGGCTGCTTCGGCTGCGCCGCGGGCGAGCTTCCCGGCCCGAGCGCGGCGTCCGGCAACGCCGGGAGGAGATCGGCAGGCGCGGGCTGTTCCGGGGGTGGGAGCCGGACAAGCGGCGGCGGCCCCGTCGAGGGCCGCAGGACCTGCGCGAAAGGGATTCCGGGCACCGGGGCCAAGCCGAGGCCACCGAGCACGATCGCGATCAACCAGGCGAGAAAGACCACGAAGACGACGCGGCCTGCCCGCTGCATCCAGAGGGCACGGCGCCCGCTCGGATCCTCGAGGACGGCGGTCTCAGCGCCGCCGCCCGTCGTCCTGCGGGTGTCCATACCACCGTCCTCCTGCGCGTGAGCCGGAAGCCTACCGGGGGAGGGACGCCCGTACGGGAAACCACTGACCGCTGGACCGCGCGCGCGCGGAGGCGCAGCCGACGATGGCGGACCTACGCTTGAGGCCAATACGGGCAAAGGGGGCTGTTTCATGAAGGCGGCACTGGCGTTGTTCTCGGCCGTGGTAATCGGCCTGTTCGGGCTGCTGACAGCCGACACGCTCCCCGGGGCGCCGCTCGCACCGCCGATCGCGGGCACCTGGAGCGCCGGCGGCCACCAGCTCCAGGTCACGGGGACGCTGGAAGGCGGCTTCACCGTCAGTGCCGCCTCTTCCTGGAAAGTCATCGGCTGCCCGGTCAACGCGGGCGACGTGCTCTTCCGTTACGTGCCGAAGGGCGGGTCGAAGTACGACCTGACGTGGGTCGTCGTCTGGGCCACGACCACCCAGGGCCAGGAGGGCGTGAAGTGCGAGTACACGTACGAGGGCCCAAAGACGGTCACGGTCACGCGCAGCGCGGCGGGCGCGCTCAATCTTGCCTGTGTCGGCAGCGCCTGCTCGGCTACCGGTGCGCTCACGCTCAAGCCGGTGGCATCGAAGCCGCCGCCGCCGCCGACCACGACGACGCCGCCGGGCTGGACGAAGCTCACCCTCGGCTACGAGGTCCCGCGGCGCTACGGCCTCGATGAGAACAAGGACGGGCTGATCGATTACGTCACCACGCGCGCGCAGATCGACCCGAAGTTCTGGACGGCGCTGATCACCGTTCGCCGCCCGGGCGGCGCGACGTGCGACACGAGCGCGACCTACGCCTGGAAGATCGGGAGCTACTCGAACACGTTCGAGTCGCTCGGCAACTGCGTCTTCGCGTTCCGCCGCTTCCCGAAGCTCGGGGACTACCGCGTGACGGTGACCGCGACGAACGGCGACCAGAAGTCGATCGGGGAGATCTGGGTGAAGCTCCAGGACTTCCTGATCGTCGGGCTCGGCGACTCGAACGGCTCGGGCGAGGGCAACCCGGACATCCCCGGGCTCGCGAAGCCCGTCTGGGAGGACTTCCGCTGCCACCGCTCCGCCCAGTCGTACCAGGCGCGCACCGCGTCGGCGATCGAGAAGGCGAGCGACCGCTCATCGGTCACGTTCGTCCATCTCGCCTGTTCGGGGGCCTCGATCAACCAAGGGCTGCTCGCTCACTACCGGGGGATCAACGACCCCGGCGGGGTGGCGCTCCCCGCGCAGGTCGCGAAGCTGGACGAGCTGATCGGGAAGCGGAAGCCCGACGCCGTGATCGTCAGCATCGGGATCAACGACCTCGGCTTCGGGCCGATGGTCGCCTTCTGCATCGAGAAGACCGGGTGCTTCGCGAGCAAGGGATTCGACCCCGCGGCCCCCAAGAAGGACCTGGACGAGGTCATCCGCGGCCGGATCGCGGCGCTGCCGGGCCGCTACGCGGCGGTCGCCGCGCGCCTCGCGAAGCTCGGGATCCCCGCGAAGAACGTCTACCTCACCGAGTATCCCGACTCGACCCGCAACTCGAACGGGAAGATCTGCGACCCGCTGCTCAAGGTCGTCGGGCACGGGAGCTTCTCGGGCGTCGAAGCCGACTGGGCCCACGACGCCGTTCTCGTCCCGCTGAACGCCGCCGTGGCCGCCGCCGCGAAGCGGCACGGCTGGCGCCTCGTGGCCGGCGCGCAGCAGCTCTTCCGCAGGCACGGCTACTGCTCGAGCGACTCCTGGATCGTTCCGCTGACGACGTCGCTCCTGCGGCAGGGCCTCTTCTGGAAGGGCCTCGGGGCCGCGAAGGCCGGCACGCTGCACGCAGACGCCGAGGGGCACCAGATCCAGGCCCGCCTGGTCGTCGCCGCCGTCAAGCGGACGGGCCTACTCAAGTAGGCGCAAAGCAAGCCGCGAGGCGGTAACGGAGAAAGAGGTGCGCTTCCTGGCGCCGGATGCTCGCGAGCCGGCCCGCGAGGCCCTCGGCCGGCAGGAACTCTGCGCCCTCGACGAGCGCGAGGCGCTCGCCGGCCGCCGGGCGTCCACCCAGAAGCGGGGAGAGCGTGAGGAAGAGCTCGTCGACGAGCCCCGCCTCGAGCAGACCGGCGAAGAGGTGAGGGCCGGCCTCTGACAGGATCAGGCGGTGCCCGCGCTCGTGGAGCGCTGCAACGGCGGCGCGAGGATCCGTCTTGTCCCCCGGCCCGAGTGCGATCGCCGTCGAGGCGGCGGGCAGGCGCCCGTGGAGGGCCGCCGCTCCCTGCTCGGTCGTCAGCACGACAGCACCGGCGGCGACCGCCGGATGTGCCGGATCGATCGACCCGGTACCGGTCAGGACCGCGAGCTCGGGCTCCGGCGGCCGGCCGAGCCGGCGGCGCAGCTCCGCGAACGCCGCGCCCGCCGCCGGGTACACGCGCTCGGCCGTCCAGCGCGAGCGCGGCGAGGCCCGCAGCGTCCCCGAGCCGATCAGCACGACGTCGGCGCAGGCGCGCAAGAGGCCCATGACGAAGCGATCGGTCTCGCTGTCGCCGCTGATCAGCTTGCTCGACTGATCGAGGAACGGGATCGCCACGACCCCGTCGAGGGTGGAGACGAAGTTCGCGAAGAGGCACGGCTCCTCGAAGCCGAGCGACCCGCCGTAGATGTCCCCCAGCTCGGCCGGAAGGTCGAACGCCGGCAGCCCCGGGACCTCGAAGAGGAGATCGAGCGGCTCCACGGCTCCCGTCACGCCCTCCCGTAGACCGGTATCGCGGCGCCGCTGACGGCTCGGGCGGCCTCGCTGCAGAGGAACGCGACGACCGCTGCGATGTCGTCCGGCGGAACCGCGTCGGCCATCTGCTCGGGCGACATGGCCGCCCGGTTCGCAGGCGTGTCGATGACGGACGGCAGGATCGCGTTGACGCGCACCTGGCGCTCGGCAAGCTCGGTGGCGAGCACCTCCGTCAGCCTGACAACGCCGGCCTTCGCGACGCTGTACGC
The DNA here is from genome assembly GCA_964351025.1 of uncultured Gaiellales bacterium. Lineage (GTDB taxonomy): Bacteria > Actinomycetota > Thermoleophilia > Gaiellales > Gaiellaceae > CAYGLV01. The sequence continues at coordinate 4,909 of CAYGLV010000058.1, read as the reverse complement.
GGCAGCTCCGGACCCGCCCGTGAGCGCCGAGCGAGAGGAGACATTCACGATCGCGCCTCCCGGGGTCATTCGGCGCGCGGCGGCACGGCACGACCACCAGGCGGTTGCGAGGTTCACGTCGTGGACGAGGCGGTACCCCTCCGGCTCGCTCTGCGCCACGCCACCGGCCCGGAAGCCACCGACCGCGTTGACGAGCCAGCGTGGTCGCTCGCCGAGCTCCTCGAGCCGGCCCCAGAGAGCCTCCACGTCATCAGGCACCGTCAGGTCGACCGCCTCGCGACGTAGCCCGGGCGGGTCGGCGCCGGCCCCTTCGACGGCACCGCCGCCGTGACGGTCCGCGGCGACAACGCGGTCGCCCCGCGCGAGGAAGGCGCGGACGAGCGAGCTGCCGAGCGCTCCGCCCGCGCCACAGATCAGTGTGACATCGGTCACTTCACTCACCTCCACTGCTCGTTTCTTGCCTCGAAACGGCGCCTTGCACCGGCGCAGCGCTCGCGCCGCAAGGCGAGAGGTACGAGCGCCACGCCACAGCCCATCACAATCCAGAGATACGCGGTCGGTTGACCGAGCGCAAGGCAGAGGCCGAGCACGGCCAGCTGCGTCGACAGCCCGAAGTTGGCGAGCACCGAGACCGTCAAGCGGTCGTGGTACGCGAGGCGAGCCGGACCGTCCGCGCCCAGCCGCCGCAGCCTCCACCCGACGAACCCCTCGACGAGGCGATCCTGCGGCGCAAAGACGATCGCGTAGACCCGCGCGAGGACCGCGCCGGCTCCCTGGGCGCGGGGCGCACGGTCCGCGAGGGTGCCGCGCTCGCGCCGGTAGAGCCACGTGAGATTGAAGTTCACCCCCAACACGAGTGTCAGTGTGAGAAAGGCGGCGAGGGCGAGCCAGGGCTCATCCGTGACGGCTCCGAGCGCGGCGAAGACGGCGGCGTTGACGAGGAGGTCGGACTCGGAGTCGAGGTACCGCCCGAACGCCGTGACACGGCCCGAGGCGCGCGCGAGCTGGCCGTCGGCGTTGTCGAGCACCGTCTTGAGCTGAAGCAGGAGCGCCCCCAGCACGAAGTTGCCGTACCCGATCCCCGCAGCCGCGCCAAGCCCGACGCCGGCGCCGGCGGCCACGACGAGCGGCGGCGGCACACGCAAGGGCAGCAGCGCGAGCACGACGACGTGCGCGAGCGGGCGGAACACGTACTCGCACACGATCTCCGTGGGGCGAGGGGTCTGCGGGTGGCCATCGCTCATGCGACTGCGCCATACTGCAGCGTGTGAGCGTTCCAGAGGGCTGGAGGGAGATCGACGGCGCGCTCGAGCGGGAGTTCGAGTTCAGCGACTTCCGCGGTGCGATCGCTTTCGTCAACCGCGCAGCCGAGCTCGCGGAGGCCGCCAATCATCATCCCGACATCGCTATCCACTACAAGCGGGTAACGCTGCGCTGGGCGACGCATTCCGAGAACGCGATCACCGACCGCGACCGCGAGCTAGCAGCAAAGACCAGCAAGCTCGCCTGAGAGCACGCGCGCACCTGGAAAGACCGGCCCGACGACACCCGGGCTCAGCTTCCACGCAACACCACTGAGACCGGCGCAACAGAGCGACGGAGGCCCCTCCGTTCGACCAGGCCACCGCCGCAGGGGTGTGCTAGCTTGACCTCCTGTGCTGGTTGGTGCTGCTGCCGGTGCAGGAAGTCGAACCCCCATGCCTTTCGGCGTCCGGTATCTAAACTATTACTACAAAGGGGAACACTGTCATGAGTGGCTATAACGCAGTATTACCAAGAAATCCGGGAAATGCTCCAAAGAGTATAGGTCCATATTCCCAAACTGTGGCTTTTTCTCATTACAATAATCTTTCAGCTCAATTACCTATCGATCCCACATCTGGTCAAATGGTAGCTGGTGGTGTGAAAGAGCAGACTCGACAGTGCTTCGAGAATATCAAGGCCATTGTAGAAGGTATCGACCATGTTATGGACGATGTAGTTAGAATCACTGTATTCCTTAGGCATATCTCAGATATTGACGCTGTAGACGAAGTTTATGCAGCGTTCTTCCCAAGCTATGTTCCTACACGGACGACAGTCGCAGTTGCAGCTCTACCTATGGATGCTCTTGTGCAGATTGAAGCACTCGTTTCAAACGGTGAAGGTACAATTCCAGACGCACCACAGGCAGGCGATCTCATAAAGGTTTCAAGCACCACGGCAAATGCACCAACCACTGCGCTATCTACACAAGCTGTGGCTTTTTCTCATTACAATAACGTTTCCGCTCAATTACCTATCGATCCACACTCTGGTAGAATAGTAGATGGCGGTGTGAAGGAGCAGGCTGGACAGTGCCTAAAGAATATCAAGGCCATTCTAGAAAGTATCGACGTTCCTTTCGACGATATCGTTAAAATTACCATTTTCCTCAAGAACCTTTCGGATATTGACGTCGTAAACGAAGTCTATACAACATTCTTCCCAGACTCGGCTATCGCGAGGGCCGCAGCCTATGTCCCTGCACGGACAACAGTTGCAGCTTCAGCTTTACCTATGGATGCTTTGGTACAAATTGAAGCAGTTGTGTCACACGGGGACGGTACGCCCCCACAAGCAGTTGAAGACAGGCATGGAATCGTCATACAAGCGAACAACACGGCAAACGCACCAGAAAGCTCTCTATATACACAAACTGTAGCGTTCTCTCATTACAATCATATTTCAGGCCAATTGCCTCTAGACCCAAAAACTGGTGCAATAGTGGCTGGTGGTGTAAAAGAGCAGGCTGGCCAGTGCTTAAGAAATGTCAAGGCTATTCTAGAAAGCATCGACCATGTCATGGACGATGTAGTTAAGGTAAATATTTTCCTCAAAGATATCGCCGATAGTGATGCTGTAGACGAAGTCTACGCAACATTTTTCCCAAGCGGTGTTCCCGCACGAAGAACAGTTGGCGTATCAGCTTTACCTAAAGATGCTCTGGTTCAACTCGAAGCAGTTGTATCAAACGCAGAAGGAACACCTCCCAAAGCGTGACAGGCGTGGATCTGGGCTCGCCTGCGGCTGTTCCCGCAGCGGCGAAATAGGACGTCATTCGGCGAGGCGCGTGCGGAGACGATCCGCACGCGCCTCGCCGAGCACGTGCACGGCGCCAGCCCACGCATCCCCCCTTCTCATCGGGCGGGCACTCCACCCCGCCTCTTGACGGGCAGCAGGCGATCTGACAGAACGCCCATGTGCAAGGCGGCCACGAACGGGCGTGGGCGGCGGCGCTGGCGCAGGAGCACGCGCACCAGCAGGAGCTGCTGGCGGCGTTCCGGGGGGAGCTCGGCGCCTTCGCACGCGAGTGTGCCGCAGCGCTGACCGCGCTTGACTCCTGCGTCCAAGGCCTCGGCTCCGTCGTCGACGTCGTGGACGCGGTGCAGACGGGGCGCGAGCACGCCGACATCGTGCTCGACGTCGCGCGGCGGCTGCGAGGTCTCGCCTCGACGACCGTCGCGCAGGACGACGATGCAGCCCGCGTCTACGCCAGGCTCGCAGAGGGCGGCGACCTGCCGGTCGGGCTCGTCCGGCAGGCGGACGATCTCCTGCGCACGGCCCCGACCCGAAGCGACCGTGAGCTGCTGAGGGCCGTCGTCGACGCGGCGGGCCTGCGAGCCAGGATCGAGCAGGTCATAGGCCCCGCGCCGGTGGCGGCTCTGACCGGGCTTGCACCGCTCGCCCGCTGGGCGCCGGCGCTCGCCACCGTCGACCCCGAGGAAGCGCAGCCTGCCCGGGAGGAGCTCCTACAGGTGCTCGCTCAGACCGCTCGACTCGCCGTCCCCGAGGGTCTGGCGGCGGCCGCGGGCGCGGCGCCGCTCGCCGCGTCGCTGCACACAGCCGTCGAGCACGTTCAGCGCGCCGCTCGCGCGGTCGAGGAGGGGAAGCTCGACCGCGTGCTCGCGGAGGCGCGCCTCACGCTCGAGCGCGACCTCGGCGAGCTGCGGACGGTGCTCGACGCGGCCGGAGGCGCTCCGGCCGAGTGGCTGACTGACCGCCGCACGGAGCTCGGGGCCTTGACGGAGGAGGTGCGCGAGAAGCTGGAGCGGATCGAGCGGGTGCGAAGACTGCTCGCCGCCCTGCTGCCGCACCTCCAGCTACTGACGCGCGCGCTCATGGCCGCCGAGAAGCTCCAGGCGCTCGAAGCCCGCCTCGACTCGCGGGTCGAGGCGGGCGCCACGGCCGCGCGGCTGACGCTGCTGCTCGACCTGTCCGCGCTGTGGGACGGCGTCGTTCCCGGCGCGGCACGGCCGGGCCGACGCCGCAGCCGCACGCGCCCGCTCCTGGCCGGGGCCGCAGTGCTCGTCGTGGCGGCCGGGATAGGGATCGCCCTCGCCGTCGGCGGTGGCTCGAAGGAGAACACTGCGACCTCTCCGCCTCCGCCTCCGAGCGCGACCACGACGGCGACGGGGTCCTCGCCGCCGCCGCCTCCCACGGTCTCTGCCGTCGAGGCCGTGTTCGACGAAGGACAGCGGGCGACCTTCTACTCGGTGACCGTCCGCGCGACACGCCAGGGCAAGCCGACGTACGGTTGGAAACTGACTCCGCCGGCGGACGACCCGGGCTGCACCAGGTTCGGTCCCGACCCCGACTCGCCGGATCGCGCCATCTGGCGCCATGCGGATACGGACGGCTGTGGCCACGCCGGCACCGAGCACCCCGGCACGGTCACGGTCACGATCACGACAGCGTCCTGGGAGTGCACGGCAACCTTCGTCGGCTCGGAGACGAGGACCGGCCCGCCACCGCAGCGCTGCACGCCGCTTCCGAGCTGAAAAGGCCATGTGGCATCCCTCGTTCGAGGGATAGGTCGGCATCCGTTTCGTCCGATGCAACCGTGATAGCGCGCGCCGCCGCCCGCCCTCCCCGTGCCATTGGAAGATCC
>CAYGLV010000057.1:0-15584 GCA_964351025.1 uncultured Gaiellales bacterium | reverse complement strand
CAGCGTCGTCGAGCGGGAGCGGATCGAGAAGTCCGCGTAGCGCAGCTTCGCCGTCACCGTCCGCGCCGAGAGGCCGCCGTGCCGGAGGTGCGCGGCGACCTCGACCGCCATCCGGCGCAGCTCGGCGTGCAGCGCGCCACGGTCCGAGACGTCACGCGCGAACGTCTCCTCCGTCGAGATCGAAAGCCGCTCGCCGCTCTGCTCGAGATCGCGGGGATCGATCCCGCGCGCGCGGTCGCGCAGCTCTGCGCCCCACTTGCCGGGGAGAAGGGCGCGCAGGTCGAGGTCGGAGAGCGCGGCGAGCCCGCCGATCGTCGCCACGCCGCCGGCCTTTAGTCGCTCCTCGGCGCGCGGCCCCACGCCGGGAAGCACGCGCACGGGCAGCGGCCCGAGGAACCGGGCCTCGGTCCCGGGTGGGACGAGGGTGATGCCGCCGGGCTTGCGGCGGTCGGAGGCGATCTTGGCGACGACCTTCGAGGTGGCGACCCCGAGCGAGCAGGAGAGCCGCGTCGCCGCCCGCACCGAGGTCTGCACCGCCTCCGCGGCCGCGCGCGCCCCGCGGAACTCGGTCACGACCGAGCCGAGGTCGAGGTAGCCCTCGTCCATCCCGGTGCGCTCGATCCGGGGCACGACCTCGCCGATCGCCGTCCAGACGGCCTGTGAGTACTGCCGGTAGAGCGAGATCCGGGGCCGCACGAAGACAGCCTGCGGGCAGCGCCGCAGCGCCTCGGCGGCACTCATCGCGGAACGGATCCCGAACCCTCGGGCGACGTAGTTGGCGGTCGCGACGACACCGCGGCCGTGCGGATCGCCACCGACGACGAGCGGCTTCGCTCGCAGCTCGGGGTGCTCGAGCTCCTCGACGGCCGCGAAGAAGGCGTCGAGGTCGAGGTGGGCGATGATGGGCACAGTCGCCAAGGCTAGACGCCGACCCCGACAGGCAAGATGGGGCCGTGGCCGCACCCGCGCTCCCGCCGCCGGCGATCGTCCAGCCCGGCCCGTACGAGGCCTCGTTCGGGCTCGTCACCGGGACCGTTGCGAGCGGGACGAGGAGGCTCGTGATCCGGGTCGGCGGCTCGGTCCTCGCCGACCGGCCGCTGCGGGGCCGCAGCTTCTCCGTCCGCGTGGCGCTGCCACGGCGCGACGTCACGCTGCGTCTCACCGTCTACGACGCGCGCGGCCGCGCCGCGTCGGCCGAGGTCGGGCCCGTCTTCGGCCTCCCGCGCAGCGCGGTACCGCGTGCGGTCGCGGGCCGGGAGGACACGGCCCTCGGCCGCACGGTGCGAGCGCTCGTCGCGTCGTTCCCCGGCACGGCCGGTGTCTACGTCCAGAGCCTGACGACGGGCGCCGGCGCGGCCTGGAACGCGCGTGCGCAGTTTCCCGCGGCCTCGACGCTCAAGCTCGGAATCGCCGCAGCGGTCCTGCGTGCGCACGAGGGAAAGCCGGCAGCGGGCTCGCGCGTCGACGGCCTGCTGCGCTCGATGCTCTGGTACTCCGACAACGCCGCAGCGAACGCGCTCGAGGTCTGGCTCGCCGGCTCGACGAGCGCCGGGTCTGCCCGCGTGAACGCCCTCTTCACCGAGCTCGGACTGCGTGACACGATCATGTACGGCGGCTACGCGACCCGCACGCCGCAGGGCCCGATCCCCGTGCGCATCGAGAGCCAGCCGGCGTTCGGGTTCGGCAAGCACACGACGGCGAGCGACCTCGCGGGGCTGGCACGGGCGGTCTGGCTCGCCGCCGGCGGCGACGGGCCGCTGGCCGAGCACGCCCGCGGCGCCTTCACGCCGTCGGACGGCCGCTACCTCCTCTACCTCCTCGCCCACGTCCGCGACCCGGGCAAGCTCGATCGCTTCGTCGGTGACGGGCAGGCGGGCGTCTGGGTCCTGCACAAGGCCGGCTGGCTGGCCACGGCGCGGCACGACGCGGGACTCGTCTTCTGGCCGGGCGGCGTCTACGTGGCCGCGGTGCTCACCTACGGCCGGGGCGTCGGCGCGCCCTCGGACGTGCTCGCCGGACGCGTGGCGGAAGCCGCGCTCAAGCGCTTCGCCGCAGTCAATCCCCGCACCGGCTAGAGGGGCCTGAACGCGCCGAAGGCGCCGGCGTAGGGTCCGGCGCCTTCGGCGCGACTGGGCTTGCGGGAGGAGCTACTTCTTGCAGATCGCGACGAGATTCGTGGTGCCACCGGTCGAGTTGTAGGTGTAGCACCCGACGTTCGCGCCGACGAGGATCTTCGCGTTCGTATTGATGTACGGAGCGATCGGAGCCGCGTTCTTCATCAGGTCGCGGTCGACCGCGGCGTACTCCTTGGCCCGGGCGTCACCCGAGAGGAGCGCGGCCGCCTTGAGCCGCTTGTTCCACGAGGGATCGTTGAAGTAGCTGAGGTTGTTGTTGTTCGACTCCTGTATGCCCGTGCCGTCGAAGAGCTTGTTGGCGAAGTTGTACGGATCCAGGTAGTCGGCGCCCCAGCCCTCGAGGCTGATGTCGAACGGCTCACCCCGCGTGGCGGACTTCGTGTTCTGCACGACGCGGTCGTACGTCCGGATCTCGACGTCGATACCGACCTGCTTCAGGTTGTACTGGACGACCTGTGCGACGGTCGGGCCGAACGACGAGTTGAACGTGTACATGACCGCCTTGCCGCCGCGGGTTGCCCCCTGGGCGAGCGCCCGCGCCTTCGCGAGCGACGTCGCGTTGACGCCGGCGAGCGGATAGATGTCCCAGTTCTTGTACCCGAGCATCCCGGGCGGGAGGATCTGGTCGGTGCGGCCGCCGCCGAGGAACCCGTGCTGGCGGACCATCTGCGGCCGGTCGAGCGCCCAGTTGAGCGACTGCCGGAGCTTCGTGTTGCCCTTGAACAACGGCTGGGCGTTGTTGAGAGCGAGGTACCAGAGGACCGTTTGCTTGCGGATGAAGAAACGGTCCTTGTTGATCCCGTACTTCTGCACGAGCTCGGCGGCGGCAGCGGGCGGAACAGCGCCCACGTCCACCTCGTTCGCCTCGAGGCGGAGCTTCGTCGCGTCGAGCGAGTTGCCGATCGTGACCGCCATCGCGTCCACGTTCGCCGGCCGGCCGAGGCTCTTCCACGGCTCCTTCTTGCTGTTCCAGTACGGGTTGCGGACGATCAGTGCCGTCCGGCGCTGCGTCCACTCCTTGAGGTAGTACGGCCCGGCCGAGACGAGCGGTGCGTCGGCCCCGTTCGAGTCGATAGGCAGGTTCAGCGGGATCGCCGAGAAGAACGGCATCGTCATGCGGGCGATGAAGTCCGGCGCGACGTGAGTCAGGGAGATCGTCAGCGTATTCCCGTTCACCTTCACGCCCGACGCGGTCGCGGCCTTGCCGTCGAGCACCGCCTGCGCGCCGACGACGTCGTCCAGGAACGATGCGGCCGGCGACTGCATCTGCGGCCTCAACGCCCGGTTGATCGCCCAGGCGAAGTTCGCTGCCGTGACGGGCTTGCCGTCGCTGAAGCGAAAACCGGACCTGACCCTGAATGTGTACGTCTTCCCGTCGGCGGAGACAGTCGGCAGGCCGGCCGCGGCCGCCGGGGTGATCCGCGTTCCCTCCAGCCCATCCTTGTCGGGGTAGGACAGAAGCGTCAGCTGGGTTGCCCACTGGAGCTGCCACGAGTGGGAGAAGTACGCAAGCGACGGGTCGACGAAGTCGTAGTCGTTGCGGTTGTCGATCCGCAACGTGCCGCCGCGGGCGGCGATGTTCTGCGAGGACGCCTGCGACGACGGGCCGGCCAGCGCGGCCGCCGCCATGAGTGCTGCGCCGGCCATTGTGAGAGCGCCGGTCAGCATGGTCTTGCTCGTCATGTGACTCCTTCCGGGAGATCAGTGCCGTCTCGCCTCGTCCGCTCAGGGCGCCCGGGCAGGTGAGGATGCGCCTGCGACCCCGGAGTCACGTCGAGAGCGAGACGGCGGCTGCGCGTGCGCCCTGGGCGGGCGAGGCGAGAGCTGCGGTAGTCCGCCAGGGAGGAGGCCGGGGTGCTTGGAGCGGCCTCCTCCCTGGCCGGAGGGCATGTCACAAGAAAACCGAAGTTTGACCTGACTACACCGAGTGGAAGCACGTTTTCCGCCCGCCTCTCCATCGCCTCCAGCCTGGGGCGGCTGGAAACGAGTCAAACGCGGTTTACCTGGACTTACCTTGAGACGCGCAGAGCTGCAGGTTTGTTAGCGGTGCCCCGACAGCGCCCGCTAGTACGGGTTCGGCACAGCCACCCACAGCACGCGCAGCGGCTCGGAGTCCGACGCGTTGCGCCACGTGTGCGGCTTCGACAGGTCGTACGTGATGGTGTCGCCCGCCTCGAGCAGGTGGGTCTCGCCGCCGACCTGGAGCTCGAGCGAGCCCTCGAGCACGTAGACGAACTCGGTCTCCCCGGGCAGCGAGTACAGCTCGGCGCCGGCGCCCGCGCCGGGGGCGACCTCCGACTCGATCGCCTGGAAGCGCTGCTCCTCACGGGACGAGAGCAGGAAGTTGTTCGTCGGGAGGTACGTGTCGACAGCGGGCCGGTCGGCCTTGCGCACGAGCGGCGGGGCCGGATCGCGCTCGAAGATGTGGCTGAGCCGGACGCCGAGGGCGTCGCAGATGCGCGCGATCGAGGAGAGCGAGGGTGACGTGCGGTCGCGCTCGAGCTGGCTGATGAAACCCTTCGTCAGGCCGGTCGCGGCGGCGATCTGCTCGATCGTGAGGCCGCGCTCGCGGCGCAGCGCACGCACGCGGACCCCGACCTTCGGGGTCTCGTTTCTCGCTGCCAGCGGAGCGGCCCGGGGCACGCGTCGATCATACGGCGCTACCGGGGGGTTCGTCGTGACCGAACCACAGGGCGCCGCGGATGCGGTACACTTTCTGTAGTTACTGGTTGAAAGAGAACCAGCCAAAAGGAGTCCTCGTGCCGAAACTGCTGCTCGTCCCGCTCGACGACATCGTCGTCTTCCCGAACATGAACGTCACGCTGACGATCGAGGTCGGCAGCGACGAGCGCGTCGTGCTCGTTCCCAAGCACGACAGCGCGTACGCGAAGGTCGGCACGGTCGCCGAGGTGACCGACAAGGTGCGGCTGCCGGGCGGCGGCATGGCGGTCGCGCTCTCCGGCCTCCATCGCGGCGTATGCGGCGCCGCCGAGAGCGACCCCCGTGGCCAGCTCCGCGTCGAGGTCGAGGAGCGCGAGGACGAGGTGCCGACAGGCGCTCGGATCCGCGAGCTCGAGGTGGAGTACCGCGCGGTCGTCGAGGAGATCCTCGACCTGCGCGGGGACGACGGGCGCATTGCCGCGTTCGTGCGCTCGATCACCGAGGCCGGCGCGTTGGCCGACACCTCCGGCTACGCGCCGGACCTCACGTTCGTGCAGAAGGTGCAGCTGCTCGAGTCGCTCGACGTGACCGAGCGGCTGGAGCTGGCGCTCTCCTTCCAGCGCGACCGGCTCGCCGAGATGCAGGTGCGCAAGCGGATCCGTGAGGACGTCGAGTCGGCCGCCGGCAAGCAGCAGCGCGAGTACATCCTGCGCAAGCAGATGGAGTCCATCCGCAAGGAGCTCGGCGAGGACGAGGGCTCGGTCGTCGAGGAGTACCGCGAGAAGATCGAGGCCGCCGGAATGCCCGAGAAGGCGCGGGAACAGGCCGACCGCGAGCTCTCGCGGCTCGAGCGGATGGGCGACGGCTCACCCGAGGCCTCGGTGATCCGCAACTACCTCGACTGGATGCTCGCCGTTCCGTGGTCGCAGCGCTCGGAGGAGCGGCTCGACCCCCAGCACACGCGCGAGGTCCTTGACACCGATCACGCCGGCCTCGAGGACGTCAAGGACAGGATCGTCGAGTACATCGCTGTCGAGAAGCTGCGCACCGAGCGCGGTATCGAGCCGGACAAGAAGTCGGGGACGATCCTGACGCTGATCGGTCCGCCCGGCACGGGCAAGACCTCGATCGGGGAGTCCGTCGCGCGCGCGCTCGGACGGGAGTTCCACCACTTCTCGCTCGGCGGCGTGCGCGACGAGGCCGAGATCCGCGGCCACCGGCGGACGTACATCGGCGCCCTCCCCGGCCGTCTCGTCCGTGCACTGCGCGATGCCGGGACGATGAACCCCGTGATCATGCTCGACGAGGTCGACAAGGTCGGCGCCGACTGGCGCGGTGACCCCTCGTCGGCGCTGCTCGAGGTGCTCGACCCGGCGCAGAACCACTCGTTCCGCGATCACTACCTCGACGTCGAGCTCGACCTCTCCGAGGTGTTCTTCATCGCCACCGGCAACGTCGTCGAGACGATCCCGGCGCCGCTGCTCGACCGGATGGAGGTGATCCGCTTCGACGGCTACACGACAGACGAGAAGATCGCGATCGCGAACGGGTACCTCTGGCCCCGGCAGGTCAAGCGCAACGGCCTGACCGAGGAGGAGGTCTCGATCGGCGACGAGGCTGTCGCCACGATCATCTCCGACTACACGCGCGAGGCGGGTGTCCGCCAGCTCGAGCGCGAGCTCGGGACGGTGCTGCGCAAGACGGCGACGAAGATCGCGTCCGGCACGATCGCCCCGCCGGTCGCCGTGGCCGTCCCGGAGGTGCGCGAGGGGCTCGGCAAGCAGAAGTTCTTCCGTGAGGTGGCCGACCGGACCGCGGTCCCGGGCGTCGCCACGGGCCTCGCCGCAACGGTCTTCGGCGGCGACGTGCTCTTCATCGAGGCGACCGTGATGAAGGGCGGCGAGAAGCTCGTGCTCACCGGCCAGCTCGGCGACGTGATGAAGGAGTCGGCTCAGATCGCCCTCTCGTACGTGCGCGCACACGCGAGCGAGCTCGGGGTCGACGACGGCGCCTTTGACGAGAAGACCTTCCACGTGCACGTGCCGGCCGGCGCGACGCCCAAGGATGGGCCGAGCGCGGGGATCACGCTGGCGACGGCGCTCGCCTCGCTGCTCACCGGGCGTCCGGTCAAGCACACGGTCGGCATGACCGGAGAGCTGACCCTGCAGGGGCGCGTGCTGCCGATCGGCGGCCTCAAGCAGAAGGTGCTCGCGGCGCACGCGGCCGGGCTCACCGACATCGTCATCCCCGAGCGCAACCGGGCCGACCTCGACGATGTCCCCGAGAACGTCCGCAACGAGCTGGCCTTCCATCCGGTGATGTCGCTCGACGAGGTGTTCGAGCTCGCACTGGAGCCGTCGCGTGACGTGGCGCTGCCCTAGCCGCGCCCCCGTCCCGCCGGAGATGCGGCGGGCGGCCGGGGTGCTCGAAGGCCGCTGGACGGTCTCGATCCTCTACGCCTCATACGCCGGCTGCACGCGCTTCAACGAGTTCAAGCAGGCGGTCGGGGAGATCCCGCCGCGGACGCTCGCGCTGCGGCTGACCGAGCTGGAGCAGGCCGGGATCGTCGAGCGCGTGCTCGTCGATACGCGCCCGCCGCGGGCCGAGTACCGGCTCACCGACTCCGGCCGGCGGCTGAAGGCGGTCGTAGACGCCCTCGAGCTCTGGGCGGACGCCTGAGCCTTCGACCCGGCCTGTGGCGGCCCGAGCGGCCGTACCTGAACACCGCGAGCTACGGCCTCCCGCCCGAGCCCGCGTGGCAGGCGCTACAGGCGGCCCTCGCCGACTGGCGCGGCGGTCGCACGAGCTGGGAGCCGTGGGGCGAGGCCACCTGGCGGGCGCGCGATCTCTTCGCGGCGCTCGTAGGCGTGCCGGCCGGCCGGGTCGCCACGGGCGCCTCGACGGCGGAGCTCGTCGGTCTCGTGGCAGCGGCAGTGCCGGAGGGCGCGCGGGTGCTCTCGCCCGAGCGTGAGTTCACGTCACTCCTCTTCCCGTTTCTCGCGCGCGGCTGCGAGCTGCGGACGGTGCCCGTGTCCGCCCTGGCCGGCGCGATCGATGATCGGACGGACGTCGTTGCGTTCAGCGCGGTGCAGTCCTCGGACGGCGAGGTGGCGGACCTCGGCGCGGTCACGGCGGCGGCGCGGGCGCACGGCGCGCTGACGGCGGTCGATGCGACGCAGGCGGTCGGCTGGCTGCCCCTCGACGCCGGGCAGTTCGACGCGGTCGTGTGCTCGGGTTACAAGTGGCTGCTCTCGCCGCGCGGGACCGCCTACGTGTCCCTGTCGGAGGAGTTGGTCGAGCGCGCCCCGGCGCTGCACGCGAACTGGTGGGCCGGAGAGGACCCCCACGACTCCTACTACGGGCCGCCGTTGCGGCTTGCGACGGACGCCCGGCGGCTCGACACGTCGCCGGCCTGGTTCTCCTGGGTCGCCGCGGAGCAGTGTCTGCGGGTCCTTGCGGACGTCGGGCTCGATGCGATCCACGCTCACGATGTCGCGCTCGCGAACCGCTTCCGCTCCGGCCTCGGCCTGCCGTCGGGCGACTCGGCGATCGTCTCGGCTGAGGTGCCTGGCGCCGCGGAGAAGCTCGCGCGCGCTGGGATCATGGCTGCGACCCGGGCCGGCTGGCTCCGCGCGTCCTTCCACCTCTACAACAGCGCGGACGACGTGGATGCGGCGCTCGACGCGCTGGTTGGCTAGCGCGCCGCGGCGCGGACGCGCAGGGGCGCGAAGCGCGCGGTGAAGTGGCGCAGGGCCGGCGAGGCCGGGTCGTCCCAGACCAGCTCGAGCCCCTTGATCTCGTCCCGGCGGGCCGCGACGTCGGCTGCCGCCTCCACGACGAGGTCGAGCTGGCTCGCGGTGTACGTGCGGCGCGGAATCGCAAGGCGAGCAAGCTCGAGCAGCGGGTGCCTGTTCTGGCCCGTCTCCGGATCGCGCCCGGCCATGTTCGAGCCCACCTCGACGCAGCGGATGCCGCCGGCCTCGTAGAGCTCGCACGCGAAGGCCTGTGCGGGGAACCGGGACGGTGGCACGTGCGGGAAGAGCCCGGCGCAGTCCACGTAGACCGCGTGGCCGCCCGGAGGTTGCATCACTGGAACGCCGGCCTCCTCCTCGAGGCAGCGTGCGAGCTCGGCGATCTGCCCGGTGCGGTGGTCGAGCAGCTCCTCGTCCACGCTCTCGTAGAGCCCGACCGCGATCGCCTCCAGGTCGCGGCCCGCGAGGCCGCCGTAGGTCGGGAAGCCCTCGAAGATGATCAGCTGTGTCTTCAGGCGCTCCAGGAGCTCGGGGTCGCGGCAGGCGACAAAGCCACCGATGTTCACGGAGGCGTCCTTCTTCGCGCTCATCAGAGCGACGTCGGCCAGTGCGAGCGCCGAGCGGACGATCTCGGCCACCGACCGCTCGCCCTGTCCCGGCTCGCGCTGCTGGATGAACCACGCGTTCTCGGCGTAGCGGGCGATGTCGAGCACGACCCCCTTGCCGCGGCTGCGCGCCAGCACCGCGGCCTCGGTCAGGTTCTCGAGCGAGACCGGCTGCCCACCGCCCGTGTTGTTCGTGATCGTGATCAGCACGAACGGGACGCGGGCGCCGTCCGGGCCGTCGAGCAGCTCCTCGAGCCGGTCGAGGTCGATGTTGCCCTTGAAGGGATAGGGGCTGCGCGTGTCCGCGGCCTCGGGGCAGGCGAGGTCGAGCGCGCGGGCGCCGGAGAGCTCGGCGTGGGCGCGCGTGGTGTCGAAGAACGCGTTCGACGGGATGATCGCCCCCGGCTCGAGTGCGGCGCGGAAGAAGACGTGCTCGGCGCCCCGCCCCTGGTGGGCGGGCAGGACGTGGGGCATGCCGAGGACGCTCTCGACGGCCGCGGCGAACGCGTCGTAGGAGCGCGAGCCGGCATACGACTCGTCGCCGCGCATCAGCGCCGCCCACTGGTTCTGGCTCATCGAGCCGGTGCCCGAGTCGGTGAGGAGGTCGATCAGCACGTCCTCGGCTCGGATCGAGAAGACGTTGTAGCCCGTGCGTTCGAGAATCGAGCGCCGCTCCTCCCGGGACGGGACGGAGATCGGCTCCCAGGCACGGATCCGGTAGGGCTCGGCTGGAGGGCGCATCGGCATCGTGCCTGAGCGTCGCGGACGGGCCGATGTCCCGAATGGGCAAAAGTGATCAGTCGGCGCGGGGGCCTCGCGGCGCCGGGCCGGTGGTCGCCCTCCGGGGCCGAGCGCGCCAGGGGATACGCTCAGGGCTCTGCGACGTGCAGGCTCTTGGTTCGCTGGAAAAGGAGACACACGATGGCCTTGCGGGAGCTCGTCGAGCGGGAGGCGCTGGCGGCCGGACGTGCTGTGCCGCACCTGACGGATGCCGCCGTTGCCGAGGCGCTCCTGGCGGCCGCCGCGCTCGTCCGGACGCAGCGGCGCACGCTGCTCGACGCGAACCGGGCCGACTGCGAAGCCGCGAGCGGCCGCCTCGACGAAGGGACGCTCGATCGGTTGCGGCTGGACGACGCCCGGGTCGAGGCGCTCGCGCAGCAGGTGGAGGTGACGGCGGAGCTGGCGCCCCTGGAACGAGAGGTCGGCGCCTGGACTCTCGGCAACGGGCTACGCGTCAGCGAGCGGCGGATCCCGATCGGCACTGTGGGCGCGAACTTCGAGGCCCGGCCGAACGTTGCGCTCGACGTTGCGGGCCAGCTGCTGAAGAGCCTCAACACGGCCGTGCTGCGCACCGGCGGGGCCGCGCTGGAGACGGTCACGGCGCTCGTCGACGTGATCCTGCGCCCGGCGCTCGAGTCGGCTGGGCTGCCGCCCGGGGCGGTCGGCCTCGTCCGCTCGCCGGAGCGGGAGGGAGCGCGCATCCTGGTGACGATGCCACGGCTCGTCCCGCTCGTGATTCTTCGCGGGAGCGGCGAGACAACTGCCGCGCTCGCCCGGGTGGCCGCCGAGAACGGCGTGCGGACGCTCGCCCACGCCGAGGGCGGCGGTGTTCTCTACGTCCACTCCGGCGCCGCGCCGCAGACGGCGCTCGGGCTCGCCGAGGCAAGCCTCGATCGGCTGGGGGTCTGTAACCGGCTGAACCTCGCGCTGGTCGACCGCGGGGCGGCGGGGATCCTCCCGGAGCTGCTCGCGCTCTTCGCGGCAAAGGGCCTGGAGGTGCGCGGAACCCCTCGGGCGCTCGAGGCAGCCCCCGGGGCGCTCCCGCTCGATGTTCCGCTCGGCCATGAATGGGCAAGCGACCCGGGGCGCGTCGCGACGGTGACGCTCGATCTCGTGGACGACCTGGATGACGCGGTCCGCCTGGCGAACGAGGAGACCTCGGGCCTCGCGGCGGCGATCGTCACCGAGGATCCCGACGCGGCGGAGCGCTTCCTCACGGGCTACCGGGGGACGGCGGCCTTCTGGAACGCGCTGACCCGGTTCACCGACGGCTACGAGCTCACGGGCGCTCCCGAAACCGGCATCAACGTCGACTGGACCCCGGGCCCCCGGGGACCGGTCACCTACCGCGACCTCTTTCTCCGCCAGTACCGGATCGTCGGAGACGGTACCCAGCGGCGATGACCGTCGTCGTCAAGCTCGGCACGAGTCTCGTCGTCGGTGGCGGCGGCCGGATCCGGCGCTCGCTCCTCCGCGCGCGGGCGCGCGAGATCGGCGAGCTCGTGCGCGGCGGCGAGCCGGTCTGCGTCGTCTCCTCGGGTGCGATCGCGCTTGGCCTGCCCCGGCTCGGGCTCTCCCGGCGGCCGCGCAGCGTACCGCGGCTGCAGGCGGCCTCGGCACTCGGGCAGGCGCGTCTTCAGGCGGCCTGGGAGGCGGCGCTCGCGCCCGAGGGCCTGCCGGTGGCACAGGTTCTGCTGACAGCTGCCGACGTGGCCGACCGGGCGGCCTATGTGAACGTTAGGAACGCGCTCGGCGCGCTGTTTGCGCTCGGCGCGGTCCCGATCGTGAACGAGAACGACGCGACGGCGACCGATGAGATCACCTTCGGCGACAACGATGCGCTCGCCGCGCAGGTGGCCGTGCTCGTCCGGGCTCGGCTGCTCGTCCTGCTGACCGAGGTCGAGGGCGTGTACACCCGGGCGCCGGGGACGCCGGGGGCCGAGCTTCTCACCGAGGGGGCCTTCGCCCTGGCGGCCGAGCTGATCGGGCAGAGCTCGCTCGGCAGCGGTGGCATGCGGAGCAAGGTGCTCGCAGCGCAGATGGCGGCGGCTGCCGGGATTCCGACTGTGATCGCAGCCGGGGCGGGGACGGACGTGCTCGGCCCGGTCGTCGCCGGTGAGCCGCGTGGGACACGCTTCACGGCGGCCGGGCGGGCCGAGTCGGCCTTCAAGCTCTGGCTGCGCTACGGCAAGCCGGTCTCCGGCCGTCTCCACGTCGACGAGGGTGCGCGAAGGGCACTCGTAGAGGAGGGGGCGAGCCTGCTCGCCGTCGGCATCGTCTCGATCGAGGGCCGTTTCGAGCCGGGTGCCGGGATCGAGCTCGTCGGCCCGGATGGCAAGGCGTTCGCCAAGGGCATCGCAGCGGTTGCAGCGTCCGAGCTGGACGGCCGGTCGCGCGGCATCGAGGTCGTCCATCGCGACCGGCTCGTGCTCCTCTGACGCCGAGTTGCGCTAGGCGTCGGTCGCGCCGCTCAGGCGCGCGCCAGCCAGCGGTCGACGACGCTCGCACACTGCCGGCCCTCGTTGATCGCCCACACGATCAGAGACTGGCCGCGACGTGCGTCGCCGGCGGCGAACACGCCGTCCACGGAGGTGGCGTAGGCCTGCGCCCTGGCGTTGCCGCGCTCGTCGCGCTCGACGCCGAGCCGGTCGAGCAGGAGCGGTTCGGGCCCGACGAAGCCCATCGCGAGCAGCACGAGCTCGGCGGGCCGCGTCTCCGCGGTGCCGGGGATCGGATCGAACGGCGGCGCGCCGGTATTGCGAGCCCAGTGGATCTGCTCCACGCGACCGTGCGAGCCGGAGAAGTGGGTCGCCGAGATCGCGAAGTCGCTCTCCCCGCCCTCCCTGAGAGCGTACGAGGTGCGCAGCTTCAAGGGCCACTGCGGCCACGGCGTTACGTCGTCCGGCCGCGACGGCGGCGGCTCCCCGAGCAGCTCGATCTGGGTGACCGAGGCTGCGCCCTCGCGGTGGGCATTCCCGACACAGTCGGCACCCGTGTCGCCGCCACCGATCACGACGACGTGCTTGCCGGCCGCCGTGATCAGGTCGTCCCCCGCGGGTCGTGGCGGCGCTGCGGAGACCTGCGGCCCGAGCTCGCGCGCCACCCAGCGGTTGCGCTGGTAGAGGTAGTCCATCGCGAAGTGCACGCCCGCGAGCTCGCGACCTGGGATCGGGAGGTCGCGGGCGACCCGAGAGCCCGTGGCCACGACGACCGCGTCGTAGCGGTCGCGCAGCTCGTCTGCGCCGACATCGACCCCGACCTCGACGCAGTAGCGGAATTCGACTCCCTCGGCGGCGAGCTGCTCCAGCCGCCGCTCGACGAGCCACTTCTCGATCTTGAAGTCGGGAACCCCGAACCGAACGAGGCCGCCGCCTGCCTCGTCGCGCTCGAACACCGTCACCGAGTGGCCCGCGCGATTGAGCTGCTGCGCGCAGGCGAGCCCGGCCGGGCCTGCCCCGACCACCGCCACCGCGTGCCCGGTGCGCACCTCCGGCGGCTGCGGGACGATCCACCCCTGCTCCCAGGCTCGGTTGACGATCGAGACCTCGATCTGCTTGATCGCGACGGCGTTCCCCTCGTCTATCTCGAGCACGCACGCAGGCTCGCAGGGAGCCGGGCACAGCCGTCCGGTGAACTCGGGGAAGTTGTTCGTCCGGTGCAGCTGGTCGATCGCCTCACGCCAGCGGTCGCGGTAGACGAGGTCGTTCCAGTCGGGAATGAGATTGCCGAGCGGGCAGCCGCTGTGGCAGAACGGCACGCCGCACTCCATGCAACGCGCGCCCTGCTCCTGGAGCGCCGCCACCGGCAGCATGCCGACGAATTCGCGGTAGTCGCCGATCCGCTCGCGCGCGTCGCGCTCGGGGCTCTCGACGCGGGGGATCTTGAGAAAGGCGCCGAGCTCGCCCATCAGGCCGCGGCCCCCGTGCTTTCGGTCTCGGTGGTCAGGAACCCGTCGCCGCCCGTCGAGATCGGGTGGTCCGCCGGATACTGGCCCGCCGCCAGCTCGGCCAGCGCCCGCTTGTAGTCGCGCGGCATCACTTTCACGAACCGGGGCAGGTACGACTCCCACTCCTCGAGGACACGCGCGGCAACCGGAGAGGAGGTGCGGCTGAGGTGCTCCTCGATCAGCGCGCGGAGAGTCTCGACGTCGTCCTCCTCGAGCGTGTCGAAGCCGACCGACTCCATGTTGCACCGTGTCCCGAACGACCCGTCCTCGTCGAGCACATAGGCGATGCCCCCGCTCATGCCGGCGGCGAAGTTGCGCCCGGTACGGCCGAGCACGACGACACGTCCGCCGGTCATGTACTCACAGCCGTGGTCGCCGACCCCCTCGACGACGGCGTCCGCTCCGGAGTTGCGAACCGCGAAGCGCTCGCCGGCAAGGCCGCGGAAGAACGCTCTGCCTCGGGTCGCGCCGTAGAGGACGGTGTTCCCGACGAGGACGTTGTCCTCCGCGGCGAAGGTAACCGCTTCGGGCGGGCGGACGGCGATCAGCCCGCCGGAGAGGCCCTTGCCCGTGTAGTCGTTGGCGTCGCCGAGCAGGAGCAGCTCGATCCCGGGCGCCAGCCAGGCGCCGAACGACTGTCCGGCCGAGCCGCGGAACGTGAAGCGGATCGTCGCGGGGCGGAGGCCCTCGGCGCCGTGCACCTTCGTCACGTGGTGCGAGAGCAGGCCGCCCACGGTGCGGTTCGTGTTCCGGATCTCGAACTCGCCGGCCACCGGCCTGCCGTGCTCGATCGCGTCCGCGGCCGTCTCGATCAGCTCCCAGTCGAGTGCGCCCTGCAGTGGCGACTCCTGCTGCACCAGGCGGCGCAGCGGGGAGCCCTCCGGCGCGTCCGGCAGCCGCAGGATCTTGGAGAGGTCGACGCCTCGCGCCCTCCACTGGCCGATCGCCTCGTCGGCCTCGAGGAGGTCGACGCGGCCGATCAGATCCTCGAACTTCGCCACACCGAGGCGCGCCATGATCCGGCGCACCTCCTCGGCGACGAAGAAGAAGAAGTTCGTGACGTGCTCGGGCTGGCCCTTGAAGCGGCGGCGCAGCTCTGGGTCCTGCGTCGCGATGCCGACCGGGCACGTGTTGAGATGGCAGGCGCGCATCATCACGCAGCCCGTTGCGATCAGCGGCGCGGTGCCGAAGCCCATCTCGTCGGCGCCGAGCAGGGCGGCGATCACGACGTCCCGACCCGTTTTCAGCTGCCCGTCGGTCTGCACCCAGATGCGCGAGCGCAGGTTGTTGAGCACGAGGGTCTGCTGTGTCTCGGCGAGGCCGATCTCCCACGGGATGCCGGCGAACAGGATCGAGGAGAGCGGCGACGCGCCCGTGCCGCCGTCGTGGCCGGAGATGAGCACAAGGTCGGAGTTCGCCTTGGCGACCCCGGCGGCGACCGTGCCGACGCCGACCTCGGCGACGAGCTTCACCGAGATCCGCGCCTCTGGGTTGGCGCAGCGGAGGTCGTAGATCAACTGCTTCAAGTCCTCGATCGAGTAGATGTCGTGATGCGGCGGAGGCGAGATCAGGCCGACGCCCGGCGTCGTCAGGCGAACGCTCGCGATGTAGCTGTCCACCTTGTGACCCGGCAGCTGCCCGCCCTCGCCGGGCTTGGCGCCCTGGGCCATCTTGATCTGCAGCTCGTCGGCGTTGGTCAGGTACT
>CAYGLV010000056.1:0-16279 GCA_964351025.1 uncultured Gaiellales bacterium | reverse complement strand
CGCAGGGCCTCGGGGAGCTCCCCGAGGCCCTGCGCGCCCATTGTCCGAGATCAGGCCGTTAGGCCCGAGCTGCCGTGGGCGGAGCCGACGGCGGCGTGTAGCCCCTGAGGTCCACACCGTTCACGACGTCGTCCTCCGGCGGGACGTAGTCCACGACGCCGTGCAGCAGGTAGCCCGGGTACTTCTTCTGCGTTGCCAGGGCGACCGCGACGAACAGGACGAGCGAGATGAGCGGCGGGATCATCGACTCGATCCCCGCGTAGGAGAGGGCGTTCTCCGACGGCGAGAAGAAGATCGAGTTGGCCCAGAAGTAGCCGACCAGCCGCAGTCCCGAGCCTACGAACAGCGACACCAGGGCCGCCGGCGTGTTCGCCTTGCTCCAGAACAGCCCGAATACGAGCGGAACGAGGGCGCCGGCGAACACGATGTCGAAGGCCAGCACCAGGTATTTGCCCGGCTGCGGGCTCTGCCAGGCGAGCACGAGGGCGCCTCCCACGACCGGAACGAGGATTATGCGCGTGGCCAGCAGGAGCGCCGAGTTCCCCATGCCTTTGCGGTTCAGCATCCGGGTCATGATGTCTCGCTGGATCAGGTTCCTCGAGATGACGGCGGAGATCGCAAGGATTCCGCCGTTTGCGGTCGACATCGACGCGCCGAGCACCCCCGCGAGCATGAGAATGCCGAGCCAGGTCGGCACGTGGTGGATCGCGATCTCCGGATAGGCGAGGAACGAGTTGCCGATGTCCGGAACGAGCGTGACCGCGAAGATGCCGAGGAAGGCCACGGGAATGACGGTGATGAGGGTCACGGCGGCCCCCCAGTACGCTCCGCGCGAGGCCGTCTTGCCGTCTCTGGCCGAGAACACGCGCTCCATGAAGTCGAGCGCCACCAGGTCTCCGAGGCCGAGGGCGAGAATGGTCGCCCAGTTGATCAGCGCCCCGTTGTCCTTGCTGTAGAGGCCCGAGAAGTCGAGGTAGTTCCCAGGAACGGCGTCGGTGAACTCGCCGAAGGAGCCTGGGCCCCAGCCGCTTGCGAAGTAGATGAAGGCGGCCCAGAACGCGAACACCGCGATGTAGATCTGGAAGATGTCGGTGTACGCGCACGAGAAGAGGCCGCCGAAGGCCGTGTAGGTCAGCACGATCCCCGCCGCGAGAATCATGCCCCAGACGAAGTTGATCCCGAGCACCCGCTCCAGGATGAAGCCGGAGGCGGCGAAGTTGCCGGCCACGAGCACGATGAAGCTGATCATCATCAGGATGCCCGAGATGCCCTCCACCGCGTTGCCGTAGCGCCGGTAGTAGAAGTCCGGCAGCGTCAGCAGCGACATCTTGTTCAGCCTCCTGCCGAACACCATTCCTGTCAGCAGGAGGCAGACGGCAAGGCCGATCGGGACCGTGGCCCCGGCCCAGAAGCCGAAGTCGTAGATGAGCCCGATGGCTCCGAGCGACGAGTTGCCGTCGATCGCCTGCGCGGAGAGCATCGTCCCGACGAAGAAGAGCGGCAAGCTCTTCCCGGCGACGATGTACCTACGGCTACTCCCCTGCACGAACTTCACCGTGCCGATTCCGATCGCAAGTGTGATGCACAGGAAGCCGAGAACGCCTACGACGATTCCCGTACTCGCTGCGGCTGCACCCACAAGTCCAGTCATGACCACGCCCCTTCCTCTCTCCTTGTCGATTTCACAACGATGCCGACACCGAGACGCCCGTCGGGAGTATGACTCCGCAAGCGGCGGTCAACGCCCGAGACACGATTCACACGAGCCTCAGCACACGGCAGACAACTGGTCGAAGCACGAATCGCCGATACCTCCTCCTATTCGAGTGCGACACCGGGGATTGAGAATGCGAGCGACGCGTCTCCCGCCGGCGCGGTCTCCGGCGTGGCCGCACCCGCCTCGGAGGGCGGAGCGGCGGTCTCGAGCAGGCCGAGACGGCGCGCGAGCCAGGGCTTCGTCGACGACTGGAGGGTGAGCGTGACGACTATCGCGATCGCCACCGTCGTCACGACGAGCGAGGCGTCTGGCACGCCCATCGCGACGATGATGCCCGCGAGCGCCGCCGGCACGACACCGGTCTCGCGCGTCCAGGCGAGGAAGAGGAGCTCGTTGCGCGACCAGCGGCCGCGCCGATCGGGGAGCAGGCAGGCAGCGATGGTGAGCGGCCGCGCCACGAAGAGCAGTGTCGCGACCACGGCGAGGGCGGGGAGGACATTCTCGCGCATGTCGCTCCAGGGGAGGTTCGCGCCGACGGTGATGAAGACGAGCATCACGACCACGTCGGATCCGATCCCGACGAACGTGCGGAGGTCGCGCTCGTTCTCCGGATCCATACCGAGGCGGAAGATGTCCATGTTCCCGACGATCAGCCCCGCGATGAAGGCACCGAGGTAGCCGCTACCGCCGGCAAAGTCGATCGAGAAGTAGCCGCCGACGCCGACGGCCATCATCACGATCGACACCGGCTCGCCCCAGATGCCGGCCCAGCGCTTCGAGACGGCGACCGCGCTGAGGAGCCCGAAGAGGATCCCGAGGCCGGTCGAGATCCCGAGGTCTTCGACGAAGCTCCACGCCGTGTGCGTCAGCGAGACGTGGCCGCTGAGAATGATGCCGGCGATCGCGAGCGCAAGCACGGCGCCGGTCGGGTCGTTGAGCGCCGACTCCGCGACGATCGTCTGCGAGAGCTTCGGCTTGATGCGCATCCGCTCGAAGAGCGGGATCAGGATCGCGGGGTCGGTCGGCGCGAGCACGGCTCCGATCAGCAGTCCTGACCAGAACGGCAGGCCGAATACCGCAGACGCGACGAGCCCGGTGACGAGCGCGGTCAGGATCATCCCGGGGAGGACCAGGAGGCTGAGGCCGACGGCGACGGGCTTGAGCACGTGCGCATGGAGCTGCAGACCGCCGTGGAAGAGGATGACCGAGACGCCGAGCGTGAGCAGGACCTGAATGCCCGTCGCGTCGAGCGGCACGTCGATCTGGCCGAGGACGGCAGGCCCGAGCAGCGCGCCCGCGCCGAGCAGGAGCAGCATCTTCGGGATCCGCAGCACCCCGGCCGCGAGCTCCGTCGCGAGGCCCGCGCCGAGCATGAGGAAGAGCGTGAAGATGACGTCCTTGGTAGCCATGTC
This sequence comes from uncultured Gaiellales bacterium, assembly GCA_964351025.1. Lineage (GTDB taxonomy): Bacteria > Actinomycetota > Thermoleophilia > Gaiellales > Gaiellaceae > CAYGLV01. Next base: position 13,150 of record CAYGLV010000056.1, on the reverse strand, counting down.
GGTAAGTCCCGGACTCGGTCAGCGGCCGCCGGCAGGGGTCGCGAGGCCGGTCACACCGGACGTCTGGGCGGCCGACACGGGAGATCCCCGCCTCGCCGGGTCGTCGCACACGTGCGTCTCCAGCGCCGGTTCGGGTCGCCCCGCGGGACCAGCGAGGCTCGAGCCCCCGTCGTCGAGGTAGCCCATCCGGCGGAGCATCGCACATGTGGCCGCGACGGAGGCATCGAGTACGGCGACCGCACGCGCCGCCTGCGCGTGGAGCTCCTCACTGCTTCTGATCAGCTCGTGGAGCGTGCGCGACGCTGCGAGCTCGCGCCGCCTCGCGCGCTCGATCCTGTCCTGGGAGCCGGCGTTGGGCTCGGAAGCGACGGGGAAACCGTCAGCTCGTACCTCCGCAGCGGCTCGCAGGCCACTCACGGAAACGGAAACCGCAGACGGAGACGTCGTGTCGCTTTGCTCACGCGCACCATGATGGGCGGAAGCTTTTCGTCTGGCATGCGGATTTTCCCGAAAACCGGTCGCGGGCTTCTCCGGGTCGAGCCTCGAATTCGCGGTCTAGGGGCGGGGCACGTGCAGTCGCGCCTACTCTCCGAGATAGCCCATTCGACGCAGCAGCGCTCGGGTGCCCTCGACGGCTGCGTCAAGGGCAGCAAGCGCCCGCGCCGCCCGCGTGTAGGCCTCTTCACTGCTTCTGATCCGCTCGTGAAGGGTGCGCGAAGCTGCGAGCTCGCGCCGCCTCGCGCGCTCGATCCTGTCCTGGGAGCCGCCGTCGCCCTCCCCGGCGGCGGAGAGATCGTCGGCGCCTCGATCCCCGACATCTCGCGGGCCGCTCACAGACCCAGCCTAGTGTTTCTCGATCGACCGTTCAGCCGCCTGGCCCCCCGAGGAGAACCGCGATTCGCGCCCAGGCGAACACGATGGGCGAGCCATGCGATACCTCCGCTCTTGCGCTTCGCCCGAGCGACGGGGTAGCGTCCTGGCCCGGACGTCCAAAGGGGCCGCGAGGGAACGATGCTGACCGTCCGCGACATCGCCGAGCTGCCGGGGCTTCAGCTCGGCGTCGCCGCCGGGGCAGAAGGGCTCGGCAACGACGTGCGCTGGGTTCACGTCTCGGAGCTCGCCGATCCCACTCCGTGGCTCGAGGGCGGCGAGCTGCTGGTCATGACCGGCCTCGGGGTCGGCGAGGGATCGCGCAGCCAGCGCAGCTATGTGCGCCGGCTCGCCGGGCACGGCCTCGCCGGCCTTGCGTTCGGCGTGGGTTTCGGTTACCCCGAGGTCCCTCCGGCGCTCGTCGCTGAGGCAAACGGGCTCGGCTTCCCCGTCCTGACCGTGCCCTACGAGGTGCCGTTCATTGCGATCACGAAAGCGGCCGCGACCCACCTCGCAAACGACGAGCTCGCACGCGTCACGCGGGCGCTGACAGTGCACGAGCGGCTCGCCGCAGCCGTGCTCGCCGGACGCGGCGTGCAGGCCCTGCTCGGCATCCTGGCCGACCACCTCGGCTGCTCGCTCGCGCTCGTGGACGAGAGCGGCCGCGTCGTCGGAGAGCGGGCCGGCCCGCGCCGCGTCTCGCTCGAGGGTGGGCTCGAGCTGCCGGTCGGCACCGGCGGCGAGACGGCGACTCTGACGGCAGCGCGACCCGGCGGCGAGTTCGGGGAGTACGACCTGCTCGTCCTCCACCACGGCCAGACCGCTCTCTCCTTCGAGCTGTCGCGCCGGCGCGCGGTATCGGCTGCCGAGCTCCGGCTCGCGGGCGACCTCCTCGAGGATCTCGAGCACAACCGCCTCGACGAGCGGGAGGTGGCCCGGCGGATCGCCGCCTTCGGGCTCGAGCCGCAACGTCCCTACGCGGCCCTGCTCGCAGTCGGCCCCGACACGAGCTCCCCCGAAGGCACCCGGCTCATCGTCGCCGGCGTGCTCGACGCGCGCGGGGAGCCGTACGTCTCGACGGCGCGGCGCGACCGCGCCGCCTTCCTCGTGGCCACGGAGAGCGCGGACGACACACTCGCGGCCGCGAGGGACGTGGTGGACGCAGCGCCCGGAACACGGGTGGGGGTCGGACGCCCGTCGACCGGGCGAGGCCTCGGCCGCAGCCTCCTGGAGGCACGCGCGGCGCTCGACGCCGTTGCAGGGCCCGTCGCGTCCTATCAAGACCTCGGCGCGCTCGAGCTGCTGCTCTCACTGCCGGGTGCGGCCCTCGAGGCCTTCGTGGACCGGGTGCTCGGGCCGGCGGCTCAGAGCGGGTGGCTGCTCGAGTCGCTCGCCGCGCTGCTCGACACCGGCTGCCGCTGGAGCGAGGCGGCCGACCGGCTCGGCATCCACAGGCACACGCTGCGCTACCGGATGGACGCGTTGCGCAAACAGTCCGGCCGTCATCCCGACGATCCTCAGCAGCGGATGGAGCTGTGGCTCGCGCTGAAGGCGAAGCAAGCGCTGGCGGCGCGCGACGTTTCCGAGGAGCGCGCACACGGCTAGCAGACCAAAGCCGGAGGCGGGACTCGAACCCACGACCCACGGTTTACAAAACCGTTGCTCTACCAGCTGAGCTACTCCGGCACTCAGCCCATGGTAGGCGAGCCGGCCGACGTCAGCTCAGGACTTCGCGCGACTTCTGGTGCGTGATGATCTTGCGCTTCACGCGCTGGAGGGCGTTGTCGATCGTCTTCGTGTCGCAGCCGAGCTCTTCGGCCATCTGCTCGTAGGAGAGGCCCTCCAGGTAGCACCGCAGCGCGTCGGACTCGAGCGACGAGAGGCCCGTGCCGAGCGTGAAGACGAGGCTCTGCAACTCCTCGGTCGAGATCACGCAGACGGCCGGGTCGTTGACCCCCGGCCCCGGCAGGGCGTCACCGAGCGTGCACTCGCCGTCGGAGTCCTGGCCGGCAGGCGTGTGGCTGAACGAGACGTACGTGTTGAGCGGGGAGTGCTTGTAGCGGGTCGCAGTCTTGATCGCCGTGATGATCTGACGCGTCACGCAGAGCTCGGCGAAGCTGCGAAACGACGTCTCCTTGTCGGTGCGAAAATCGCGCACCGCCTTGTAGAGCCCGATCATCCCTTCCTGGATCAGGTCGTCGGACTCGCCGCCGGCGAGGAAGTACGAGCTCGCCTTCAGCCGCACGAAGCCGGCGTAGCGACGCATCAATCCGTCGAGCGCGACCTGGCTGCCGTTCCGTGCCTTCAGGACGAGCTGCATGTCCTCGAGCTCTCGCTGCTGCTTCTGAACCTGCTTGGCGGCCAGCTGCTCTGCGGTGGCGGTGCGAACGGTCATGTCGGCGGGCTCCCCGTGTCTTCTGGGCAATTCGGGGCGGCCGCTTCGTTCGACCGCTCAAGTCTCACCCTTAAGTTGAGGGAGAAGATAGCAGCGCCGTCCGCTAGTTACAAGCCCCTTGCAATAATCTCATTGTGCTAAGAACATACGTTCGCCCTACTCTCCGCGCCGCAGCCGCTCGAGTCGCTCGCGGGTCTCGGGATCGAGCCGGTCGCGCAGCTGCGACCGCGTCTCTTCGCTGTGCTGGACGGCTCCGAGCTCGTCACGAACGAAGTTCGGCGACGAGACCTTGTGCACCTCGATCCCGGAGGTGCCGCGGACGGCGGTGTCGGAGGAGACGAGGCACACGCGCTCGCGCGCGCGGTGCTCGGCCGCGAGTCGCTCGAGCAGCGTGTCGGCATCCAGTGCGTAGCGCACGGAGAGCCCGCCCAGCTCGCGCTCCTCGCCGGCCCCGTCGAAGACGACGATCCCGCGCGCGCCGTGCGTCGCGACGAAGCTCGCGAGCGTGTCGGTCAACTCGCGGACGTCCGCGAAGCCGCCCGCGTGCAGGAGGTTGTAGCCGTCAAAGAGGTAGAGGGTCGGATCCGCCATCCGCCTACCCCCGTTGCCGCCGGGCTTCGTACAGGAGCAAGGCCGCAGCCACACTGACGTTGAGCGACTCGATGTGCCCCGCGAGCGGGATCGAGACGGCTCCGTCGCACATGCGTCGAACGAGCGGCCGTACGCCCTTGCCCTCGGCGCCGAAGACGAGAGCGAGCCCGCCGGAGAGATCGGCCTGCCACATCGTCTGCGGCGCGTCGGCAGCCGTCGAGTAGACCCAGAGGTCGGCGCCCTTGATCTCCTGCAGGTAGCGGGCGAGGTTCGGGACGACCGCGACCGGCAGGTGCTCGACGGCGCCGGCCGAGGCCCGGCAGACGGCGGCGGTCACGCGTGCCGAGCCGTGCGCGGGCACGATCACGCCCGTCGCACCCGCACCGTCGGCGCTGCGGCAGACTGCGCCAAGGTTGTGCGGGTCGGTCACCTGGTCGAGGCAGACGAGCAGCGGCCGCTCGGCGGCAGCGAGCTCCCACGCATCCGCATACGGGTACGGCTCGCACCACGCAAGCACTCCCTGGTGGTCGCGCGTCTCCGCCGCCTCTCCGATCTCTCGTTCAGGCTTGACCTGAGGTCGAGGCTTCAGATCGAGCAGCCACAGCTCTGATTCGAGCGCCCGCTGGCTCGCCCAGAGCTCGAGCACGGCGCGCCGGCCGCGCAGCGCCTCGCGCACCGCGCGGCGCCCGTAGACCTGCTCGCGGCTCATCGCTTCGGCACGAGCCGATAGCCGCTGGACTCGTCCCGCACTTCCCACCCCGCAGCATCGAGCTCGGCCCTCAGGCGATCGGCCTCGGCGTAGTCGCCCTTGGCACGCGCCTCCACCCTCCGGCGGGCAAGCTGTTCGACCGCGGCCGGAGCCTCGCTCACCGCGAACGCAAGACCGAAGAGCTGCAGGGCGTCCCCGAGCAGGTCGAGGTTCCGTGCCCGCCGCCACTCGTGCATCACCGCGAGCGCAGCGGGCGTGTTGAAGTCATCGTCGAGCACGGCGACGAACTCGTCCCAGCTCGGGCCGTCGTGGGTGCGCTCGGCGGCCTGGGTGTTCGCGTCCAGGAACGTCGTCCACTGCGCCTTGGCCTGCGCCATCGTCTCCCCCGAGAAGTCGAGCGGCTTGCGCCAGTGGCCGGTCAGGAAGAACAGCAGCAGCGCCTCCCGCCCCCATTCCTGGACGGCGTCGCGCAGCGTGACGACGTTGCCGACCGACTTGGACATCTTCTCGCCGGTGAACTCGAGCATCCCGTTGTGCATCCAGATGCGCGCGAACTCGCGCCCGGCGGCGCGCGACTGGGCGATCTCGTTCTCGTGATGCGGGAAGACGAGGTCGAGCCCTCCCATGTGGATGTCGAAGCTCGGGCCGAGGTACTTCTCGGCCATCGCCGAGCACTCGATGTGCCAACCCGGGCGGCCGCGGCCCCAGGGCGACTCCCACGCCGTGTCCTCGCCCGGCTTCCCTCCCTTCCAGAGCGCGAAGTCGCGTGTGTCCTCCTTGCGCGGGTTCGGCTCGTCGTCCCGCATCTGGTCGGGCTTCTGGCCGGAGAGGCCGCCGTACTCAGCGAAGCTTGCGACGCGAAAGTAGACGTCCCCGTCGATCGCGTAGGCGTGGCCGCTCGCGACGAGCTCGGCGATCAGGGAGACGATCTCGGGGATCGTCTCGGTCGCCTTCGGCTCGACGTCGGGGCGGCCGAGGCCGAGCAGGCTCGTGTCCTCGATGTACCAGGCGCTCGCCTCCGCGGCGAGACGCGCCGAGTCCCCGGGAGCGGCGTCGTAGATCTTGTCGTTGACGTCGGTGATGTTCTCGACGAGCAGCACCTCGTAGTCGCGCTGCTCGAGCCAGCGCTTGAGCCACATCGAGAGGACGAATGGGCGCGCGTTGCCGACGTGGATGCGCTGGTAGACAGTCGGGCCGCAGGTGTATATGCCGACGCGGTGGGGCGGCGAGGACAGGTCGACGAGCGTCCGGTGCCAGGTGCTATAGAGCCGCACGGGCCCTCCTCAACGCCTCGTCCAGCGGCAGCGCCGCGACCACCGTCCAGAGCTCCGGCCCGCGCTCGGCGCCGGTCAGCGCAAGGCGCAATGCCTTGAGGTCGCCGCCGACCGCCTTCAGCTCCCGCAAGATCTCCTTCGCCCCGACCTCGTCGAGGGCACCGACTCCCCGCTCACGCAACTCGGCGAAGCGCTCGAGCGTCGGGCGCGCCTCCTCCGGCAGCTGCACGGGCTCCGGCTCGAGGATGGCCGCGGCGATCGAGCGTGCCTCGTTCAGGTCACGCGCCCCCCGCAGCGCCCGCGCCAGCGCGACCGGCGCGCCGGCGCGCTCAGCAAGCTCTTCGTCGGGCAGGGCCGCGATCGCTTCGATCGCGAGGCGGCGAATGCGGCCGGCGTCGAGGTGAACATCGTGTGCCGGCAGGTCGAGCTCCTCGAGATACGCGCGCGCCGCCTCGGCGGGGGTCCCCGCCTCGCGCAGGTCGACGAGCGAGGAGGCGCCGTGGCGCTTGGACAGCTTCTTGCCGTCCTCGCCGAGCAGCAGGCCGTGGTGGACGTACTCCGGCGGCTCGGCACCGAGCGCGCGGGCGAGCTCCTGCTGGACGGCCGAGTTGTCGCGGTGGTCGGCGCCGCGGATCACCCGCGTGATCCGGAAGTCGATGTCGTCGACGACGCTTGCAAGGTGGTAGGTCGGGCGGCCGTCGGGGCGGACGAGCGTCAGACGGCCGTAACGAATGGCGCCCTCGCCGTCGGGCTCGCCGACTGCGAGCGCCGCCTCGCGGTGCCGCTGCACGCGCTCGCTCTGGCGCACCGGCCCCTCGTCCCAGCCGATGCCGAGCCACGCGAGGTCGGCGACGATCGCCTCCTCCCCGCCCGCCAGATTCCGCGCCGGGTCGGTGTCGTCGATCCGCAGCAGCAGCCAGTCGCCGGCACGGCGGTTCGCCGTCGCCGAGAGGGCGCTGCCGAGGTGGAGCGAGCCGGTCGGGCTCGGCGCAAAGCGGACGCGAACAGTCACAGTGGCAGTCTAGGTCAGCGGTCCAGACCGCCTCCGTCTCGGCTAGGGTCGGTCTTGTGACGGCGTTCCCGTTCGCCCACCACGAGCGCGTTCGCTTCCGCGACTGCGACGCGATGGGTCACGTCAACAACGCGGTGTACTCGACGTTCCTCGAGGAGGCGCGGATCGGCGTCCTCGGCGGCCTCGCCCCGTTCATCCTCGCACGCGTGGAGATCGACTTCCGCTCCGAACTGCGCGTGGGCGAGAAGGTCACGATCCTCTCTCGCTGCGCGCGGATCGGAGAGAAGAGCTTCGACCTGGAGCATGAGATCCGCGCGGGCGGGCGCCTCGTCGCCGAGGCGAAGAGCGTCCTCGTCGGCTACGACTACGAGCGGGGCGCGAGCGTCCCGCTCTCCGACGCGATCAGGGAGCGGCTCCGCGACGCCTGAGCTGGACGAGCAGCTCCTGACCTGGTTCGGCGCGAGGGCCGGCCACCGAATCTCCTCATCCTCGCTCGCGTTCTGCCGATACCCCGAGGAGGGGAGAGAGCGCCCGTGCGCGCCTGCGCGTCGTTCTCCCTTCGCCTCGGTATGAGACTCCTCGCTCCCCTCACCGCTCTGCTCACCCTGGCGCTGCTCGGCGCCGGCGGCGCCGCGGCGAGCGAGATCCTCGGCCGCAACGTCGTCGCCCCGACGCTCAAGGTCAACACCAAGGGCGAGGCCCTGGTCGGCTACAAGGCGGCCGGCAAGAGAAAGCAGGTGCTCGTCTGGGGCGCCGTCAACGCGATCGCCCCGACGAGTGCGCGGGCGCAGGTCGCATTCAAGATCGACTACGCCGGCGGCTGGGGCAAGTACCGCAAGCTCGGCTACGCGACGACGTTCAAGAACGCCTGCCGCCCCTACGACGGACCCGAGCTCGCCTGGGTGGTCACCGCCTGCAAGGCTCCGGACGGCTCGTACTGGGCGCTCCAGCGCTGGCAGCGGGCGCTGCCGAACCTCGGCCTCACGCCCTGGAAGGCGACCCAGAGCGTCTGGGAGCTGCACCTCTCGCACTGGACGGGGCCACTGCCGGTGATCGAGGCCTATACGGACTGGATCTACTCCAAGCGCTTCCACCACATCTTCGGCCGCCTCACCTATCTCGGGGCGCCCGTGCACGGCTTCGCGTCGACCTCCGCGGGGGTGCCCCTCGACAGCTTCGGGCGCAACGTCTTCCTGGACACGCTCAACTCGGCCTACGGCGCCGGCTGGAAGCGCGAGAACTCATTCCTCGCCCAGAAGCCGTCGGGTGCCTTCTGCTACGGCTTCTACACCCATCCGCCCTACGCAGGCTATCCCGCCGGCGAGCGCCCGATGGGCCACGGCGAGCGCTACCGGATCTCGGCGATCGGACCGGGCGTGACCCCGACCGTGTACTGGGAAGGGGCCGGCCTGCCGGCCTTCGACAAGGAGAACCCCGAGCACGCCGCGCGCGAGCTCGAGCTGAACGCGCTCCAGCGCGAGCTCGCCGGCCCCGGCGGCCAGTGCGTGCTCAACTAGGCTCGGTCCCTCCGCGCCCCGCCCGCCTCCCCGCTGATCAGCGGTACTCGGGATTCGGGAAGTCGAAGCGGCAGCCGGCGTCCCAGAGCGAACGCTGATTGCCGTGTGCCGGGATGCCGCCCACGTCCTTCAGCAGCCGGGCGAGGTGGAGCAGGTTCCAGGTCATGAACGTCGCGTTCCGGTTCGTGAAGTCGTTCTCGGGCCCGCCCGAGCCCGGGTCGAGGTACGAGGGCCCCGGCCCGGCCTCCCCGATCCAGCCGGCGTCCGCCTGCGGGGGGATCGTGTAGCCGAGGTGCTGGAGCGAGTAGAGGATGTTCATCGCGCAGTGCTTGACGCCGTCCTCGCTGCCGGTGATGAGGCAGCCGCCGACCTTGCCGTAGTACGCGTACTGGCCCGCCTCGCTCAGCAGGCTCGAGTTGCCGTACAGCCGCTCGATCAGCCGCGTGCAGACCGACGACTTCTCGCCGAGCCAGATCGGAGAGCAGACGACGAGGATGTCGGCGGCCCGCACGGTCTCGTAGAGCGCGGGCCAGTCGTCACGCTGGGCCCCGTGCTCGGCCATGTCCGGCCAAACGCCGGGAGCGAGCTCGAGGTCGACTGCACGCACGAGGTCGACGCGCACGCCCTGTTTCTCCATGATCGCCGCCGAGAGGTCGATCAGCCCCTGCGTGTGCGAGCGCTCGGGCGAGGGCTTGAGCGTGCAATTGACATAGAGCGCGGTGAGATCTGAGTAGTCCATGGCGCTTGTGCCTCGGCTAGGGTCGGATTCGTGACACTCGACGAGGCGTTGCTCGCCTGGTTTGTGCGCGAGGGGCGCGAGCTGCCGTGGCGCCGCACAAGCGATCCGTACGCGATCCTCGTCTCCGAGGTCATGCTACAACAGACACAAGTCGAGCGCGTGCTGCCGCGCTACGTCGCCTGGCTCGACCGCTGGCCGACGGTCGCGGCCCTCGCCGCCGCCTCGCCGGCCGACGTGATCCGCGCCTGGCAGGGGCTCGGCTACAACAGGCGCGGGCTCAACCTCCACCGGGCCGCCCGCCTCGTCGCCGAGCACGGCTGGCCGGCCGACCTCACCGGGCTCCCCGGTGTCGGCCCGTACACGGCCGCCGCGCTCCGCAACTTCGCATTCGGCGAGCCCGTGCTGCCGGTGGACGTCAACGTGGCACGTGTGCAGGAGCGGACGGGTCACGTGTTCGGCCCCGAGGCTGCGCAGGCGCTGATGGACCTCGGCGCGACGGTCTGCCTCGCTCGCGTGCCGCGCTGCGACGCCTGTCCGCTCGCGGAGTCCTGCCCCTCGCGTGGGCGCCGCTACGAGCCCCTGCGCAAGCAGGGCCCGTTCGAAGGCTCGTTTCGCCAGCGGCGCGCCGCGACGCTCCGCCTCGTCGCCGCGGCGCCGTGCCGGCTCGCCGGCCTCGACGCCGAGGCCGTCGCGGCGCTTGCCCGCGACGGCCTCGTTCGCATCGAGGGGGAGCTCGTCGCCCTGCCCGTCTAGAGCACCGGGCAGTTGACGACGACGCCCGGCTCCTTGATCGTGACCTCGCCGGCGGCGAGTGCCTTCTTCACCGCGGCGGCCGAGCGCAGCACGCGCGGGGTCGCGCCGTCCTTCCAGGTCACGAGGTTGACGTCCCAGAGCGGCGAGTAGTCCTTGCGCCCCGGCACCGTATCGATGATGTTGCGCTGGCCGTCGGCACCGTTCGTGACAGCCCAGATGTCCGCGAGCTTGTTGCCGGACTTCAGCTTGACGGCGCCGAGGTCGAGGTACTCGACCGACTGCCCCCTGTAGAAGCCGAGCGTCTGGTTCTGGGCGAAGTGACGGACGGTGTTGTCGCTGGGAGCGGCGAGTACGGGCGCGGCGAGTGCGGCCGCGAGCACCGTGAGCACGACGAGCTTCTTGAGCATGTTTCCTCCTGGATCGCTGCTTGCAGTTGGCGCGACCGAGGCTAGGCGGAGGATGTTGCGCCGCCCTTACGAGAGCCTTAGGAGAAGGCGAACGGGCGCGAGTTAACGCTTTCGCAAGGTGAAGAGCGCCACAATGGAGCCGTGACCACTGTTCTCATCGTCGACGACGAAGCGATCGTGCGCGAGGTCGTCGTCCGCTACCTCGAGCGGGAGGGCTACCGCACGCTCGAAGCCGACGACGGCGACCAGGCCCGCCGCCTGCTCGAGCACAACCGGCCCGACCTCATCGTCCTCGACGTGATGCTGCCAGGCACCGACGGGCTCGAGCTCTGCCGCTGGATCCGCTCGAGCTCCGACGTGCCGGTGATCATGCTCACCGCCCGCGGCGAGGAGGCCGACCGGATCGTGGGGCTCGAGCTTGGCGCCGACGACTACGTGACGAAGCCGTTCTCGCCACGAGAGCTCGCCGCCCGCGTGCGCACCGTCCTCCGGCGCACGTCGCCGCCGCCCCAGGTGGGAGAGCGGCTGTCGTTCGGCGACATCGAGCTCGACGCCGAGACACGCGAGGTGACAAAGGCAGGCCGGACGCTGCAGCTGACCGCCAAGGAGTTCGACCTGCTCTGGTTCCTCGCTCGGCACCCCCGCAAAGTCTTCTCGCGAGACCAGCTCATGCTTCGCGTCTGGGGCTACGAGGCGGCGCTCGACACCGGCACGGTCACCGTCCATGTGCGTCGGCTGCGCGAAAAGATCGAGGATCGTCCGTCGCAGCCGCAGCTTCTGCAAACGGTCTGGGGCGTCGGCTACCGGCTCACCCCGTGATCGTCACAGCCCTCATCGTCGCGGCCGCAACCCTCGTCGCGGGGCTGGCAGCGGCACTCGCGCTACGCGCGCTGCCGACTGTCCGGCTCCAGCTCGCCGGGCTCGCCGCGCTTGCAGTCGTCCTCCCACTCACGGCCGTGCTGCTCTCGGGCTGGGTGATGTTCCACATGGGCGACGACGTGAAGATCCTCGCCGTCACCGCGGCCTCGGCCTCGGTCGCGATCGGCGCCGGTCTGCTCCTCGCGCGCTCGATCGCGAACTCGCTCGAGCGCGTGCGCGTAGCCTCGCTCTCGTTCGCGCAGGGCGACCTGCAGGCCCGGGCGCCCGAGGAGGGCCCAGCAGAGCTTGCCGACCTCGCCCGCTCCTTCAACGAGATGGCGGCCAACGTCGAGCGCCTGTTCGACGCCCGCCGCGAGCTGGTCGCCTGGGCAAGCCACGACCTCCGCACGCCGCTCGCCAACATGCAGGCGATGCTCGAGGCGCTCGAGGACGGGCTCGCCGAGCCCGAGCAGTACCTGCCCGCGCTGCGTGAGCAAGTGGGCGTGCTGGCCACGCTCGTGGACGATCTCTTCGAGCTCGCCCGCATCGACTCCGGCGCACTCACGCTCGAGCTGCGCGAGGGACCGCTGGAGGACGTCGTCGCCTCGTGCCTGCGAGGCCTCGAAGCGGAGGCACGCGCCCGCCACGTCAGCCTGGTGGCCCGCGTCGACGGCTCCGCCACCGCCCACTTCGCGCCGGACAAGGTCGAGCGCGTGCTCTTCAACCTGCTCACGAACGCGCTCAGGCATACGCCCTCGGACGGCTCGGTCGCCGTTCTCGTCGAGCCGCGCCCGGGCGAGGTGCAGGTGACCGTCGAGGACTCGGGAGAGGGCCTCTCGGCCGAGTCTCAGCAGCGGATGTTCGAGCGCTTCTGGCGCGGGGACAGGGCACGCTCGTCGCGAGGCGCCGGGCTCGGGCTGGCGATCGCGCGCGGCCTGGTCGAGGCCCACGGCGGCCACATCTGGGCGGAGAGCCCCCCGGGAGGCGGCGCCCGCGTCTGCTTCACACTGCCCGCCGGCCGCGCGCGCGCCTAGCCGGCTGCGCGACGCAGCAGTGCCACTGCCTGGGCGGCGAGGCCCTCGCCGCGGCCCGTGAAGCCGAGGCCGTCGGTCGTCGTCGCGCGCACGTTCACGGTGTCCGGCTCGACGCCCATCGCCCCGGCGAGCCGCCGTCGCATCTCCTCGCGGTGCGGCGCGATCCGCGGCGCCTCGCCGATCAGCACGCAGTCAGCGTTCACGAGCTCGAAGCCCGCGGCGCGCACCTGCCGGTAGGCGTCGCGCAGCAGGTCGAGCGAGACGGCGCCGCGCCAGCGCTCGTCTTCGGAGGGGAAGAGCGAGCCGATGTCGCCGAGGCCCGCGGCACCCAGCACGGCATCCACGAGCGCGTGTGCGATCACATCACCGTCCGAGTGGCCGGCGAGACCGCGCGGGAAGTCCAGCTCCACGCCGCCGAGCACGAGCGGCACGCCCTCCACGAGCGCATGGGCATCCACGCCGAGCCCGATGCGCAGGTCAGCCACCGGCGAGCCCTCCTGCCAGCTCGGCGAGCGATGGCGCCGCGGCCGCGACGACGCTGAAGAAGACGGCCCTCAACCCCATACCGGTGAGGTTAGACCGAGAGCGCCCGCCACGTCGGCGGAGCCGGGCTCGGCCCGGCGCAGCCGTGGCCCGCGATCGACCGAGCGAGGTGCGAAGGAGGGGGCTCGCGGGGGAACCATGGGTTCCCCCGCGCTATCAGAGCCACGACTCGACGAGCTCCAGGTCGGCCAGCGTGGTGATTTTGAGCAGGCGGGGATCGCCCTCGACGGCCAGCACACGCCCCCCGCGGGCCTCGACGAGTGACGAGCAGTCGGTCGCGCCCGCCAGATCGCCCGCGTACGCCTCGCGCAACACGGGCGCGAGGAAGGCCTGCGGGGTCTGGACCGCGACGAGCTCGTCGCGCGCGAGCGTCTCGACGACCTGACCGCCGAGCACGCGCTTGACCGTGTCGGTGAGCCGAAGCGCCGGCACGACCCCGTCCCAGCCC
>CAYGLV010000055.1:0-16414 GCA_964351025.1 uncultured Gaiellales bacterium | reverse complement strand
AGCGGCTCGTCGAGAACCCGCTCGCGCTGAAGCTGCTCGGGGGGGAGTTCTCCGACGGCGACACAGTGCGCGTGGATGCCCGCGAGGGCGAGCTCGTCTTCGAGCGGGCGCCGGCGCCCGTCGCCTGACCCGTCGACAACTCCTCCGAGCAGATGTTTCGGAGAAGCACTTGCTTTCTACATTGTGACGATTTATCCTGCCGCCGAGTAGCGATCTGCGGCGGTGAGGGGAAAGTCACGGAACCAACAGCTCTGATCGCTCGCTTCGTCCTCGGTAGTCTCTTTCTGCTCGCCGGGCTTTCGAAGCTTCCGCGCCGGCGCGAGTTCGCGGATGCGATCGAGCGGTACCGCCTGCTGCCCCGCGGCCTCGTCAAGCCCGTCGCAGAACTGCTTCCTGCTGCGGAGGTTCTCGCAGGAGGCGCACTCCTCTTTGGTCTCGGTCTGCAAATAGTCGCCAGCCTCGTTGCTCTCATGCTCGCGGTGTTCACGATCGCCGTGTCTACCGCGCTGCTGCAAGGCCGCGAGATCGACTGCGGCTGCTTCAGCCACGTCTCCCCGCAGCGCATCACCTGGCTGACCGTCGGACGCAACCTGGGGCTGCTCGCACTCGCTCTCACGCTCGCCTGGCAGGAACCCCGTGCCCTTGCGCTCGACGCCATCTTCTTCGCCGACGACGCCGGCCTGTCAGCCTCCGCTGCACTCGCGTTGTTCATCGCATCGACGGCAGCTCTGGCGGGCCTTGCGCTCGTGCAACTCAGCCTTCGCCTGCGGCGGCTCGCCTCACTCCCGTTAGGCGAAGGGAGCCACGTTTGAGCGCCTGGTGGATCGCCGCGTTCGTTTCCCTGTGGATGGTCGTCACGGCCATCGCGGTCATCGTGCTCGGTTTCCTACGCCGCGTGACGGCGGTCCTTGAGCGAGCCGAGCTCGCTGTCACATCGGGACAGATCAACCTCGGCGCCGCACGCGCCGGGATGCAGATCGAGCCGTTCCAAGTCTTCGACGTCGCAGGTCGCAACATCGGCAGCGACGAGCTCTTCGCGTCATCAGCGGCGTACGTTCTGCTGCACTCGGGATGCGACCCCTGTCGTCATCTGCTGGGCAGGCTCGGCGGTCTCGCGCAGAGCGAGATTCCCATCATCGCCATTCTCGACGACACACCGGCTGCGCGCGAGCTCGTGCTGCCGCCGGAGGTCACGACGCTCTTCGAGCGTGACGGCTCGGTCGCTGCGGCTTTCCGAAGTGGGGGTACGCCGCAAGCATTCGCGGTCGCTGAAGGTGGCGTGATCGTGGACACCCTCATCCCGGCAGCTGCAGCTGACCTTGAGCGGTTGATCCGGGCGCTTCAGAAAGGAGGTGATGCCACGCCAATGAGATCCGAAGTCGTTCAAGTCGCCTAAGGAGGAGAGATGGAACAGACGATCGCGGACGAGGGACGCTCAAGTCGCAACAGCTTCCTCCGCCGCCTCGGAACTTTCGCCGCGGTGGGTCTCGGCGTCGCTCTCATGCCGGCTTCGGCGAAGGCGCAGAGCGGACGGTGCTGCAAGGACTCGAGCTGCCCGTCGTGCCCTCCGGGATCGGTGCCATACACTTGCGACGGCTGTGGCAACAACTGCTGCAAGTGCCTGCCGGATCTGGGAACCTGCTTCAACAGCACGTGTCCTTGCGGCTAGCAGTCGATGCAGTTCTGCGGCTCGTCAGTTGAGCCGAGCGGGTGGGCGTCCACCCGCTCGGCCGAAACGCCGATCGCTTCCTCTTCATGCTGAGGTTTCTCCAGTCACAGCTTCGCCACCGGCGAGCGCGCACGGCCGCGCTTGGCGGCGCGCTGCTCGTCGCCTCTGTGAGCTTCGTGCTGCTCTCGTCGGCCGCGACGACGAGCGACTTGCGCGTGCGTGGCTCGGTCGAGAGCAACTTCCGGAACGCCTACGACATCCTCGTTCGTCCTCGCGGATCGTTCACCCGGCTCGAGCGGCAGGCCGGCCTCGTGCGCGACAATTACCTGAGCGGGATCTTCGGTGGCATCACGCTGGCCCAGTACCAGCGGATCAAGCAGATTCAGGGGGTGGACGTAGCTGCTCCCGTCGCCAATGTCGGCTACGTGATGCTCTCCGGCACGATCCGGCTGCCTGTCACGGACGAGCTCAACGGCGACCCGGTTCAGCTCTATCGCCTCCGTCTCAGCTGGGTCGCTCAGGGGGGCGCATCTCGCTACCCGGCACCGTCGCAGTACGTCTACTACACACGCAGAGGGGTATTCGACTACGGAGCCGGAGGGACGGCGGAGCTCGCCAAGAACGGTGAGCGGCTGCTCTTCAACAAGAGTTTCTATGGCAGCCGCCCGTATGAGGAGGGCCCGTTCGCCAACAACGACGGGCTGTGGTTCTTCTCGCGGCTTTCGCCTGGAAAGGGCTCGGACCAACCCAACCCTAACTTCAACCCGGCACTTGCGGTCGGCGCAGCCTACGAGATTTGGTTCCCGCTCCTCGTCTCGGCGATCGATCCCGAGCAGGAGGCGAGGCTCGTGGACCTCGACGGCACAATCGTTTCCGGTCGCTATCTCAACTCCGGTGACGAGGCGCGTCTCCTCCCAAGCGGCTTTGGGGGCGACTGGCGCTACATCCCGGTGATCGCCAGCAGCAAGACCTTCGTCGACGACGCCCTCCGCGTCGACATCGAGCGGCTGCGGGCGCCGTCGCCGGTCGATGTGCCGCGCATCCTCGGTTCGAACGAGAGCTATGCGTTTCTCAATCGCCTGCGAGGCACCGTCGTCGCGCAGCGGCGGGTCCGCGTCGACTCGATCTACCAAGAGATGACACGCCGCAACGATCTCAAGAGCTTTATCTTCTGGGAGCCCAGCGAGACGCGTTACGCGGGTCGATCGCCGGACCGAGCGCTCCGACCTCTCCCGGTTCGGAACTCGATCGACGTCTGGAAGAGCCCGTTCTTCCAGAACGGCTATCTCGCGGCTCCGTCGGACAACCAGGACATTCAGTTTCGCCGGCTCCGGGGCCACTCGGGTTCCAACGTACGCGGGCAGGGCAACGTCGTGCGAACGCCCTTCTTCCGCATCGTCGGTCGATATGACCCGGCGAAGCTCCCGGGATTCAGTGAGCTGTCACGGGTGCCGCTGGAGACGTACTACCCGCCGGAGCTGAAGCCCGCGGACGAGGCGAGCAGGCGGGCGCTTGGCGGCAAGCCGCTGCTTCCGACGCAGAACCTCGGCGACTACGTGCAGCAGCCGCCGCTCCTGCTGACGACGCTGGAGGGGATGAAGCCGTTCCTGAACCCGGTGTTCTTCAAGGGTGCGGGCCGGAAGGCGAAGGCGCCGATCAGCGTGATCCGTGTGCGGGTGAAAGGCGTCACGGGCGCGGATGCGTTGAGCCAGGAGCGAATCAAGGCGGTCGCGCTGGCGATCCGCGACAGCACCGGCCTGGACGTGGACATCACCGCCGGCTCCTCGCCGCGCACGTTGCTTGTCGATCTGCCCGCCGGCAAGTTCGGTCGGCCGGCACTGAAGCTGGAGGAGGGCTGGGTGAAGAAGGGCGTGTCGATCGCGTTCCTGCGCGCCGTCGACAAGAAGAGCATGGCGCTGTTCGCGCTGATCCTCGTCATCTGCGCCTTCTTCGTCGCCAACGGCGCCTTCGCCGCAGTGCGCTCCCGCCGCCGCGAGATCGGCACGCTCCTCTGCCTGGGTTGGCCGCAGCAGGCGATCTTCACGGCGCTGCTCGGCGAGCTCGCCTTGCTCGGGCTGGTCGCCGGAATGCTCGGTACGCTCATCGCCGCCGGCGCAACGGTCGCTTTCTCGCTCGAGATGCCGCTTGCCCGCAGCCTGCTCGTGCTCCCGGTCGCCGTCTCGCTCACCGTGCTTGCCGGTGTGCTTCCCGCGCGCGCCGCCGCCCGGAGCGTTCCGCTCGACGCCGTCAGGCCACAGATCGCCGGCGACGTCCGGCGCCGCCGCGTCCGCAGCCTCACGACGATGGCCGCCGCCAACCTGCGCCGGCTGCCTTCCCGCACACTCGTCGGCGTCCTGGGACTCCTCGTCGGTGTCGGTGCGCTCGCGCTCCTGCTCGGCGTCAATCAGGCCTTCAAGGGCACGCTGGTCGACACGCTGCTCGGGCATGCGATCCTCGTCCGCATCAAAGGCGTCGACTACCTCGCAGTCGCCGTCACGATCGCGCTTGCCGGCCTCTCCATCGCCGACGTGCTCTTCCTCAACCTGCGCGAGCGCGCAGCCGAGATCGTCACCCTACGCACGTTCGGCTGGACCGAGGCGCAACTGCGCCGGCTCGTCGCGCTCGAAGGGCTCGCGCTTGGCCTGCTCGGCGGAGGACTCGGTGCCATGCTCGCCTTCCTGGTCGGAACGCTCGCGCTGGCCGTGCCCGCTGGGCCGCTCGCGCTCGTGGGACTGCTCGCCCTCATCGGTGGGATCTTCGTCGGCTTCGCCGCTTCGATCGCGCCGCTGATGCAGATTCGACGGCTCACGCCACCTGCCGTGCTCGCCGAGGAGTAGGGCTAGCGGGCAGCCGGCCGCCAGGCTGGCTGCGCTTCGTCCGCCCGGACGTCGGTCGTCAGCCGCGTCTGTCCCGACCCGTCGCGGTTCATCACCCAGATGTCGAACTGGGACCGCGTGCGACGGCTTGCGAAGGCGATCCACCTGCCGTTCGGCGACCACACCGGCGCGACGTCGTAGCCGCCGGCGGTCGTGAGCCGTCGCTCGCCGGTCCCGTCGAGGCGGATCGTGTAGATGTCGGTGTTGTCGTTCCGCCGGCTCTCGAAGGCGAGCGTGCGGCCGTCCGGCGACCAGTCGGGATCGTTGTCGTTCACCGGGCTGCGCGTGACGCGCCGGCGGTCGCCTCCGGCGGCACCGATCGTGTAGATGTCGTAGTTCCCGAGCGCGCCGATCCGATCGGAGAAGGCGATTGTCCGCCCGTCCGGAGACCATGCCGGCTCGAAGCCGGAACCAAGCTGACGGAGCCCGCTGCCGTCGGCGTTCATGGCAAAAAGCGTTGTCCGGTTGTTGCGGTAGCGGTGGAAGACGATTCGTGAGCCATCCGGTGACCAGCGTGGGTGAGCGTCGAGGAATGTGGCTTTCGGGCGCGTCAGGTGGCTTGTCAGCTGCTTAATGTCACGGCCGTCGGCGCTCGCGACGAAGATGCCTTGGTTCGCTGCCGCGTTCACGCTCGTGAACGCGATCCGCCGTCCGTCGGGCGACCATGACGGCTCGCTGTCGCTGCCGTTGTGGCGGATGAGCCGGGCGCGATTCCTGCCGTTCGCATCCACCGTGAAGAGCTGAGCATCCGCTCCCAAGGGAAAGCGCGCGTAGGCGATCGTCCCGGTTCGGTCGACGAGCGCACCGGCTCCTGCCGGTGTTGCGGCAGCAGGCGCGAGAACGGCGCCGGCCAAAGCCAGCGCCGTTGCGCCGAGCCTCGAAAACCACCTAGACATCCATGCGCCCGATGCGCTGAAGCAGCTTGTCGGGATCGGTTCCCGTCGCGACTTCGACATCGTCGAGCACCTGACCATCGAGCAGCCGGACGACCCGGTCGCAGCGGGCCGCGATCAGCGCGTTGTGCGTCGCGACCATGATCGTCATGCCCCGATCGCGCCGAAGGTCGAGGAGGAGCTGCATGATCTCGGCGCCCGTGGCCGAGTCGACGTTGCCGGTCGGCTCGTCGGCGAGCAGCAGGCCGGGGTCGTTGATCAGCGCGCGCGCGATCGCCACGCGCTGCTGCTGGCCGCCCGAGAGCTGGGACGGAAGCGCATCCTCGCGCCCGCCGAGGCCCACCGCGGCAAGCAGCTCGGACGCCCGCTCGAACTTGTCGAACGGCGTCTTGAACGGCAGGAGCGGCGCCGCGACGTTGTCCAGGATCGTCAGCGCCGGCAAGAGGTGGAAGCGCTGGAAGACGAAGCCGATCGTTCGCCTGTACTCCGACTGGCGGCCGCGGTCGAGCGCCGTCACCTCGTCGCTGCCGACGACGATGCGGCCACTGTCCGGCACGTCCATCGCCCCGATCACATGCAGCAACGTCGACTTGCCGGACCCGGACGGGCCTGTGAGGCCGACGACCGATCCGCGGGGAACGGAGAGGCTGACGTCGCCCAGCGCGGTGATCGTGCCGCTCCCCGTCGAGTACTGCTTCGTCACGCCTTCGAGCAGGACGGACACGCCCCGTGCGCCATCCGATCGAAGCGTCGTAACCTGTGCGTTGTGTGCGTCGTCGCTCATGGGCCGCTGCGAGCTGCGGTTCGGTCATGCTACATTGCGACAATCTATTTGGTCAAGATGCCAAGCTAGCCCGCCATGCCGATCCACCACGCAGTGCTCGCGCTCCTAGCGGACGGGTCGAGCCACGGATACGAGCTCAAGACGACGTTCGAGGAGTCGATCGGCCCGCAGTGGGGCGACCTCAACATCGGCCATCTCTACCAGGTGCTCGACCGCCTCGTCCGCGACGGGCTCGTGACCAAGCAAGAGGTGCCTCAGACAGCTCGACCGGACAAGACGGTGTATCGACTGACCGACGGTGGCCACGCCGAGCTCGAGGCCTGGCTCGAAGCGCCGTTTGTCCGGCAAGGCGGCTACCGAGACGACTTCTTCCTCAAGCTCTTCGCCGCTTCCCGGCTAGGGGAAGACGCGGTCGAGAAGGTCGCGCGCGTTCAGCGTGAGGCGTATCTCACTGAGCTCTCGTCGCTCGGCGAGCTTCGCGCCCGGCACGAGGACGACCCGCTTGTCCGCCTCCTCATCGAGGCCGCCGTCTTCCACACCGAAGCGAACCTGCGCGTCGTTGAGCTCGCCGAGGCGAACAGCGCAGTGCTGAGCGTCCGGTCTCGATCCGGTACGAGCGCCGCCGCCGGGGCGGTCGACGCGGAGCAACGACGTGGAGCGGCGGGCGACCCGTAGCACCTGCAGGGGCCGCAGGGCGCGGCCGCCCCTAGGGCCCTGCCCGTAAGTCCTTCCGGCTACTCGACGTCGGGGTAGAACTCGGCGCGGCCCGTCTCGGGCGGCGCGCCGTAGATGAAGAGCACGAGCTCGTCGCTACCGTCGTTGCGGAGCTGGAGGGCGGTGCCCGACTCGACGACCACGACGCCGCCGCGGCCGACCTCCTGGCGCACCGGCGGGTCACCGAGGTCGACCGTCAGCGTTCCGGCGAGCACGACGAAGACCTCCTCCTGGCCGTGGTCGGCATGGCGCTTGCCTCGCGCGCCGGGCGGGTAGCGCCAGACGTTCGCGCGCGAGTGCGCCAACGCGTCGGAGAGGCGCGCGACGAGCCGGGGATCGGTGTCGCCCCGTTGCTCGAAAGCCAGCTCGCCCGGCTGGAAGACGGTGGAGCCCACGGCGCAACCCTACCGCGTACGATCGCGGCGTGGACGTCCTCGTCGTCGCCGCCACCGAGTCGGAGCTGGGCGGCCTGCCCGGGCTCGTGTGCGGCATCGGCCCGGTCGAGGCGGCGGCGGCCACCGCACGCGTGCTCGCCGAGCGGCGGCCCGGCGCCGTGCTGCATGTCGGCATCGCCGGCGCGCGCCGCGCCTCCGGCATTCGCACCCCGCACCTCGTGCTGGGCTCGGCGTCGGTCTACTGCGACATCGCCGCGGAGATCCCCGTCCTCCGCGGCGCGATGCCCGACCCGGCTCTGCTCGCGGTCGCGCGTGTGGCGCTGCCCGACGCCCACGTGCTCCCGATCGGCACGAGCGCCCGGGTGGACGGCACGCACGGCGTGGACGTGGAGGCGATGGAGGGCTTCGGCGTCCTGCGCGCCTGCGCGCTCGCCGGCGTGCCCGCGCTCGAGCTGCGTGCGATCGCGAACGAGATCGAGGAGGCTGACCGGTCGCGCTGGCATCTGGCCGAGGCGCTCGAGGCGCTGGCGGCGGCGCTTCCCGGTCTCGTCGGGGCGTTGTCGGCGGCGTAGGCGGAACCGGCTGTAGGCTGCGCGGCCGATGGCGCGATCCGAGACTCCGCGGGCGAAGGAGCCGCTCCCGCCGCCGCTGCCGCCAGAGACGCGGACGGTCGGGCAGCTCGTCGCCGAGACCGTCCGCCTCTACGGGCAGCGGCCGCTCGCTGCGCTGGCCATCGGCGTGCCGTTCGCCGTCGTCGAGCAGGTCGCAGTCGGGCTCGACCGGCGCGGCGTCTTCGTGACGCTTGCGACGCTTGGCTCCGCGCTGCTCTCGGTGAGCTTCGTCGCTGCCTCCGCGGTCGTCGCGGGAATTCGGCCCTCGGCCGGCACCGCGGTCACCGCCGGCGCCTGCGGTGCGCTGGTCTTCCTGCCCGCCCCGTTCCTGCTCGTGGTCTTCGTGCTGCCTGCGGTCGCGTGGCTCTCGCTCTTCGGGCTCGTCGTGCCGGCGGTGACGATCGAGGGGCTCGGTGTGCGCGCGGGGTTTCGGCGTGGATTCGAGCTTGCCAGGGCCGATTTCGTGCATGCACTCGGGTCGCTCGCGACGCTCGCGATCCTCTTCTTCCTGACACGGCTCGTGCTGTTCTTCCTCTTGCGCGACTCGGCGGATGCCGGCGGGCGCGCGGCGCTCGCTCTGGCCGACGTCGTCATCTCGCCGCTGCTCTTCCTCGGCGCGGCGCTGCTGTACTACGACCAGGCGGCACGCGTGAAGCCCAGGGGCCGGAAAGCGACGTAGGCGGAGCTCAGCGCAGCGGGGGCACGACGAAGCGCCCGATCTGGCGCTTCCTGATGTCGAAGAAACGGAGCTGGACGCGCTGCAGCGGATCGCGCGACGTGGTCGTGAAGCGTGCGTCGACGAGGTGCTTCGGATTCGCGGCGCCGTCCTTGGTCGAGCAGCGGACGCCGGCCGTCGTCGGTGCGCCGCAGGCCGGCGCGTGCATGACGTCGTAACGGCCGTTCAGCCGGACGCCGCCGAGGAGCCTGAACTCGATCTCGGAGAACGCGCCCGAGCACGAGCCGGAGACCACGAGGCGCCCGCTCAGGATGCGTGACTGGACGTCGCACGACAACGGTGACTGCTCGCGCACGTCGCGCGCGGATGTACAACCGGATTCGAGCTTCCAGTCCACGACCCCGTCTCGGTCGTTGTCCTTGCCGTCGGAGCACTGGGGCGTCCCGGTCGGCGCGGCCGCAGTCTGCAGGAGCGGGAGGGCGCGCGTCTTTCTCCGTAGCGCCTCTTCGAGGGCCGCTTCGGCCGGCCGGGCGTCCTCCCTGATCTTGGCCCAGACGTCGACGATTGCCATCTGGGCGAGGTCGTCCGCGCTTCGCGCGCGTTCGAGATCTTCCTCGACCTGCCTTGGCAGGGCGGCCGTGCTCGCGAAGTCGCTGACGTGACGCAAGCGCGCCCGCGCGCTGACGATCCTCCAGTAGGCCGTCTCCAGTCGCGGTGGAGTCTTGCGCAGGAGTGCGAGCGCGCGGCGCTCATCCTCGATGGCGGCGTTGAGCTCCGACACGGCTTCCGTGCGGCCCGGCGGCGCCGGTGCCGCTCCGGCGGTGCCCCCGAGGAGTCCAACGAGGAGGACGGTGACGGCGATGCGCCTCACCCGCGCGACCCTACAACGCGGCGTGCCTCAACGGAAGCCCGGCTCCTGCGAGGCGGGCGGCAGTGGGCTCTGCGGCAGCCCGGCCAGCGGCGCGGGCGCGTTGAAGGCAGGCGGGGCGACGTCGTTCGCGGCGTCGGGGTGGAAGAGCGAGGCGAGGTACTGGATCTGGCCGCGGCCGGGGCCGAGCTCGAACTGGCCGCCACCGTAGAGCGAGATGCCCTTCTCCTCGCAGTGGTCGTAGAAGTCGAGCAGCCGCTCGAGCGAGCCGAAGCGCGACGGCTTGGAGTTGAGGCAGCGCGGCGGAAACGGCAGCGCCTCGACATCGGCGACCGAGTGGATCGGCGCGTCGTAGGTGAGCCGGTCGCGGTGCGGCAGCAGCACCGCCTCGGTGCCGGGCTCGAGCCAGGGGTCCTCGATCCAGGCGTCCGGGAAGCCCTCGGCGACGAGGCGGTAGAGCGCGGGGTCGGCGGCGGGGCCGGTGAAGCTGCCACGGTAGTGGCCCTTGAGATCGACGACGTCCACGGCACCGGTCGCCGCGAGGCCGGCGACGAGCTCGGGCGTCCACTCGGGCTCGGCGTCGAGCTTGAAGCGGAGCCCGGGGTAGAGCGCGAGCCAGGCGTAGGGGTCGAGCCGGCTCGAGATGACGAAGGAGACCGGCCGGGGCTCGCGGTCGAGCGCGCGCCAGAGCGGGAGCCCGGCCTGGCGCAGTGCCAGATCGAGCGCGGCGCTCTCGAGCGCCCACGGCGTGTAGCCGGGCAGCTCTCCGACGAGCGCGGAGAACGAGGCGAGGGTGTGCTCCCCGACAGGCACGACGTCCGGCCCGGCCGCCTGCAGTGCGAGCTGCGCGTCGCCGTCGTAGGTGACGTCCTCTCCGATCCCTTCGTGACCGAGGCCGTGGAGGTGGAACACCGTCGTCCGCCGCGTCCACGCGCTCGTGACGTCCTTGGTGAGGCCCTCCAGTTCGGCGCGCTCGATCGTGAGCGGCAGGTCGCGGAAGTCGGCCCAGGAGCTCATCGCAGCTCCGCGTAGGCCATGGCCACCTCGCCGGCGAGGGCCGCGTTGGCGGCGATCAGGTCGCGGTTGACCCGGAGCGTCTCGCCGCCGCTTGCCTCGTGCAGCGTCGCGAGCACGAACGGCGTGACCGCCTGCCCTGAGACGCCCCGGCGGCGCGCTTCGGCGACGGCCTCTTCGATCAGCTCCTCGACCTCGAGGCTCTCGTCCGGCGGCCGGCCGACAAGGACGCCCGTATGGCGGCCGAGCCCCCAGTGGGCGCGGGCGATGCGGGCCACCTCCTCGGCCGACTCGACGCGGGCGGAGACCGGCGGGCCGCCGTGCGCGGAGTAGAAGAGCGGGAGCGTGTCGGTGCGGAAGCCGAGCACGGGCACGCCGAGCGTCTCCAGCAGCTCGGACGTCGCGGCCACGTCGAGGAGCGACTTCACACCGGCGGCGACGACGAGCACCTGCGTGCGCGCGAGCTCCGCCAGGTCGGCCGAGACGTCGGGCGGAGAGGGAAAGCCGCGGTGCACGCCGCCGAGCCCGCCGGTGCCCATGAAGCCGATCCCGGCCGCCCGGCACACCGCGAGCGTGCCACCGACGGTCGTTGCTCCCGTTGCGCCCTGCACGGCGCAGGCGGCGAGGTCGCGCGGGCCGACCTTGCGCGCACCGGGGTCGAAGCGCTCGAGCTCGGCTTCCGAGAGCCCGATGCGCAGCTTGCCGTCGAGGACGCCGATCGTCGCCGGCACCGCTCCCGTCTCGCGTACTCGAAGCTCGCTCTCGAGGCCGGCCGCCACGCCGTCCGGTGCGGGGAAGCCGTGCGCGACGAGGGTTGTCTCGAGCGCGACGACCGCGCGCCGCTCGGCGAGCGCCTCGGAGACCTCCTCGGAGAAGGAGAGCAGTTCCTCGATCACGACGGCATCGCCCCCACCTCGCGTCCCTGGCCGCAGCCCCTCCCGGCCGGCGACGCCGGCCTCCGGGGCCGCTCGCGTCGCTGGACTGCAGGATGCCGGACGCGCGCCACGCGGGCCGTACTCGTTGTACTGTCCCACGCGTCGCGCGGCCGTCCTCCTTTGCCAGCGACGCGCCAGGAATGCGAGGAACGATTCATGGCATCGCCCCCATCTTGCCGACACACCGCGCAGCCGTGGCGAGCGCCAGCTCCGGCCCGCCGACGAGGTAGCCTGCCGCGAGGGCGTCGCCGGCACCCGTGGCGTCCACCGCGACGACCGGTTGTGCCGGCAGTTCGAGTCCGTCGAAGCTCGCGCCACGAGGGCCGAGCTTCAGTATCCAGGCCGTTCTCGGGAGTGGCCCGCCCAACTCCCGCTCCTCGTCCTCGTTTGCGAAGACGATGTCGGGCGCCAGCTCCTCGAGCCTTGCCCGGAGCCGTTCGGCGCCGAAGTCGCGGATCACCGGCCACGCTGAGAGATCCACGCTGACGCTCG
Source organism: uncultured Gaiellales bacterium (assembly GCA_964351025.1). GTDB lineage: Bacteria > Actinomycetota > Thermoleophilia > Gaiellales > Gaiellaceae > CAYGLV01. The sequence continues at coordinate 4,487 of CAYGLV010000055.1, read as the reverse complement.
CTCCGGCTGCCCGCGCAAGCGCGGCCGCCTCGAGCGCCGCGCTGTCGATCGGGCTGCGCATGAGCGAGTAGCCGGAGAGGTGGAGCCGGTCGCAGCCGGCGAGCCAGCCGGGGTCGAGCTCGTCGGCGCTCAGGTCGGGGGCGACGCCGCGGTCGGAGGCCATCGTCCGGTCGCCGCCCGGTGCGACGAGCGACACGACGACGCCGGTGCGACCGGAGACGACGGGCCCACAGCACTCGACGCCGCGCTGAGCGAGGCCGGCGGCCGCGAGCGCGCCCGCGTCGTCGTCGCCGCGCTTGCCGATGAACCGCGCCTCCGCTCCAAGCGCGACCGCCCACGCCGCGACGTTCGCCGCCTGGCCGCCGGGGCCGACGTGCGTGACGGCGACGGCGTCCGCGTCCGGCGCGAGCGGCTGGGCCAGCCGCACGATCACGTCGAGGAGCAGATCGCCGAGTGTGCAGATCAACATGGCAAGATCCTGGCATGGATCAGGGGCGGCGTCGCGACAGGTTGCGCTCGTTTCTCCTCGGCGGTCTCGTCGGGGCCTCCGCGGCGATCGCGACCGCCCGCCGGATGCGCCCGCGCCCGCGCCGCCGTGAGACGCCGGCGGGCCTCGCCGCCTTCGAGGACGCTCCGTGCTACCGCGAGACCGTCGAGAGGGAGCGCGCCGCGCCGTAGCCGCGCTCCGTCCGGGCCGCACGCTCGATCGTCAGGAGGTTGAGGTCCGCGTCGCCGATCTGCAGCGACTTGCCGAGCAGCATCGCGCGCCCGGCGAGCTCGAGGTACCGCTCGGGCGTCAACGTCGGGCCGTCGGTGCGGATGACGAGGAACGGGCCGAACGCGCGTGCCTCGAACTCGGCCGCAGGCGACGGCGTGCGCCGCTCGATCTCCAGCCGCGGATGGACGTTGTTGGGCCGGCTGGCATCGAGGATCCACACGCCGCGTCCGAGCGGCTCCTCGGGCTTGCGCAGCGTCCTGAGCGCGAGTCGCGAGTCGGCGCGCGGCACGACGGTGTCAGCGAAGGCGTCGTTGCGCTTCCACGCGCCAAGGAAGAGCGGGTCGTAGCCGAAGAGGATGTCGTCGGGCAGGCTCGTCGCCGCCAGGTACACCGAGGCCTCTGCCCGCGCCGCCTGCCGGGCGTCCGGCTCCCACTCGAAGAGCGGCGGCGTGCGCTGCCACGCCCAAGCCACCTGCGCGACGAGGAGTGCTGACAATGCGAGCGGCACGAGCACCCGCACTCGGGTCGCCCAGAGCCGCTCGAGCCCGGCGGCGACGGCTAGCGCGTAGAAGGGCAACAGGAAGATGAGGTGACGCGACTCCGGCGAGGCGCCGCTGCCGAGCTTGGCGACGAGGAGAGCGACCGTCGGCACGCCCGCGAGCGAGAGGGCCAGCGCGGCGGTGTCGAGCCGGGTGCGCCAGAGCGTGACGAGCCCGAGAGCCGCCAGAGCCACCCCTCCCCAGAGTGCCACTCGGTAGCCGGCGCCGAAGTTGCCCGCGACCTCGAGGAGGTAGGAGAGGACGGGCACCGGCCCGCTGAGACGTTTTCCGCCCACGCCCACGCCGACGTCGAAGCGCCCGGCGAGAACGATGTCGGTGAGCCAGAACGGGGTGCCGAGCAGCGCCACCGCCCCGCCGGCAAGGGCCGCCTCGCGCAGGCGGTCACGGCGCCGCCAGAGGACGAACACCGCCTGGCTGCCCAGCACGAGCGCGCCGTACGGGTGCGTCGCGACGACGGCGAGGATTGCGAGCACCCAGAGCGACCACGCCCGCCGTCCGCCGCGGTCGAGGGCGCTCAGCAGCGCGAGCAGCGACAGCACGCTCGTCAGCAGAAAGAGGCTGTACATGCGCCCATAGACGCCGTGGAAGAGGAACGTCCAGCTCGCGCCGGTGAGCGCGGTCGCCACGAGCGCGGGCCGTCGTCCGGCAAGCCGGGCGCCGAGCGCGGCGACGAGCGGAAGGCTGGCGACGGCGAGCGTCGCCGAGACCGCGCGCAGGGCACCGAGCCCGCCTCCCGTGTGCGCGACGGCCCAGGCGAGCAGGAAGTGGAGCGGGGCCCCGCCGCGTTCGTGCAGGACGGTGTCGAAGAGCCCGCTGAGCGAGTGCCGCCCCACGAAGAGCGCGAGCGTCTCGTCCTCGTGCGGCGGCCAGGCCAGCAGCTGGTGGCCGAGGAACGCGGCCGGTGCCGCGGTGACGGCTGCGACCGCGAGCTCGAACCGGCGCCGCGCGAGCGCCCGGACGGCGCCCGCGAGAGCCGTTCCGGTGCCGCTGCGGCGGTGTGTTTCGGCTGTCTCGCCCATCCTGTCCCCTCAATACTGGCTGCTAGCCTTGGCCGGCATGCCGATCTACGAGTACCGCTGCCCGGACGGCCACGTGTTCGAGCTCTTTCAGCGCATGGCCGACGACCCGATCAAGGCCTGCCAGGTCTGCGGCGGGGCGCCCGTGGAGAAGGTGCTGTACCCCGTCGCCGTCCACTACAAGGGCAAGGGCTTCTACTCGACCGACTACGGCAGGGCCCGCAAGGCTGCCCCGTCGAAGGACGGGGATTCGGGGTCCAGCTCCACGTCGAGCGACTCCGCCACGCCCGCCTCGTCGAGCGACTCCGGCGGCTCCGAGAAGAAGGCTGCTGCAGCGGACTAAGGCCGGCGCCCGTTCAGCGCCCGCAGCACGAGCAGCAGCACGGTCGAGCCCGCGACGGCGAGCGCGAGCGGCCCGATGTCCCACCCGAAGTCCACCTCGTCGCCGAGCAGCACCTCGCCGGCGAGCCCGCCGAGCAGCGAGCCGACCACACCGACGGCAATGGTTCCGAAGCAGCCGATCCGGTGCGGGCCGGGCGCGAGCAGCCGCGCGAGCGCGCCCGCGACGAAGCCGAAGAGGATCCAGCTCAGAAGGCCCACGCGTGCAGCTTAGCCCGCGCGGCCGACAGCGCAGCCGGGACCGTACAGGCCCGATCCCGGGGGCGGCGGTTGCGGCGCCGACGTGCCCGAGTACATCGCGAGCACGGCCCGGTTGTCTTCCGTGGGCACGATCACCGACTGCCCTCCGATGGTCGAGGGCTCGCCCCCGAGCCGGCAGTGGAGGGTTCGCCCGCCGTCGGCGCGGAAACGCGCCCAGCCAAGCTGGAGAAGCTCGCCCGCGGAGAGATCGGTCGTGAGCGGCCTGACGATGTCGCCGCCGACGAACGGCAGCTTCAGGAAGGTCGAAAAGCTCGTCAGCTTGCCGGTCACCGCCTCGATCACTGCCTGCTGCCGCTCGCCCCGCGTGAGGTCGTTGTCCGCCGCATCGAGCCGGTTTTCGCGAATCCGCGAATAGACGAGCGCCCGTCTTCCGTCCATCCGCTGCCGTCCCTTCTCGAACCTCCAGCCCTCCCAGGTCGCGCAGCGCGCCGCCGTGTACGGGCAATCGAAACGGTTCGAGACGATCGGGCTCGGAACGTCGACCTCGACCCCGCCCAGCTCATCGATGACGCTACGGAAGTCGGCGAAGTTGACGATCACGACGTGGTTGATCCGAAGCCCGGTCAGAACGCGCACGGTCTTAAGGGTGAGCGCTGGGCCGCCGAGCTGGAACGCGGCGTTGATCTTCTCTTCGCCGTAGCCCGGGATCTCGACGCGCAAGTCCCGCGGGATCGAGAGGTACGCGAGGCGGTGGCGTTTCGGGTCGGTGCGCAGCACCATGATCGAGTCGGCGCGTCCCGCGCCGGCGCGCGCGTCGGTCAGGTCGCCGTCGGTTCCGAGCAGCAGCACCTGTGTCGGTTGGGAGGTGAGGAGCCCGCTCTGCTCGGTCAGCGAGCCCGCGACGCTCTGCGGCAGCCGGTCGTTCGCGGCCCGCACGCCGCTGTGGAAGCTGAAGTAGGAGGCGACCAGCCAGACGAGCACCAAGGCGACGAGCGTGAGTAGCGTGAGAGCGAGCCAGAGGCCGCGTCGCCGCCTCGACCGCTTGAGACCGTTGCCGCCGGAGCCGCCGCCCTGTTCCGGCGCGGACCTGTCCGTGAGCGGGACCTTGCCTTTGGCCCGCCCGCCTCGATAGACGCGGTAGGGCTTCTGCTCCTCGCTCATCCGGCCGGGTATGGTAGCCGCGGCTCGTGAGTGCACCCCGCGTCATCGGCGTCGACCTCGGCGGCACGAAGATCTCGAGCGCGCTCGTCGAGCGGGACGGGGCCGTCTCTGCCCGGCGCGAGCGGGAGACACCCGTGAGCTCCCAGGAGGGTCTGCTCGCCGCATTGACGGGCGAGGTGGAGGCTCTGCTCGCGGCAGGGCCGGCCGCGCTCGGCATCGCGATCCCGTCCCGGTTCGACCAGCAGACCGGTCGGGCGGTCGGATCGGTCAACGTTCCGCTCGCCGACGTCGACGTGGCGGAACTGTTGCGGTCGCGATTCGGGCTCCCGGTGGGAGTCGAGAACGATGGCAACGCCGCCGCGCTGGCCGAGTGCCGCCTCGGGGCTGGGCGCGGGGCGGCGGACCTCGTGATGCTCACGCTCGGCACCGGCG
>CAYGLV010000054.1:4765-16421 GCA_964351025.1 uncultured Gaiellales bacterium | reverse complement strand
GAGCATGCCGGCCGACCCGACGACACTGACGGCCGCTCCTGCGGCGGCCAGCTTGGCCGCGAGCGGAAGGCCCGCCAGCTTGGCGAGCACCCCGGCCGTCGAGGCGCCGCCCGCTCCGAAGCCTGGCACCGCGTAGGCAATCGACTCGCGCAGGGCCAGCGGTACGACGAGGACTCCCGCTGCGAAGCCGGGGCGCAGCCGCTGCTGGAGCCGCCGTCGGCCGCGGAACAGAAGCCCCTCGACCGCCGGCCGTGACGTGCCGAGGGCCTTCGCAACCTCGTCGTAGCGAAGTCCGTAGAGATCGCGAAGGACGACCGCCTCCCGTTGCTTCTCGGGGAGCGCAGCCAGTTCGGCGCGCAGGTCGGCGAACTCCGCGCGCAACGCCATCTGCTCCTCGAGGGTGGAGGACGCGGACTCGCGTTCGTCGTGAAGCGTGAGCGGCGCCCGCATCCTCGCCGCGATCCGCCCGCGTGCCTCGTTCCGCGCGATCGTCCCGAGCCAGGCACCGGGATCCCGCGGCTCCGTGCCCGCGAGCAGGCTGCGGTAGGCCGACAGGAAGACCTGCTGCGCCGCGTCCTCCGCCTCGTCGGGATCGTGCAGAACCAGGCGGCAGACGCCGTACACCATCCGCGCGTGCTTCTCGTAGAGCTCCGCCAGGCGCGCGCCGGCCGCCCCCGGCGAGGGGCGGCTCGGCAGCACGACCGCAGCGTCGTGCTTCACGAAGGAGGACCGCTAGTCGTCGTCGTCATCATCGTCGTCGTCGTCGTCGCCCGGGTCATCGTCCTCGTGTTCGATCTGCTTGAGGGTAAGCGTGCCACCTTCGGCGGCCGCGCACTCCAGCTCGACGTGGTCTCCCACAGCGAAGTCGGTGAGCGGCTTGCCCAGCGCGCAGGTGACGGCCGATGCGGCCGCGCCGGGTGTGACGGAGATCGACGTGGCGGAGAGGGCGCTGATCGTGCCCTCGATCTCGAGCTCGTCCTCGTTCTCGTCGAAGTCGACGCCGTCGTCGTCGCTGTCCTCAGCCTCGTCGCCCTGGATCGCGGTCGCGGTCAGCTTGCCGTCGGTGCCGACAGCGACGATCAGCTTCACCTCGTCGAAGGCCTTCAGGCCCGCCGGCAGCACGAAGCCCGCCGGAAGCGCGATCGTGACGAACCCGGACTTCGCGACGACGAGCTCGACGCTCCCGCCGCTGATCTTGGTCAGAATCCCCTCGACCTCGAGTGTGCCGAGATGGCCGACGGTCGAGACGGTGGTCGCCTGCGCCGTCCCGGTCGCGACGCTCACGGTGGCGACGATCTGGTCGCCGGGCTTCGGCGCCTCCTCGGAGGCGGACGCGAGCGCGCGGGCCGACTGACGGCGCGGGAGCGCGAACGTCGAGCCGCCGGCCGAGACCAGGAGGCGCTTCTGCGCGCGCTGGTAGCGGACGACGACGGCTTTCACGCGCACGCTCTTCGCGCGGCCCGTGACGCGGATGGAGACCGCCCTGTACGTGCCGTCGGCGAGGTTCGTCCCAGTGACGGCCAACCGCTGGCCGACGCGGAGCGAGCGCGCCTTCGGAGAGCGGGCGGTACGGACGACGCCGCCCGCCGACGCGGTCACGACCGCGTTGCGACCGGGGTCATTCGCGATCACGACGCCCTTCCAGGCGGTAGCGGCCGAGGCCGGCGAGGCCGCGACGGCGAGACCGGCGGCGGCAACGATAAGTACGAGCATGCGTCTCATGGCTGGCTCTCCTGTGTCGGGGGTGCACACAGCAGGAGCGATTCGGCTCGAAACACTTGCGCGCCCAGCGCACATCCGTTGAACGGGTGGCGCCGCTAGGAGAGCTTGACGATCGCGGCCTCGGAGAGCGCCTCGACCTGCGCGTCCGAGCCGAACGTGATGCCCTCGCGGGCGAGCGCGAGCTGGACATCCTCACGCGCTTTGTAGATCCGCCACTTGACGGTGGCCAGCGTGATCTCGAGCGAGTCGGCGATCTCGGTGTACGACAGGCCGACGACATCGCGGAGAAGCAGTGCCATCTTCAGGTCGACGGTGAGGTGCTCGACCGCCCGCCAGATCGCGTCCATCGTCTCGGTGCGCTCGAACGGCGCGTCCACCACCTCGAGCTGCGGGGCGTCCTCGAGCGACATGACGGCTCGAGGCCGTCGCTCGAGCGCGCGCAGCTCGTCGAGCACTCTGTTCTTCGTCACCTGGAAGAGCCACGTCGTGAAACGGGAGCGCAGCGAGAAGCCCGGCAACCCTTGGTAGACGCGGAGGAAGACCTCCTGCGTCAGGTCCTCGGCGAGCGAGCGATCCCCGACGAGCCGCAGCACGTAGTTGAAGATGGGACCCTCATATGCGCGGACGATCAGAGTGAAGGCGCGTTCGTCGCCCCTCTGTGCCTTGCGCAGAACGCCGGGATCAGGTTGCGGAAGCGACAACCTGCCCGAGTATAGCTAGGTGGTGGACGGGGTAGCCAACGCGGCCCCGGTCATCTCGGACGGCTTGTCCAAGCCGAGCAGCGCCAGGATGGTCGGTGCGAGGTCCGACAGCCCGCCACCCTCGTCCAGGGCGAAGCCGTGCGCGGTCAAGATCAGCGGCACGGGGTTCGTCGTGTGGGCGGTGTGTGGGCTCAAGCCGTCGTCCTCCAGCATCTTTTCGGCATTTCCGTGGTCGGCCGTGAGCAAGCACGCCCCGCCCAGGCTCGTTACGGCGTCCACGACGACGCCGAGGCATTCGTCCACGACCTCGATCGCCTCGGTCACGGCAGGGATCGAGCCTGTGTGTCCCACCATGTCGGGGTTGGCGAAGTTGACGACCGCGAAGCGGTAGCCGTCCCCGATCTCGGCCGCGAAGCGGCCCGCGAGCTCGCGGGCCGACATCTCCGGCTTGTGGTCGTAGCTCGGCACCTCGCGCGGCGAGGGGACGAGGAGGCGCTCCTCGCCGGGCCAGGCCTCCTCGACACCGCCGTCGAAGAAGTACGTGACGTGTGCGTACTTCTCCGTCTCGGCCGCGTGCAGCTGACGAACGCCCGCACCGGCCAGGGTTTCGGCGAGTGTGTCGCTCACGACCTGCTCGCCGAAGGCGACCGGGCAGTCGAAGTCCTGGCGATACCGCGTCATCGTCGTGAGGTCGTATCCGCCCTCGAGCAGGCGCTCGGAAAGCTGGCGGCCGCGGTCGGGACGAAAGTTGAAGAACAGCGCGGCGTCCCGCCGCGCGACGCGCGGCCGGCCGCTAAGAACCACCGGTTCTATGAACTCATCCGTGATGCCCTTCGCATAGCTGGCTCGCACCGCCCCCACGGGATCCTCGGCGACAGTTCCCTCGCCTAAACAGATCGCGCCGAAGGCGCGATCTGTCCGTTCCCAGCGCGCGTCGCGGTCCATCGCGTAGTAACGGCCGCAGACCGTGGCGATCCGATCGGCGGGGACCTCGGCGATGTCGCTCGCCGCCGCATGCGGCGAGACGTCGCGGCCGTCGGTGAACGCGTGGATCCAGGTCCGCTCCGCCATTCCCTCGCGAGCTGCCAGCTCGAGCAGCGCGAACAGGTGGTCGAGGTGGGAGTGGACGCCCCCGTTGGAGACGAGCCCGAGCAGGTGAACGTCGCCGCCGCGCTCGCGCGCCCGCCGGAACACACCCAGGAGCGCTGGGTTCTCGAAGAAGAAGCCGTCGCGGAGCGCGAGATTGACGCGCTGTAGGTCCTGGAAGAGCACGCGCCCCGAACCGATCGTCAGGTGCCCGACCTCGGAGTTGCCCATCTGCCCGTCCGGTAGCCCGACCGCCGCGCCCGCGGCCTTCAGCGTCGTGTGCGGGTACTCGGCCCAGAGCCGGTCGAAGACGGGAGTGCGGGCCAACGCGACCGCGTTGCCGGAGCCCGGTGGCGCACAGCCCCAGCCGTCGAGGACGACGAGCGCTACGAGAGGGAGGCCGCTACCCGGCAAATCGCAGCGAACGAGTCGGGGTCGAGTGCGGCGCCGCCGACGAGCGCGCCGTCCACGGCGGGCTGGGCGAGCAGGTCGGCGGCGTTCTCCGGCTTGGCCGAGCCGCCGTAGAGGACCCGCGCACCGTGCAGCGACTTGATGAACGCATGCGCCTCCTGGGCCATCTCCGGCGTCGCCGTTCTGCCCGTGCCGATCGCCCACACCGGCTCGTAGGCGATCACGAGCCGCTCGTGGTGCGGCAGCACGGCGACCTGGCGCGCCAGCACCGCTTCGGTCTCTCCGGCCTCCCGCTCGCCCTCGAGCTCGCCGACGCAGGCGATCACGCCGAGCCCGGCCTCGAGCGCCGCCTCGCAGCGCAGACGCACGGTCTCGTCGGTCTCTCCGAAGTACTGACGGCGCTCGGAGTGGCCGACAATCGCTCCGTCAACACCGAGCTCGAGCAGCATTCCGGCCGAGATCTCGCCCGTGAACGCGCCTTCGGCCGCCCAGTGAACGTTCTGCGCGTAGACCGTGCGCCCGCTTTCGACCGCGGCGGCAAGCGAGACGTACGGCGGGCAGACGATGGTCTCCACCCCGGCCGGCGGGTCGAACGAGTCGAGGAACTCCCGCGTCGCCGCGGGACCCTTGAACAGCTTCCAGTTGCCTGCGATCAGCACGACCCGCTCCTTCCTAGTTCTTCCCGCCCGCGGCGGGAATGGCTGCGACGCCGGGGAGCTCCCGGCCCTCGAGCAACTCCAGCGACGCTCCGCCGCCGGTCGAGATCCACGAGACACGGTCCGCAAGCCCGAGCTCCTGCACGGCCCGAACCGAGTCTCCGCCACCGACGACCGTGTAGCCCTCAGCGTCCGCCACCGCCTGCGCCACTGCCTTCGTCCCCGCCGCGAAGCGCGGCCACTCGAACACGCCCATCGGCCCGTTCCAGAAGACCGTCCTGGCAGCGCGGATCACGGCGCCGAAGCGCTCCCGCGTCTCGGGGCCGATATCGAGCGCCAGCCAGCCCTCCGGTACTGCCGCGGCCGCAACGACGATGGAGTCTGCATCGCGCTCGAACGCCGCGGCAGCTACGACATCGAGCGGGAGCTCGAGCTTCACGCCCTCCAGTGGAGCCTGCGCAGCCAGCTCCGCCGCCATCTTCCCGCCGACGAGCACCGAGTCGGCCCGCCCCCCCAGATGCCGGAGGACGGCGAGCTTGTCCTCGACCTTGGCGCCGCCTGCGACCAGCACGAAGGGACGCTCGACGTCACCGAGCAAGCGGCCGAGCATCTCCAGCTCCTTTTCCAGCAGCAGCCCGGCGTAGGCGGGCAGCAGCCCGGCCACGCCGACGGTCGAGGAGTGGGCACGGTGAGCCGAGCCGAACGCGTCGTCGACGTAGACGTCCATTCCGGTCGCCAGCTCGCGCGCGAACTCGAGGTCGTTCGTCGTCTCGCCCGAGTTGAAGCGGGTGTTTTCGAGCACTCGCACGCGCGGGTCAGGCAGCAGCTCGTGGAGCCGCGCCGCGACCGGCGCGATCGCAAACGCCGGATCCGGCCCCTTGGGCCGGCCGAGGTGCGAGCAGACGTCGATCCCCGCGGCCCCGCGCTCGAGCAGCAGCTGGAGCGTCGGCAGCGCGGCGCGGATGCGCGTGTCGTCGGCGACCTCCCCACCCTCGAGCGGGACGTTCAGGTCGGCACGCACGAGAACGTGCTTCCCGGCGACGTCGGCGTCCCGCACGGAGCGCGGCCTGTGCACTAGAGCAGCCGTGCGATCAGATCGACGAGCCGGCACGAGTAGCCCCACTCGTTGTCGTACCAGCCGAACACCTTCGCCGTTCGCCCGTGCGCCATCGTCAGCTGGGAGTCGAAGATGCACGAGTAGGCCGAGCCATTGATGTCGGTGGAGACGATCGGGTCCTCGGTGTACTCGAGGATCCCGGCGAGCGGACCGGCGGCGGCCGTCTTGTAGGCGGCGTTCACCTCGTCGACGCTGACCTCGCGACCGAGCGTGACAACGAAGTCGGTGAGCGAGCCCGTCGGCACCGGCGCGCGCACGGCCACGCCGTCCACCTTGCCCTTGAGGTCGGGCAGGACGAGGCCGATCGCCTTGGCCGCCCCGGTCGACGTCGGGATCAGGTTGATCGCAGCCGCCCGGGCGCGCCGCAGATCCGTGTGCGGCAGGTCGAGGATGCTCTGGTCGTTCGTATACGCGTGGATCGTCGTCATGAAGCCGGACTCGATCGTCGCGAGCTCGTGCAAGACCTTGGCGAGTGGCGCGATGCAGTTCGTCGTGCAGGACGCGTTCGAGACGATGTGGTGCGCCGTCTTGTCGTAGGCGGCGTCGTTGACGCCGAGCACGATCGTGATGTCCGGCTCACTCGCGGGAGCCGAGATGACGACCTTCTTCGCGCCCGCTGCGAGGTGCTTCTGGGCCCCCTCGCGCTTCGTGAAGAAGCCGGTCGACTCGAGCACGACGTCCACGCCGAGCTGACCCCACGGCAGCGCGGCCGGGTCCCGCTCGGCCAGCACCTTCAGCTCCTCGCCGCCGGCCCGGATGACGCCGTCCCCGACTTCGACCCCGCCCGGGAACGGGCCAAGCAGGGAGTCGTACTTGAGTAGATGGGCCATCGTCGCGGTGTCGCCGAGGTCGTTGATAGCCACGATCTGGATGTCCGCCTTGCGCTCCATCTGGGCGCGGAAGAAGTTCCGCCCGATGCGCCCGAAACCGTTGATGCCAACTCGAATCGCCATGCCGCTCCTGTCTTCGCCTGTTTTCCGCCCGCGAGTCTAGCCCCCGAGATCGGGCGGTGACTCCGTACCGGGCCGCGAATCGACGCTCACGCCGGAACGATCCCGCTTTGCATGGAATGGCGGGGCGGAGGGAGAGCTCCGAGGACGATCTCTCCCTCCGTACCACCGAGCTCGAAGTTTCGGCGACGGACGGGGTCTAGATCCCTCGCCGGACGAGCACGGACCCGCCGTGAGCGGGAGTATGCAACACGCGCGAACCGAAATCATCGGGTTTACAAGTGACACTGCGCAGGCACGTTCAGCGCTCGGCAAGCCGCTTGAGCTTTTCGAGGCGCCGGTGCACCGCAGCTTTCGTCGCGGGCGGCGTACAACGCTCCCCCAGCTCGCGCAGCGACCGCGTCGGGTGGCGCAAGCGGAGCTCCGCGGCCTCACGGAGCCGGTCCGGCAGGTCGGCGAGCAGGCCGTCGTCCCGCAGCCGGCGCACCGCCTCGAGCTGCGCCTGCGCCGCGCGGCCGGTGCGCACGAGATTTGCATGGTCGGCGTTGGCGAGACGGTTCGCCCCGGCTCGCGTCGCGGTGACGACCGCCCGTTCCTCGAGCGTGAGCACCGTATCGGCGGCGCCGGCGGCCGCGAGCAACCCCTCGATCGCCTCTGTCCCCTTTGCGTACGCGATCGCGTGGCGGCCGCGATCCCGGACGGCAAGCCGCACGCCTTCCGCCGCCGCGACCCACGCAGTGAAAGCGGCACCGGCGACCGACGCGCTCCGCACCTCGAGGTGCGGCGAGCGCGGCTCGGAAACCGAGCCGCCGCCCAGGAGCGCCCCGCGAAGGTACGCACCGCGGCAGCACGATCGTGCGACGACGCGTTTGGGAGGCCGCTCGAGCGGTGCCAGCCGGGCGTCGAGCACGCCCGCCTCGTGCAGAACCTGCAGGGCGCGCGCGTCGCCCGCCACGTGGAGCTGGTACCGGGTCATCTGCGCGAAAGCCCGCTGCCGGTAGGTGCGGATCTCGGAGTGGATGCCCAGCTCACGAAGCAGCGAGAACGCCCGGCGCGCGACCGCGGAGTTGCCGACGTCGAGATGGACCGCAAGCTCGCCCCGCCCGAGCAGGTGAAGGCTCCCTGCGGTGTGGAAGAGTGCGGACAGCTCGGCCAGCCGGTCACAGTCTCGCTTCGGCGCGATCGCGGCGAGCTCGTGCCGGAGATCCTCAGAGAGCGACATGCTCGAGCCCCAGCAGGCGGCGCTTGAGCGGGACCCCGCTCGCGCCGTAGCCGCCGATCCCGCCCGCGGCGACTACACGATGGCAGGGCAGGAAGAGCGCGAAGCGGTTGGCGGCGCAGAAAGCGCCGGCGGCGCGCGGCGCGCCCGGCCGGCCGGCGAGCGCAGCCAGCTCGCCGTAGGTCACGACCTCGCCCCACGGCACTGCGCGCAGCGCCTCGGCGAGCGCGCGCTGGAAGGGCGTGCACCAGTCGAGGTCGAGCGGGACATCGGCGAACGTCACGCGGTCACCCGAGAGGTAGGCGGCAACGCGCTCGACGATCCAGCGTGACTCGTCGGGCACCGGATCGGTGGACGCGTCCGAGTGGAAGCCCGACGGTGACGGCAGATCGTGCGCGGCTACCCGGCCTCCGGCCAGCCAGAGCTCGCCGTAACCCCAGCCGGCGACCTGGTAGGCATGCCGCGTCGCGCGCACCGATTCGAATCTACAATCCTCTCCGGCATGAGCGCGCACGGTCACTTCCGCCTTCCCCCGGCTGTCAACGAGCCCGTCAAGGAGTACGTGCCCGGCTCGCCGGAGCGCGCCGAGCTCCAGGCGCGCCTCGAGCAGATGGGCGGCGAGCGCGTCCGCGTCCCGCTCGTCATCGGCGGCAAGGACGTCTACACCGACGAGACGTTCGAGGCGGTCGTCCCGCACCGCCGCGGCCACGTCCTCGCCGACGTCTCGAAAGGCAGCGTCGAGCATGTCCAGCAGGCTATCGCCGCCGCCCGCGAGGCGCACCGCGAGTGGGCGCAGCTCCCCTGGGAGGAGCGGACCGCCGTGTTCCTGCGCGCCGCCGAGCTGCTCGCGGGCCCGTGGCGCGCGACGATCAACGCCTCGACGATGCTCAACCAGTCGAAGACCGTGCACCAGGCCGAGATCGACGCCGCCTGCGAGCTGATCGACTTCTGGCGTTTCAACCCGGGCTTCATGACCAGGATCTACGAAGAACAGCCCAACTCCTCCCCCGGCGTGTGGAACCGGCTGGAATACCGGCCGCTCGAGGGTTTCGTCTTCGCTGTCAGCCCGTTCAACTTCACCTCGATCGGCGGCAACCTCTCCTCCTCCCCCGCGCTGATGGGCAACACGGTCGTCTGGAAGCCGGCCTCGACGTCCGCGCTCTCTGCGCACTACGTCATGAAGCTGATGCAGGCCGCCGGCCTCCCCGACGGCGTCATCAACGTCGTCTACGGCTCCGGCGCGGCGGTCGGCGATCCCGCCCTGGCGAGCGCCGAGCTGGCAGGCATTCACTTCACGGGCTCGACCTCGGTGTTCCAGGGCATGTGGAAGACGGTCGGCGCGAACATCGAGCGCTACCGCAACTACCCCCGCATCGTCGGCGAGACGGGCGGCAAGGACTTCATCGTCGCCCACCCCTCCGCCGACGCCGCGGCGGTTGCGACGGCGATCGTCCGCGGCGCTTTCGAGTACCAGGGCCAGAAGTGCTCGGCCTGCTCGCGCGTCTACGCGCCCTCCAACCTCTGGCCCGAGGTGCGCGAGCTGCTCGCCGCGCAGGTGAGCCAGATCCGGATGGGCGACGTCGCCGACTTCACGAACTTCATGGGCGCCGTGATCGACGCCTCCTCGTTCCGGACGCAGGCCGCTGCGATCGCCGAGGCGCGCGCCGACGCCGACAGTGACGTGCTCGTCGGCGGCGGCTGCGACGACTCCGAGGGCTACTTCGTGGAGCCGACGGTGATCGAGACCCGCAACCCGGACTTTCGCCTCCTGCGCGACGAGCTGTTCGGCCCGGTCGTCACCGCCTACGTCTACGACGAGAAGCGGTGGGACGAGACGCTCGAGCTCGTCGACCGCACCGCACCGTACGCGCTCACCGGCGCGATCTTCGCGGACGACCGCTACGCGCTCGGCCAGGCGCAGCAGGCGCTCCGCTACGCCGCGGGCAACCTGTACCTGAACGACAAGCCGACAGGCGCCGTCGTCGGACAGCAGCCCTTCGGCGGCGCGCGGGCCTCCGGCACCAACGACAAGGCCGGCTCGCTCTGGAACCTCATCCGTTGGGCGAGCCCGCGCACCGTCAAGGAGACGTTCGTGCCGGCAACGGACTACCGCTACCCGTTCATGGCGCCCGACGACGCCTGAGCTCGCGTTAGCCTGAGCCCGTGCAGCGCGTCCTCGATGCGATCGAGGTCTTCTTCGACCGCCTGGCGGCGGTGGACTTCAGGATGGTCGCGGTCGCGATCGCGCTCCAGCTCCTCAAGCTCGCCTGCACGAGCCGTGCCTGGCGCAACGTGATAGCCGCGGCGTACCCGGAGCAGCGCGTGCCCTGGCGCCCCATCTACGGCGCCTATGTCTCCGGCGTCGGCGTGAACGCGATCCTGCCGGCTCGTTCCGGCGACGCGGTCAAGCTGATGCTGGCGCACCGGGCCGTCCCGGGCAGCACCTACACGACGCTTGCCTCGAGCCTCGCGGCGATGGCGGTGTTCGACTCGCTCGCCGCCGGCGCAGTGCTCGCGTGGGCCTTGACCCAGGGTGTGCTGCCCTCGCTCGACGTCCTTCCCGACCTGCCGAGCTTCGACTTCGCCTGGTTGCTGAACCACCCGCGCGTCTCGGCCGCGATCGGCGGCGCCCTCGCCCTGCTGGCGCTCGCCGCAGCCTTCTGGATCCATCGCCGCGTGCGGGAGTTCCGCGCCCGCGTCTACCAGGGCGTGGCCGTCCTGCGCGATCGCCCGCGCTACCTGCGCGGCGTCGCGTTCTGGCAGGCCTGCGACTGGGCGCTCCGCCTCGTCGCGATCTCGTTCTTCCTGCGCGCCTTCGAGATCGAGCCGTCGCTGCGCAACGTTCTGCTCGTGCAGGTGACGGGAAGCCTCGCGACGCTCGTCCCGATCAGCCCGGCCGGGATCGGCACCGAGCAGGCGTTCATCGTCTACGTCTTCAAGGGCGCGGTGCCCCAGACGGCACTGCTCGCCTTCAGCGTCGGGATGAAGCTGACGCTCGTGGCCGTCAACGTCGTCGTCGGCTTCACGGCGATCCTGCTCACGCTGCGCACCTTCCGTGTTCGCCGAGCGGTCGCGGCACACGACAAGACGAACGGTGAGCCGTAGCTACTTCGACATGAACGAGAAGGCGTTCACCCCTGCGCTGGACTCCGTCGCGGCGAACGTGACCGCCGTGTGCCGTCCCGGAGCGATCGGCGTCGTCACTTCGCCGTTCATCAGCAGCGCGTCCGGCGAGACCTTCGACACGATTGCCGTTCGGTCAACCCAGATCGCCGACTCGAGAACAGGCTCGTTCGCGTCCAGCTCGGTCGCGATCTGCGGCGTCGAGTCGGTGGTGAGCTGCTCGTCCGGGCTGATCGGGTTGAAGGACACGCTGCCACCGAGCTCGAGCTTCCAGACGCCGCCCTGCTTCCGCGCCGGAAGCCCGTACGCGCCGTAGGCCGTCTGGCCCTCGTTCGTGATCCAGCCTGCGATCGCGGCCACCGCCCATTCGGGCGTCGCCTGCACCGAGAGCGCGACCTCGAACCCGCCCGAACGCCGGAACGCGCCGAGGCCCTCCGTCAGTTCCTGGCCGGCGGACGTCGCGAACGCCTCGGCCGTCGGGCCGTAGAGGGCCTGGGCCCGCACCGTCAGCATCGCGAAGAGCGCATCGGTGTCGCCCTTCGCCGCAGCGTCCACGAAGCGCGTGAGCAGCTCGCCCGCGGCGGGCTGCGTTGGGTACGTCTTGGCCGGGGGCGGCGACGTCTCGACCGTCTCAGGCGCGCCGCCGCCGCCACCGCAGCCGGCGAGCGCGA
>CAYGLV010000054.1:0-4665 GCA_964351025.1 uncultured Gaiellales bacterium | reverse complement strand
GCGAGCGCGACGAGCATGGCTGATAGGGCGATTCGTGTCACGGTCAGGCACCTCCGGTCTTGTGCAGTTGAGCGTAGACGGCGCGGGCGGTCTTCGCAGGCAGGCCCGGAACGCCCTCCAGCTCCTCCTGCGACGCCGCCAGGAAGCGCTCGGCGGAGCCGAAGTGGCCGAGCAGGGCGCGACGCCGCGCGGGGCCGACACCGGCGAGCGTGTCGAAGAGCGAGCCGAACGACTCCGTCTCGCGTCTGCGGCGATGGAGACCGACCGCCTTGCGGTGTGCCTCGTCGCGAACACGCTGAAGCAGAAGGAGCCCCGGGCTCCGCCGGTCGAGCAGGATCGCCTGGGAGCGTCCCGGCACGAACACCTCCTCGATCCGCTTTGCGAGCGCGATCACGGCGACCCGCGGCAGGTCGTATGCCCGCATTGCCTCGAGCGCCGCCGAGAGCTGGCCCTTGCCGCCGTCGATGACGACGAGGTTGGGAGCCGCGGCGAAGCTCTCGTCGTGGTCGGCCGAGCTCGCTCCGGCTGCGAGCCGGGAGAAGCGACGCGACACGATCTCCGCCATCGAGGCGAAGTCGTCCTGCCCGACCTGCCCGCGAAGGGCAAACGTCCGGTAGTGCGCCTTCTTCGGCATCGCGTCCTGGAACACCACCATCGATCCGACGATCGACTGCCCCTGGATGTTGGAGATGTCGAAGCACTCGATGCGCAACGGCAGGCTCTCGAGGTTCAGCGCCTCGCGCAGCTCCTCGAGCGCCTCGACGCGCCGCGCGCGCCGCTGCTCGCGCTGCATGGCCTCGGATTCCAGCGCGAGCTGCGCGTTCTGCGCGGCGAGCTCTGCGAGGCGTCGCTTCTCGCCCCGCGCCGGCACGCGCACGTCGACGCGCGAGCCACGCCGGTCGGACAGGAACTGGGCGAGCGGCGCTACGTCGCCGGCGTCGCGCGGGACCACGACCTCGGGCGGGATGCTCGGCACCGTGCCGTAGTACTCGAGGCAGAACGCTTCGAGGATCGCGGCCGTGTCCTGTCCCGTCACGTTCTCGAGGTGGAACCCGTGGCGGTCGATGAGCTTGCCGCCGCGCAGCGGGAAGACCTGGACAGCTGCGACGTCCCCTGCTGCGGCGATCCCGATCACGTCCACGTCACCGACGTCGCGCCGATCGGCGGCCTGCCGCTCGGCGAGGTGCTCGATCGCGCGGAGGCGGTTGCGCAGCCGCGCCGCCTCCTCGAACCGCTCGGCGGAGGCCGCCTCCTTCATCCGTCGCTCCAGCTCCCGCACGATCGGACGTGTCTCGCCCGAGAGGAACTCGATCACGCCCTCGACGATCCGGCCGTAGTCCTCCCGGGAGATCGCGGCGATGCACGGCGCCGTGCAGCGCTCGATGTGGAAGTCGAGGCACGGGATCCCCGAGTGGCGCCCGGGCTTCGGACCCTCGCAGGGACGGAACTGGAAGACGCGGTTGAGGACGTCGAGCGTCTCCCGCACCTTCTTCGCGTTCGCGTACGGCCCGAAGTAGACGACGCCGCGGCGGTGGCGCTCTCGGGTGAACATCACGCGCGGGTATTCGTCCGCGACCGTGACGGCGATGTACGGAAACGACTTGTCGTCTCGCAGCCGCACGTTGAACGGCGGACGGTGGCGCTTGACGAGGTTCTGCTCGAGATGGAGCGCCTCAGCCTCGCTCTGGGTCACGATCACCTCGACAGCTTGGATCCGCTCGACGAGCTGCGCTGCACCCACGCGCCCGTCGCCGCCGGCACGAAAGTAGCTGCGCACGCGCGCGCGCAGCGACTTCGCCTTCCCGACGTAGAGCAACTCGCCGCCTGCGTCGCGGAAGAGGTAGACGCCGGGCTTCGCCGGCAGCGCAGCCAGCTGCGCACTGAGCTCGTCCCGCATGACGGCTAGCGTATCTGGCGTGAAATCGCTTGCAGTCGCCTCACTGCTCGTCTTCGTGCTCGCTCCTGCGGCGTTCGCCGGCGGGCCGGGGATGACGTTCGGAGCCGCCGAGGACATCGTCCGCTCGCCGGATCTCGTGACGGCGAAGGCGAACATGTCTCTGCTGCGCCTCGCCGGCTTCGACGCGGTGCGGATCACGAGCACCTGGGTGCCCGGAGCCGAAACGCCCACAGCTGCGGAGCTGAAGGTCCTGCGCAACGTCGCCGCCGCGGCCAGCCTCAACGGCGTCCGCGTCTACGTCTCCGTCTACCACGCAGGCTCGAGGACGACTCCCCTCACCCCGGAGGCCCGGACGCAGTTCGCAACGTACGCAGCCGCCCTCGTACGTGCATTCCCCTCCTTCCGCGACGTGATCGTCGGCAACGAGCCGAATCTCAACCGCTTCTGGCTGCCGCAGTACGGTCCCGACGGATCGAACGCGGCCGCACCCGCCTACCTCGAGCTCCTGGCGGAAGTCTACGACGCGCTGAAGGCGGTCTCGCCGGCCGTCACCGTCTACGGCGGCGCACTCGCCCCGCGCGGTTCGGACCGGCCGGGAACCACACGCGACACGCACTCCCCGACCGCCTTCATCAAGGACCTCGGCAGCGCCTACCGCGCAAGCGGCCGGACCGCGCCGGTGATGGACGTCTTCGCGCACCATCCCTACGCCGACAACTCCAGTCAGTCGCCGGACTTCGGCCACCCGCGCTCGACCACGATCGGAGTCGCGGACTACCCGAAGCTCGTCGCGTTGCTCGCGGCGGCGTTCGACGGGACCGCGCAGGCCGGATCCACGCTGCCGATCCTCTACGACGAGTTCGGAGTCGAGTCACAGATCCCGCCGGACAAGGCGTCGCTCTACACGGGCGCCGAGCCGGCGACGACCAAGCCGGTGAACGCCGCGACCCAGGCGGCGTACTACCGCAGAGCGCTCCAGCTCTCGTTCTGCCAGGCGAATGTCATCGGTGTGCTCTTCTTCCACAGTCACGACGAGCCCGCGCTGACGGGGTGGCAGTCCGGAGTCCTCTACGCCGACGGGACGCCGAAGGCGAGCGCTGCGGCCGTCCGGCAGTCGCTCGCAGACGCGCGCGGGGGCTCGATCGCACGCTGCGCCGGGCTCACGCTCTCGCCCCAGCCCGAGGTGCTCGTCTTCCCGCGCGGCCGAGCCCTCAAGCAGCAACCGTTTCGCATCCGCCTGCGCTGCGACCTGGACTGCGTGTACAGCGCGCGGCTCGAGAAGCTGCCCAAGGGCTCGACAACGCTCGCGCGCCGCGGGGTCGCGAAGGCGGGCGTCACGACCGTGATCGAGCTGCCGCAGCGGCGGCTTGCGGGTGGCGCCTACAGGTTCACGATCCGGCTCACGCACCCGGTGAACCGGGGCGCTCCGACGCTCCGCGTCGGCGACGAAGTCCGGCTCGGCTAACGCACGTCGCCGCCGGTGAAGAGGTGGCCCGAGCGCACCTCCTCGTAGCGGACGAAGACGTTGCCCGGCTCGAGCGCCAGCTCGCGTGCCAGGATCGCCGCGACGCGCTCGAGCAGCGCGGCGACGAGGGACCGCGACCGGCCCTCGAAGGCGACGATGCGGACGAGGGGTGGGTGCGTGGCGCGCGGCTGCACGGTCGGGGCGTCCCCGCCCTCGGAGTAGCGGCCGGGCGCGAGCTCCTCCCAGGTCGCCCACGTGCCCCGCGGCTCCTCGCCGAGCAGCGCGGCGAGCCCCTGGGTGACCGCGCCGAGAACGGCTTCGACCTCGACCCCGGCCGGCTGCGGTAGCGCGCGGATCTCGATCACGGGCACGAGGTCACCTAACGGTAGTCGTGCTGGCCCCTCCACGTGCGCACCATGGCGTAGACGCAGACGCCGAGCACGAGGAGAAGCGCGAGGGCGTCGAGCCCCGACGCCCCACGCCAGAAGAAGAGGCCGAGGGCGGCGACGGCGAGCAGTGCGGAGCCGTAGAACACGAAACGTGCGCGCTCCGGCCAGCCGCCGATGTCGCCCCGCCGTTCCCTCCACATGAGGAAGACGAAGAACGCGACGGCGAGAAAGAAGGCGACCGAGACGAGGGCGTAGAGGGCCGCCAGCGTCGAGTCGAGTGAGAGGAGCACGATCGCGAGCGCGACGGCCGCGATCAGCAGAAAGCCCCGCACCGTCGGATTCAGCTGCGAGAAGAAGCGCCTCATGATCCCGTCATGTACGCGCGGGCCGCCAGAGCTCCTGCGAGCAGGCAGGCGCCGGAGAACCAGAGCAGCCTCTTCGGGCCCACGGGCGGAGCGTAGAACCACGGGGACAGCACGGCGCCGAGAGCGAGCCCGCCGTAGACGTAGTGCAGCCCGTCGGGTGCGCGATGCTCGCCCGAGAGCAGCATCAGGCCTGCGCCCGCCTGGGCGATCAGCAGCGTCTGGGCAAGCGCGAGCAGGTGCGCGACCGCCCCACCCGCGACCCCGCGCCGGCGGTACGCGATACCGCCCAGCGCGGCGGCGAGCCCGCAGACGGCGAGCACGGCGACGGCCAGGGCGGCGTGCGCGGCTACCATCGGCCCGGAACCGACTGAGGAGACGATGACGTGGTCGAAGAAGGCAAGCCTGCTCCCGATTTCTCGCTGACGAGCGACACGGGCGAGACGGTCTCACTCGCTTCCCTGCGGGGGAAGCCTGTGGTCCTCTACTTCTACCCCAAGGACCACACTCCCGGGTGCACCGCGCAGGCCTGCAGCATCCGCGACTCCTGGG
>CAYGLV010000053.1:0-16851 GCA_964351025.1 uncultured Gaiellales bacterium | reverse complement strand
CTTAGAGGCCCCGACCGTCACGCTTGCGCGAGCCTGCACGAGCGAGACCCGCCACGGGTGCGAGACGCCCGTCTCGCCGCCGATCGCGTCGAGCGCGGCCACTGTGAAGGCGTACGTGCTGCCGCTCGCCAGCGAGTACGACGCCGAGGTCGTTGTCGTCGAGGGCACGAGGACGCGCTGCACGCCGTTCTCGGTGACGGCGAGCCGGTAGCTGGCGGCGCCGGACCCCGTCCAGCTCAAAGTGACGCGGCGACCCGCGCGGGTGCCGTTCAGCTGCACGGGCGTCGGGGCAGTCGCGGCGGCCGACTGCGCACGGGTGACCGCCGCCGCGATGTCGAGCACGCCGAACCCGAGCTCCGGATTCCAGGCCCCGCGGCCGGATGCGGTCTGCTCGAGGATCGAAGCAACCTGCTCGGCGGAAAGCGACGGGTTCGCCGCCCAGACGAGCGCGGCCGCGCCGGCCACCTGGGGCGCGGCGAAGGACGTTCCGCTGGCGAAACCGAAGAGACCGGCGGTTGACCCGGGGAGCGCGACGCGGGGGAAGCGGTCGGCCGGGGCCGCGCTGGACACGGCACCAAACACATTCTCGCCCGGGGCGGCGAGCGACACATGGGTGCCCGACGTCGAGAACGAGGCACGCGCCCCGGTGACCGTCGAGGCGGCGACGGCGAGGCCACGCCCACCGACTCCGTTCGAGCCGGGCGGTTGCAGCAGCGCGGCCGGGTACTCGATGGGGCTGCCCGCGCCGGCCTCGTTGCCGACTGCGGCCACAAGCAGGACTCCTCGTCCGACCGCGTAGTCGATCGCACGGCGTTCCGCGGCGGACGTCTCGGGGCCTCCGAGGCTGAGGTTGATGATCCGGGCGCCGCTGTCCACCGCCCAGACGATTGCCGCAGCCTCCTGCACGTCGGTGAAGGAGCCGTCCGCGGCGCCGGCCTGGACGACCATCAGGCGGACGTCGCCTCCCGTGCCGGCCATTCCCTCGTCGTTCGTCACGGACCCGGCGGCGAGCGAGGCGACAAACGTTCCGTGGCCGTTCCCATCCACGACATCGCCTCTGCGCGTGCGGACGCTCCAAGCGGTCGGTGCCTTTGCGGCGAGGTCGGGGGCCGACAGATCGGCACCGGTGTCGATCACCGCGATCGTGATGGCGGCTGCTGCCCGCTGGATCGCCTCGGGGACCAGGTTCGCCTTTACGGCCGCGTACTGCCACTCGTAGGCACCGCCCGGCATGGCGTTCGCGGCCAGCGCGGGCTCGGCGTACGGTGCCCGGGCGACTGCTCGCTCGACGCTCGTGATCCCGGGGAGCCGCGCGAACCGCTGAGCGAACCGGTCAGGGCTGGCCTTCGGCCGCAGGACGGCGATCCTGAGTGCGGGGATTCGGCGGACGACGAGCGCGGGCTCGCGGTCGAGGGCGGCGCGGAGCGCGTTCTCGGACGCGTACGAGACAACCACGGCTCCTTGTGGCCACGCGGCGGTGGCTTTCACATCGGTCGCAGCGGAGGGCGCTGCCGCGGACAGCAGCAGGGCGATGATCGCGGCGAGCGTCGCCACGACGAGTTCCCTCCTCTTCTGTCCCACTCTCACCCCGAGTCCCACACCCTTCTCCGGCGGCGGGCGCCCGGCCCGCGAATTCACGCATCCTGGGCGGAAAGCGCCAAAAACGCAAGCTCGGCTAGGGTGAGCGATCCAGATTCGTGAGGCCGTCGCCGGCCAGCCGCAACCCCGAGAGGACACGTATGCCCGAGAAGACAGTCATCCGCACGAACGCTGCGCCGGCACCGTTCCAGGGCGCCCCGTACAACCAGGCGATCGTCGTAGGCGACCTGGTCTTCACCGCCGGGCAGCTCGGCCTCCGTCCCGACGGCAGCGGCCTCGCCGGCCCGGCAATCCGAGAGCAGACCGAGCAGGTGTTCGCCAACATCGCAGCGATCCTCGAGACAGCCGGCAGCTCTCTCGACAAGTTGGTGAAGACCACGGTCTTCCTTGAAAGCCTCGACGATTTCGCGGAAATGAACGATGTCTACGCGGCTCACGTCGGCGCTTCGCCGCCCGCACGCTCGACCGTCGAGGTGGCGAAGCTCCCGTCCGGAGCGCTCGTCGAGATCGACGCGATCGCGCACCTCTAGCAGCCGAGGCCCCGCCCGGGCGCTTCCGGCGGCAGAATGGGTCGCATGCGGGCCGAGACCGTCATCGCGACGCACGGGAACACCGACTTCGACGCGTTCGCGGCGATGCTCGCCGCTCGCCGTCTCTACCCGGGCGCGGCGGTTGCGCTCGGCAGTCTCAACCGCAACGTGCGGGAGTTCTACCGCCTGCACGCGGACGAGCTTCAGGCTGTCGACGCCTCGCGACTGGAGACGGACGCGATCAAGCGCCTGGTCGTGATCGAGACCGTTCACGCGTCCCGACTCGGTGAGCTGCTCGAGCGTGTCGTCCTCGACGAGGCAGTCGAGAAGGTGCTCTTCGACCACCATGGGAACGAGTTGCCGGCGTGGGTCGACCCGTCCGCTGCGGTGCTGTCGCATGACGGGGCTCTGGCGACGACCCTGGCTGGGATCCTCGCCGAGCGCGAGCTCGAGCCGACACCGCTCGAGGCGACGGCGCTCGCGCTCGGCATCCACGAGGACACGGGATCGCTCACGTACGCGACGACGACGCAGCGCGACGCCGACGCGCTCGCGTGGTGCCTGCGCCACGGAGCGCGTCAGGACGTGATCGGCCGGTACCTGCACCTGCCGTTGTCCGAGAACGAGCGCGAGCTGCTCCATCACCTGACTGACGTGCTCGAGCCGGTGGCGACAGCCGGGGAGGAGGTACTGCTCGCCGCGGTGACCTGGCCGGTGTACGTGGACGGCGTCTCGAACCTCGCGCACAAGCTAATCGACCTGACGGACTGCCGTGCGCTCGTGCTGCTCGTCGAGATGGAGGACCGGGTCTTCTGCGTCACGCGCAGCCGCGGAGGTGCTCTCGACGCCGGAGCCGTCGCTGCTGTGCTCGGCGGCGGAGGTCACGTGCACGCGGCCTCTGCGATAGCACGCGTGCCGCTCGCCGAGGCGCGGCTTCGAGTGCTCGACGCCCTTCCCGGGGCGATGCGCGAGCCCCGCCGGGCGCGCGACGTGATGGCGAAGCCGGCCCGTTCGATCGGGCCGAACGAGACGGTTCAGAAGGCGATGGTCGCCTGCCAGCGCCACGGCCAGAGCGGCATCTTCGTCTCCGAGGGCGGGGTGCTCGTCGGTGCGGTTGGGCGCGAGGATCTCGACAAGGCGATCGGCCACGGGTTGTCGCACGCTCCCGTGAAGGGGGTCATGAGCGGCCAGGCCGTGACCTGCAGCGAGGACACGACGCTCGCCGAGCTGCACGGGCTTGTCGCGGCCGCAGACGACGGCCGGGTGGCGGTCGTTCAGGAGGGCCGGCTCACCGGGGTCGTCACGCGCTCCGACCTGCTGCGCGCCCTCGAGGGCCCGACCGGGCCGGTCGAGCCGCCCCTCGTGAGCCTCGCGGGCGCGCTGCGGAAGGTGAAGCGGCTCGCCACCGTGTTCGAGGCGGTGGGGGCGCTCGGGGATCGCGCCGAGGCCGTCTACCTCGTCGGCGGGTCGGTGCGGGACATCCTGCTCGGGGAGCCGGGGTTCGACGTCGACATCGCGGTGGAGGGCGACGCGATCGCGTTCGCCCGCGCCCTTGCCGAACCGCTGGGCGGCCGCGTGACGGCTCACGAGAAGTTCGGCACAGCCGCCGTGCTCTACGGGGAGCATGAGCGCGTGGACGTCGTGACGACACGCACCGAGTTCTACGATGCGCCGGCTGCATTGCCGTCCGTCGAGCGCGCCGCGATCCGGGAGGATCTCTTCCGGCGCGACTTCACGCTCAACGCGATGGCCCTCTCCTTGAAGCCCGCCGATTTCGGCCGCCTCGTTGACCCGTTCGGCGGGCGACGCGACCTTGAGACTCGGACGCTGCGGGTGCTCCACAACCTCTCGTTCATCGACGACCCGACTCGCATCTTCCGCGCGATCCGCTACGAGACCCGCTACGGGCTTCGCCTCGAGGAGCACTCGCTCCAGCTCGCCCGGAGCTGCATCGAGCTTGGCCTCGTGGGCGACCTCTCGACATCGCGGCTGCGTGACGAGCTGATCGCCCTGCTCGACGAGCGGGAGACCCGGCACTCGATCCTCCGGCTCGGCGAGCTGGGAGCCGACCACGCCATCCATGCGCACCTGAGGGCCGACGAGCAGGCCGCGGATCTCCTCGCCCGCCTCGTCGAGCTCCGAGCGCAGTACGCCGTGGACGTTCCCGCCTGGCGCCTCGGCCTGATCGTGCTCGCACGCGCGCTGGCGCCCGACGAGGCCTACGGCTGGCTCGAACGGCTGAAGGTTCGCCGGCGCGACGCCGAGCGGATCGCGGGCGCCATCGTCGTCGCCCCGCGTGTCGTCGAACGGCTTCGCGCCGACCGTCTCGATCCGGCTGAGGTCGTCGCTCTCTGCGACCCGTACGCCCCCGACGCGCCGTTGTACGCGCTCGCGCTCTCTGATCTGCCACCCCTGCACGCCTACTTCGAGCGCTTGCGCGATGTGCAGCTGGAGATCACCGGCGCCGACCTCGTCGGGCTCGGCCTTGCGGAGTCCCCGCGCGTCGGCGAGGTGCTGGCGGAGCTGCGCCGGCGAAAGCTGAACGGAGATCTCGACGGGCGCGACTCGGAGCTGGCGGCGGCACAGGAGCTGATCGCTCAGGAGTGAGCGGGGCTCTGCCCGGCGTCGCGCTCGCGCTCTAGGAGAGGGCCGCGCGCGTGGCGGTCTCGATGTCGGCCAGCAGGCCGGGCGGATCCGCTCGGAGGGCGGCGACCGCCTCCTCGATCGTCTTCAGCGTCTCGCGATCGATGTCGCTCGGCAGCTCGTGCTCGTCGAGCACCGACACGCCGCCGCCGGGCAGGAAGAGCACGTCCACGGCGAGGTCGAGGTAGACGATTCCGTCCAATTCGACCTGGAGCAGCTCGGCGACGCTGCAATAGACCCCGACCGTCTGCTCGCCGGACAGCCAGTGATAGGCGGTGTGGGCCCTGTCGGCCCAGAAGTGGCCGATCGTGACCGTTCCTGCCGCGAGCACGAGCTGCGTGCCCGCGAGCCGGCGCTCCTCCTGGAGGACGTATCGAACCGTTGCGTGCACGCCCGGCTCGAGCACGAGCAGCTCGCACAGCCACTCCTCCACCGAGCCGTCGAGGCGGACCTTCCGCTCGAGCACCGTGCGCATCGCCCGAAGTGTCGCCGATCGGCCCGCTACGGTCCAGGTGTGAGGGATGTCGAGTTGCTGCGCTGGAATGCTCCAGGCCCCTACGAGGTCGCGTTTTCGACGCGCCGGGGCGGCGTCAGCGAGGGTGCCTTCGCATCGCTCAACCTTGGGCTGCTGACCGACGACGAACCGGAGCGCGTCCGCCGGAACCGCCGGCTGCTCTGCGCGGCCGCCGGGCTCGAGCCGGCACGCACGACGATGGTGCGCCAGAGGCACGGCAGCGAGGTGCACCGGGCCGCGCTCGGGCGCGGGATCGAGCAGCCGGATGCGGCACAGGCAGACGGGGACGGCCTCTGGAGCGACGAGCCCGGGGTGGCGATGCTGGTCCTGACGGCCGACTGCCTGCCGATCGCGCTCGCCCGGCCAGCCGGGCGGGAGCCGGCGCTCGCCGTCCTCCATGCAGGTCGCCGCGGGCTTCTGGACGGCGTCGTCGCCGCCGGCGCACGAGCCCTCGGCGGAGGCCCGCTCACGGCAGCGATCGGCCCCGGGATCGGGCCCTGCTGTTACGAGGTGGGGGAGGAGGTCGCACGCCCGTTCAGCGAGGCCTTCGGCGCCGACATCGCCCGGAGCGGCAGACTCGATCTCTGGACGGCGGCCGAGCGCGCACTGCGCGGGGCCGGCTGCGAGAGCGTCGAGCGGTTCGACCTCTGCACCTCGTGCGACCCAGACAGCTTCTTCTCTCACCGCCGCGACGGCGGCCGCACGGGCCGCCAGGGGGTGATTGCACGTGTTGCCGGCTGAGGCCATCGGCGAGCAGTACCGGCGCATCCGGGCGGAGGTCGGGCCGGAGGTGACCGTTGTCGCGGCCACGAAGTACGTCTCCCTGGAGGACATGGCGGTGCTCGTGGAGGCCGGAGTGGAGGTGGTGGGAGAGAACCGGGCGCAGGACCTGGAGCGCAAGCACGCGACCTACGGGGATGCGTTCCGCTGGCATTTCATCGGCCACCTGCAGTCGAACAAGGCGAGGGTCGTGGGCGGGATCTGCGAGCTCGTCCATTCGCTCGACTCGCATTCCGCCGCGCGGCGGCTGGTCGCGCCGGCCTTGCTCGAGGTGAACCTCTCCGGCGAAGAGACAAAATCGGGCGTGAGGCCCGAGGAGATCGCGGCCTACGTTGCCGCCTACCCGTCGATCCGCGGCCTCATGACGATGCCGCCCGCGACGGATGATGCGCAGAGCTCGCGCCCGCACTTCCGCCGGCTGCGCTCGCTGGCCGCCGAGCACGGCCTTTCCGAGCTCTCGATGGGCACGAGCCAGGACTGGCGCGTCGCCATCGAGGAAGGGGCGACGCTCGTCCGGCTCGGCTCCGTTCTGTGGCAGGGTTAACATCCGGCAGGCATGGGCTTTTCGGACGTCTGGAATCGCACCCTCGTCTACTTCGGCATCGCCGAGGAGGACGAGCAGTGGGACGAGGACGGTGCCGCCACGAACGAGGAGCTGGAGCGGGCCTACCAGACGCGTGAGCGCGCGAACGTCCGCCGGCTCGCGCCGCGCCGCCAGCGCGAGTTCGATGACTGGACCGATCCCGAGCCGGGGCCGCCCGCTCCTGCCCGTCCGCGGCTGCGTGGGGTCGAGGCGCTGCCGGCGCCGGGATCCGGTCAGCTGCACCTCGTGGTGCCGCGCAGCTTCAACGACGCGCAGCAGATCGCGGACAAGTTCAAGAGCTCGATCCCGGTCATTCTCAATCTGCAGAGCGCCGATCAGGAGCTGTCGAAGCGCCTGATCGACTTCGCGAGCGGTCTCACGTACGCCCTGGACGGCGGCATGCAGCGCGTGGCCGACAAGGTCTTCCTGCTCACGCCGGCAAACGTCCAGCTCTCCGCCGAGGAGCGGGCGAAGATGCTCGAGCGAGGCGGCTTCTTCAACCAAGCGTGACCGACGGCGCACGGGCGCCGGCCGACCGCGCGTAGGAACTCGCGCTCCCGGGCCGAAGTAGCGGCCGTGAGCGACCCTCTCGCCGTCGGGCTGCTGTTTGACACCGCCACGAGCGTGCGGCGGTTTGTGGACGTCTTCATCGGCGTCTACGTGCTGCTGCTCTTCGTCTACATCCTGACGTCGTGGGTGAGGCTTCCGTATGCGCCCTGGCTGAACCGCCTGCAGCGATTCCTCTACGACGTCTGCGACCCATACCTGCGGATCTTCAGGCGCGTATTGCCGCCCCTTGGGCCGCTCGACCTCTCGCCGATGGTCGGCGTGATCACACTCATCCTGCTCGACCGGCTGCTCGGCGCGCTGATCGAGCGTGTCCTCTAGGAGGGAGCCCGCATGTCACTCACCCCCGTCGAGATCAGACACCTCCAGCTCGGGCGCAGCCTGCGTGGCTATACCAGAGCGCCCGTGGATCGCCTGCTTTCCGAGATCGCCGACGCCTTCGAAGGCGTGTGGCGCGAGCGGGCCGACCTCGTCGACCGGGTCGAGCAGCTCGAGAGCGAGCTGGCCAAGCACCGCGAGACCGAGGGCCTGCTGCGAGCGACCCTCGTCTCCGCGGAGCGCTCGTCGCGCGAGCTCAAGGAACAGGCACAGCGCCAAGCCGACACGATCCTGGCGGAGGTGCATGCGGAGGCCAGGGCGGTCACCCGCAAGGCAGCGGGCGAGCGGGAGCGCCTCGAGGCCGATGTGCGCCGCGTGAAGTCGCTACTGCGCTCGGCACTGGCGGCGGTCGAAGAAGAGCCCGCCGCGCTCGGCCAGGCGCCGGAAGAGATCACCGAGACGAGTCTGCGTAAGATCGTCGGCTGAGCCGGGCTGGCGATATCCTGTCGGGGTGAACGCTCCGACGCTCAGACTTCGGCTCCGCGTCTCTCCCGGTGCGCCGAGGGCGTGCGTCGTCGGGCGGCACGGCGAGGCGTGGAAGGTGCGTGTGTCCGCCGCGCCCGAGCGCGGCCGGGCGAACGACGCTGTCGTCGCGCTGCTCGCCGCGGCTCTGTCGCTCCCACGGGACAACATCGCCGTGGTCGCCGGCGCGAGCGCGCGGGACAAGGTCGTCGAGCTTGTAGGCATCAGCGCCGCCGAGGCTAACCGGCGACTCACACAGGCAGGGGAGGTGGTGTGCTCGTGAGCTCACTGGATCTGGAGCACTTCCGCGAGCTGCTCGAGAAGCAGCGTGCCGAGCTCGCGGACGCGATCGCCGGGCTGAGCCACGACGGGCCGCTCGCGGACGAGGCCGGCGGGTTCGTCTCGGCGAGGGCGGACGACCATCACCTTGCCGACACGGCGACAGATACCTACGCGCGCGAGCTCGACGAGGGGTTGTCCGAGGACGTCGAGCGCGTCCTGGTGGAAGTCGACGCCGCGCTCGCACGGCTCGAGGCTGGTGAGTACGGCCTCTGCCGCGTCTGCGGTCGCGAGATCGGCGCGGAGCGGCTCGAGGCCGTGCCCTACGCGACACTGTGCATCGACGACAAGCGCCTGGAAGAGCGCGGTTGAGCGAGCCTGCACGCGAGCAAAGGCCTCCTCGTGGGGCGGTCGAGATCCGCGTCGGCTCGTCGACGAATGCGCTTGCGCCGATCTCGAGTGCTGAGCGCTCGCTCGCCGCTCGCCCGCGCGAGTGGCTCGAGCTGGCGGCGATCGCAGGGGCAGCGGTCGGGGCCGACCAGCTGACGAAGCAGATCGTCACGAGCACGCTCGCTCTAGGGCGCAAGGTGGAGGTTGCCGGGCCGTTCTCGATCCATCATGTGCAGAACTCCGGCATCGCATTCGGCCTGTTCGCCAGCGCGACCTCTCTCGTGATCGTGCTCACAGGGATCGCAGTCGCGTGGATGATGCTCTTCTTTGCCCGCTCCGCTCTTCGCCACCCGCTTCTCCCCGTGGCGCTCGGCTTCGTCCTCGGAGGCAGCGTCTCGAACCTCGTCGACCGGGTCCGGCTGGGGCACGTGACGGACTTCCTCAACATACGCTTCTGGCCGGCCTTCAATCTGGCCGATACGTTCATCATCGTGGGGGTTGCCATCCTCTTCCTCACGCTCGTAAAGACCGATCGTCCCGCCACACGCTCGCGCCGAGTTGGCGACGCTCCGCTTCCGCGTTCCTGAGCACGACGCGGGCGCCCGGCTCGACCAGGTGCTCGCCACTCGTGCCGAGGTCGGATCTCGCGGCGCCGCCGAGCGCCTGCTCGCGGCGGGGTCGGTGCGCGTGGACGGGCAGCCGCGGCCCAAGAGTCACCGGCTCGAGGGCGGCGAGACCGTCGTGTTCGAGCTGCCTGACGCGATCGAGCCCCCCGCAGTACCGGCGATTCCCGGGCTGATCGCCTTCGAGGACGAGCACCTGCTCGTCGTGAACAAGCCGGCCGGCCTGGCCGTCCACCCGGCGCGCAGGCGGCCGGAGCCGACACTGGTGGACGCGCTGCGCCCGTTCGGCCCGGCGGGCGGAGATCCGGAACGGACCGGGATCGTGCATCGCCTCGACCGCGAGACCTCGGGGCTGCTCGTGGTCGCGCGCACCGAGGAAACCCATGCCGGGCTTTCCCGCATGGTGCGGGCACGCCTGCTCGAGCGCCGGTACCTGGCCCTCGTCCGCGGCACTCCCGGCTCGAGAAGCGGGCGGATCGAGGCGCCGATCGGGCGAGACCGGCACGATCGCACCCGTCGCTCCCTGGACACGCCCCTACCGCGCGCTGCGGTCACGCATTTCGAGGTTCTGGAGACGATGCGCGAGCACGCCTTGCTCGAGGTCAAGCTCGAGACCGGGAGAACACACCAGATCCGTGTCCACCTCGCCGCGATCGGCCTGCCGGTGACCGGGGACGCGACCTACGGCGCGGCCGGCGACCTCGGGCTCGCCCGCCAGTTCCTGCACGCTGCTCGGCTCGCGTTCGACCACCCGGTGACCGGCGCGCGTGTTGACGTCTCCTCACCGCTGCCGCCGGACCTCGAGGAAGCGCTCGCCCGCGCTCGCGCGTGAGCGCCGGCCACCCGCTCCTCTGAGCCCCCGGGAGCCGTCTGCCGCTACAATGCTGCGGTTTCCATCCCTACGACCCGGCGCTCAGGCCGGGCGGGGGTGCCGGGCGCTACGCCCGGTTCCGCCCGCGCCCCGCCGGTAGATGCAGCACATAAACCCAGAGAAAGGGGCGGTCTTGTCCGTCGTCACAATGCGTGAGCTCCTGGAGGCCGGAGTCCATTTCGGCCACCAGACCCGCCGTTGGAACCCGAAGATGAAGCGTTTCATCTTCACGGAGCGCGGCGGCATCTACATCATCGACCTCCAGCAGACGCTCGAGCTCGTCCAGGAGGCCCACGACTTCGCGCGCAACATCGCAAGCCGCGGCGGCTCGCTGCTCTTCGTTGGTACGAAGAAGCAGGCTCAGGACGCCGTCCGCGACCACGCGATCCGCGTGGGCATGCCGTACGTCAACAACCGCTGGCTGGGCGGGCTCCTGACGAACTGGCGGACGATCACGGACCGCATCTCGCACCTGCACGACCTCCGGCGCCTGAGGGACGACGGCCAGCTGGAGCTCCTGCCGCCCAAGGAGCGGATGGCGATGCTCGCCGAGTTGGAGAAGCTCGAGTCGAATCTCGGCGGCGTCGCCGACCTGCGCCGCCAGCCTGACGCAGTCTTCATCGTCGATCTGCGCAAGGAGCAGCTCGCAGTGCGCGAGGCGCGCCGGCTGGGGCTGCCCGTCATCGCGCTCGTGGACACAAACTGCGACCCCGACGAGGCCGAGTACGTGATTCCGGGCAACGACGACGCCATCCGCTCGTGCAGCCTGATCGTGCGGGCCGTGGCCGACGGTATCGCAGCCGGGAAGGCCATCGTCACCGAGCAAGAGCTCGCGGCGCGCCCGGTCCAGCCCCAGGAGGCTGCGGACGCGCCCGCCGGCGACCCCGCCCCGGTTCCCGAGGCTGTGGCTGCAGTGGTGGCCGAGCCCGCACTCGTGACCGACGGCGAGACCGCGACCGAAACGCCGGCCGAGCCCGAAGCGGCGGCAGAGCCCGAGAGGCCGGCCGAAGGCGGGGACGCGTGACCACGATCTCCGCAAGCCTCGTCAAGGAGCTCCGCGACGCCACCGGCGCCGGGATGATGGACTGCAAACGCGCGCTCGAGGAAACCAAAGGTGACGTTGCGGCGGCCAGGACGCTCCTGCGCGAGAAGGGCATGGCCCAAGCCGGCAAGCGCGCGGGCCGCGCGACCACCGAGGGCCTCGTCGGCTCGCTGCTCGAAGGCGGGTGCGCGACACTCGTGGCGGTCGGCTGCGAGACCGAGCCGGTCTCGAAGAACGATGAGTTCCTCGCCTTTGCGGAGAAGGTGCTGAGAACGGTTGCCGCGTCCGGGCCGGATGCCGTCGCAGGGCTCGAGGGCGAGCGGGTGGAGCTCGTGGCGAAGATCGGCGAGAACGTGGTCGTCGCCGGAGCCGAGCGCTACGACGCGGGAGCGGGCGAGTTGCTCTCCCTGTACGTTCACCCCCCGGCGAACAAGATCGGCGTTGTCGTGAAGATCGCCGGTGGGACGCCGGAGCTCGCCCGCCAGCTCGCGATGCACATCGCCTTCGCCGCACCGACGTGGGCGACGCGCGACGACGTGCCGGCCGAAACGGTGACCGCCGAGCGGGAGGTCTACGCCAACTCGGACGAGGTGCTCTCCAAGCCGGAGCCCGCACGTGAGAAGATCGTCGACGGCATGCTCGCAAAGCGGTTCTTCGCCGCGCAGCCCGGCGGTGTTCTGGCCGACCAGCCCTGGATCCACGATCCGTCGCTCTCGGTCGGCAAGGCGCTCACCGAGCCTGGGGCACGGGTCCTGGCGTTCAGGCGGCTCTCGGTCGCCGGCTAGCGTGAGCGACCGACCCGAAGAGGCCGTAGGACTCGTCCCGGAGGGCGGAGCACTCGCCTTCCGGCGCCTGCTGCTCAAGCTCTCGGGAGAGGCCCTGATGGGCGAGCGCGAGTACGGGCTCGATCCCGGAACGGTCGCGGCGCTCGCACGGGAGATCGTCGTCCTGCAGACAGAGGGGCTCGAGCTCGCCATCGTCGTCGGAGCCGGAAACATCTACCGCGGCATGGCCGCGGCGGCCGAAGGGATGGACCGCGCGACCGCCGACTATGCCGGGATGCTCGCGACCGTCCTCAACGCGCTCGCTCTCCAGGACGCCCTCGAGCGGCTTGGTGCCGACACCCGCGTGCAGTCGGCGATCTCGGTCTCCGAGGTTGCGGAGCCGTACATCCGCCGCCGGGCGATGCGACACCTCGAGAAGGGACGGATCGTGATCTTCGCCGCGGGGACCGGCAACCCGTTCTTCACGACCGATACGGCCGCCGCGCTGCGCGCGTTGGAGATCGGCGCGGAGGCGATCCTGATGGCGAAGAACGGCGTGCGGGGCGTCTTCGCCGGCGACCCCCGGATCGATCCGGGCGCCGCCTTCCTTCCGGCGCTCTCGCACCTCGAGGCGATCGAGCGCGGTGTGGGAGTGATGGACACGACCGCACTCTCCCTGTGCATGGACAACCGGCTCCCGATCCACGTGTTCGAGCTCGCTGAGGGCAACATCCTGGCCGTCGCCCACGGCCGGCGCGTCGGGACGCTCATCTCCACCCCGAACGAGGAGGCGTGATGGCGGCAATCGAGGAGTTCCTGGCGGATGCGAAGCGGCGGATGGACCGGTCGATCGAGACGACGCACGGCGAGTTCAACAGCGTGCGTACCGGCCGCGCTTCGACGGCCCTGCTCGACCGGATCGTCGTGGACTACTACGGGACGCCCACGCCGCTGAAGAGCATCGCGACGATCTCGTCCCCCGAGCCGCGCTTGCTGACCCTCCAGCCATTCGACCCGTCTTCGGTCAAGGCGATCGAGCGTGCGATCCAGGAGTCCGACCTTGGCCTGGTGCCCTCCAACGACGGCAAGATGATCCGCTTGCCGATCCCCCAGCTCACCGAGGAGCGGCGCAAAGATCTCGTCAAGCTCGTGCGCAAGCTGGGCGAGGACGGAAAGATCGCGATCCGCAACGTTCGCCGCGACGTCATGCAGCATCTGAAGGAGCTCGTCGTCAACGGCGACGTCGGCGACGACGAGGAGCGCCGCGGCGAGGCGCAGGTGCAGAAGCTGACCGACGAGCACACACACGCGATCGACGAGCTGTTGAAGAACAAGGAAGCGGAGATCATGGAGGTCTGAGTCCTGCGGGCTCAGACCTCGGGCGATGCCCCGGATGCACGAAGCACCATCGAGCGACGCGGCGGGCACAGCCCGCACCGTCGCCATCGTCATGGACGGCAACGGTCGCTGGGCGCGCGCGCGCGGGTTGCCGGTCGCGGCAGGTCACCGCGAAGG
Organism: uncultured Gaiellales bacterium; assembly: GCA_964351025.1. Classification (GTDB taxonomy): domain Bacteria; phylum Actinomycetota; class Thermoleophilia; order Gaiellales; family Gaiellaceae; genus CAYGLV01. The sequence goes on along the minus strand of CAYGLV010000053.1, from coordinate 3,311 downwards.
CACCAAGGCGCTGCGGCGGACCGTGGAGGCTGCTCTCGACCTCGGTGTCGAGTCGCTCGCCGTCTACGCGTTCTCGACGGAGAACTGGGCGCGCCCGCCGGACGAGGTGGAGGCGCTGATGGAGATCTTCGGCGAGACGATCGAGCGGGAACTGCCCGACCTCGCCCGGCAAGGCGTGAGAACGCGCTTCATCGGTCGGCGCGACCGCACGCCGGAGGCACTGCGGCAGCAGATGGAGCAGCTCGAGCGCGAGACGGCCGGGAACGGCCGGCTCCAGCTCTGGATCGCGTTCGACTACGGGGGGAGGGCCGAGCTCGTGGACGCCGCGCGCCGTCTGGTGGAAGACGGCGTTCGGCCCGGCGAGATCGACGAGGCGGCTCTGGCCGCACGCCTGTACGCACCCGAGCTGCCGGACCCGGACCTGCTGATCCGCACCTCCGGCGAGCTTCGCGTCTCGAACTTCCTGCTCTGGGAGGCCGCCTATGCCGAGTTGCTCTTCGTGGAGGACCTCTGGCCCGACTTCGGCGCTCGGCAGCTCCAGAGCGCGCTCGCAGAGTATGCGAGCCGGCGCCGGCGGTTCGGCGGGCGATGACCGAGCTCGTCTCGCGGATCCTGGTCGCCCTCGTCGGGCTGCCACTCGTGCTCGGCGTCGTCTGGCTGGGTGGCTGGTGGGTGTTCGCGCTCGTGCTGGTTGCCGCGCTGGTCGCTCTGCACGAGCTGTACGTCATGGTCCGCTCGTTGCGCCCGCTCGTACTCGCCGGCTACGCCGGCGCCGTGCTCACCCTGGCCGGCGCGCAGCTGGGCGGAATCGAGTGGCTGCTGGCGGGTGCGCTGGCCACGCTGCTCTTTGCCTTCCTCCTCTACGGGATCGCGTCCACACGTCAGTCGGCGACGGTGACGGTGGCGTCCACGGTGCTCGGCGTCGTCTGGATCGCCGTCGGGCTGGCCCATCTCGGGCTCCTGCGCGACCTGCCCGAGCACGGGCGGCTTGCGACCTACGGCCTCCTCCTCGCCGTCTTCGCCGACGCTACGGCCGCCTACGCCATCGGGCGCCTCGTCGGCCGTCACAAGCTTGCGCCGGCGATCTCCCCCGGCAAGACCTGGGAGGGGTTCGTGGCCGGGGCGCTCGCGGCCCTCGCCGCGTCGTTCTTCACGTTCTACGGCACCGGCTTCATGGAGGGCTGGCGGTCGCTCGTCTTTGGCGGAGCGGTCGCGCTGGCTGGTGTCGCCGGCGATCTCTTCGAGTCCTCCGTCAAGCGCGACTTCGAGGTGAAGGACTCCGGCTCGCTGCTCGCCGGCCACGGTGGCATGCTGGACCGGGTCGACTCGCTCCTCTTCTCAAGTGTCGCGGCCTTCTATGTCGTCCTCGCGTTCGGGTACGGTTAGCGCCTTGCGCACGGTCTTTCTTCTGGTATCGACCCTGGTCGTGTCTGGAGTTCTCTTGGCCGCCTGCGGCGGCGGGGGCGGCAGCGCCACGACCGCGGGCCCCACGACGGCTCTCGACGGCGACGGAGGACAGTCCGGCGCCTACCAGGGAGGCTTCGAGATCTGCAGCGGCGGCACCGTCGAAGAGATCGCAACTCTGTACGGTGTCGCGCCGCCCACGGCGAAGGCCGTCGCCGGCGTGATCGCCGAGGCGGTTTCCGGTGGTACGCCCGAAGATGCTGCGGACGCGACGCAGGGCTGCCTCGACGGCTTCGAGCAGCAGCCGTAGCTCTCGCGCGAGGGGCGGATCGGCCCCACCGTAGACTTCGGAGCGTGAGGAGAATCGCGCTACTCGGAGCGACCGGCTCGATCGGTCGCCAGGCGCTCGAGATCATCGCCGCCGATCCCGGGCTCGAGCTGTGCGCAGTGGCGTCGGGCTCGCAAGATCTTGCGGAGATCGCCGCGGCCCACGGCGTCCAGCACGTCCAGGTGGGCGGTGAGCTGACACGCCTGCTTGACGCGAGCGAGCCGGACGTCGTCCTGAACGCCGTCGTGGGCTTCGCCGGAGTCGGGGCGACCCTGTGGGCGCTCGAGCGGGGCGTCACGCTCGCTCTGGCGAACAAAGAGAGCCTCGTCGCCGCCGGCGAGCTCGCGCGCGCGGCGAAGCGGCGCGGGGGCGGGCTCCTGTTGCCGGTGGACAGCGAGCACAGCGCAGTGTTCCAGTGCCTCGAGGGTCGCGCTCTCGAAACTGTGGATTCGCTCGTCCTGACGGCGTCGGGCGGACCGTTTCGTGGCCGCACGCGAACCGAGCTCGCGGACGTGACGCCTGCCGAGGCGCTGGCCCACCCCACGTGGAGCATGGGCCCGAAAATCACCGTGGACTCGGCGACGCTCGCCAACAAGGGGCTCGAGCTGATCGAGGCGCATGTGCTCTTCGGGCTCGCGTACGACCGGATCGAAGTCGTCGTCCACCCGTCCTCGGTCGTGCACGCGCTCGTTCGTTTCCGCGACGGAGCCGCGCTCGCGCACGCGGGCTACCCCGACATGCGCGTTCCGATCTCCTTCGCACTCACGTACCCCGAGCGGCGCGCCACGCCCGTGCGGGGGCTCGATCTCGCAGGAGGCCTGACACTCGAGTTCGGGGCGCCCGACCTGGCGACGTTCCCCTTGCTGGCCCTGGCGCGCCAGGCGGGGGAGAGGGGCGGCACGTACCCGTGTGCCTTCAACGCCGCGAACGAGGTCGCCGTCGCAGCGTTCCTCGCGGGCCGCCTGCCGTTTCTGGGCATCGCGGACGTGGTGGCAGAAACGCTCGCCGCTGTCGCCGGGGTGCCGGTCGGAGACCTGGCCGGGCTCGTCGAAGCCGACGCGGAAGCGCGGCGCAGCGCGGAGAGCCGTCTCGGGGTAGCGGCATGAGCGTTCTTGTCGCGATCGTCGGCCTCGGGCTCCTGATCATGGTGCACGAGCTCGGCCATTTCCTCGTCGCGCTCGCCGTCGGCTTGCGGCCACGGAAGTTCTACGTCGGCTTTCCACCTGCGCTCCTGAAGACGACGAGGAACGGAATCGAGTACGGGATCGGCGTGATTCCGCTCGGCGGGTTCGTCAAGATCCCGGGCATGCACCGGCCTGCGCCGGTGGACGTCGACATGTACTTCCGCCGCGCTCTGGACGAGGCTCCGGGACTCGTCGGCCCGCTCGAGCGGCTGCGGCGCCCTTTGGGAACGGGCGACTTCGACGCCGCGCGAGACGCTTTGGGAGAGCTCAGCGACGCCGTGAGCCGTGTGCGACTGTCCGCACCGGCCGCTTCGGCCGCCGCGAAGGGTCTCAGGGAGCTCGGCGACGGTCTCGGCCCCGAGGCGTACTGGCGGGCGAAGACCTGGAAGCGTGTC
>CAYGLV010000052.1:6928-17018 GCA_964351025.1 uncultured Gaiellales bacterium | reverse complement strand
AGCGGATGATGGGACTCGAACCCACGACCTTCTGCATGGCAAGCAGACGCTCTACCAACTGAGCTACATCCGCGCGGGGGCCAGTATAGCCCGCCTCAGGCGGCTCCTGGCCCGAACCCGGCCACGGCTGCCTCCTGCGCTGCGCGCAGCGAGATCGAGCGGTTGACGACGTTCACGAGCGCCCGCAGCGACGCCGTGAGGATGCTCGGGTGGATGGCGATGCCCCAGAAGGCCTCGTCGTCCACATCGGCCTCGATGTACGCCGCGGCGGTCGCGTCCGCGCTCGCCATCATCGCGTGCTCGTGGTAGTCGCGGATCCGGATCGCGATCCCCAGATGGCGAGCGAACGCGTCGACGAGCGCCGCGATCGGGCCGTTGCCGACCCCGTCGATCTCGACCTCCGCCCCGTTTGCGCGCAGCCTCACCGCGATGTGGTCCTCCTCCGCACCCGTGTGCGTGTAGGACACGAGCTCGTACGGCAGCACGTGGTCGAGGTAGTTCTCACAGAACGCAGCCATCAGCTCGGCCGCCGTCAGCTCGCCGCCGCGCACGTCCGTGATCGCCTGCACCTTCTGCGCGAAGTCGACCTGGAGCCCACGCGGCAGCTCGAGGTTGTGCTCCGTCTCCATCAGGTACGAGACGCCGCCCTTCCCGGACTGCGAGTTGACGCGGATGATCGCCTCGTAGGTGCGCCCGACGTCCTTCGGGTCGATCGACAGGTACGGCACGTCCCAGACGTCTGCCTGCTCACGCTCGCGCGCGTACATGCCCTTCTTGATCGCGTCCTGGTGCGAGCCGGAGAACGCCGTGTAGACGAGCTCGCCGCCGTACGGGTGGCGCGGGTGGACGGGAAGCTCGTTGCACTCCTCGACGATCCGCTTCGCCTCGTCGATCCGGGAGAGGTCGATTCCCGGGTCGACACCCTGCGTGAGCAGGTTCAACCCCAGCGTGACGAGGTCGACGTTGCCGGTCCGCTCGCCGTTGCCGAACAGCGTCCCCTCGACCCGCTCGGCACCGGCCATCAGCCCGAGCTCCGCCGTCGCGACCGCCGTGCCCCGGTCGTTGTGCGGGTGGACGCTGAGGATGATCGAGTCCCGCTTCGAGACGTGACGGCCGAACCACTCCATCCGGTCGGCGTACACGTTGGGCGGGAACTCCTCCACAGTCGTCGGCAGGTTCACGATCATCTTCGCTTCGGGCGTGGGGCCCCATTCGGCGATCACGGCCTCGCAGATCTCGAGCGCGTAGTCGAGCTCCGTGCCGTGGAAGCTCTCCGGCGAATACTGGAACACGATCTCCGCATCGGCTCCGGCGGCCAGCTCTTTGCAGAGCGCCGTGGCGCGCACGGCAAGGTCGGTGATGCCGGCCTTGCCCATCCGGAAGACGACGCGGCGCTGGGTCGTGGACGTCGAGTTGTAGAGGTGGACGATCGCCCGCCGGGCGCCCTCGAGCGACTCGAAGGTCGCCTCGATCAGCTCCGCCCGCGCCTGCGTGAGCACGGCGATCGTCACGTCCTCGGGAATCAGCTCCTCCTCGATCAGGACGCGCACGAAATCGAAGTCCGTCTTCGAGGCCGCCGGGAAGCCGACCTCGATCTGCTTGTAGCCGAGCTCGACGAGCAGGTCGAAGAAGCGCCGCTTGCGGCCGGCGTCCATCGGATTGACGAGCGACTGGTTGCCGTCGCGCAGGTCGGTCGAGCACCAGATCGGCGCCTGCGCGATCACGGTGTCGGGCCACGTGCGGTCGGGCAGATGGATGGTCTCGTAAGGGCGGTACTTCCAGAAGGGCATGGGCATGGGATGGTTCCTCCTCGGGCGGCAGGGGGCGCACTACTCCCTCGGGTGCGGGGTGCACGGCTGGGATATGTCACGCCTCGGTCCCCCTAGCGGGGGAGGAGGAGGAGTGTGAGCGCGCGGCCGCCGAAGGTCGGCGACGAGATGGGCTGGGCGGCGCTCGGCGTCATCGCCCTAGACGATAGCCGCTCCGGCCCGCGGAGGCCAGCGACGAGCCTACGCGCTCGCGGCGCGATCCAGGGCCTCGTTCACGAGCCGGTCGGCGAGCGCGTTCTGCTCGCGGCGAACGGCGCGGTACTTCACCTTGCCGAACTTGCGACCGAGGCGGGTGGCCTCGAGCGACAGCTCCTTCAGCGCATGGTTCTTGACCTTGTACTCGCCTCTCATCTGCTTCACGAGCAGCTCCGAGTCGGAGATCACCTCGAGCTCGCTCACGCGCAGCTGAGCCGCCTTCGTGAGCCCGGCGAGCAGTGCGCTGTACTCGGCGACGTTGTTCGTCGCCTCCCCGATCGCCTCGCCGCGGGCGTCGAGCACGGTGCCGTCCTCGGCCTCGAGCACGTAGCCGTAGGCCGACGGACCGGGGTTGCCGCGAGAGCCGCCGTCGGTGAAGAGACGTGCCTTCATGCGCCGGCCAGCGCATAGAGGTCGTACGCGGGCTCCTCGTAGGGGTGCGCCGCCTTCAGGGCCGACACGATCTCCGCGACACGGTCCGCCGGAACGACGGTCTCGACGCGCAGCTCCGAGACCCGCTGCTCACGCCCCGACTCGCCCACCGCCGGATTCGTCCCGTCGCCGCCTCGGAACGTCCCCGTCCCCATCGCGTACCACGAGCAGCGCTCGTACTCACCGATCCGCCCCGCCCCGGCCGCGAAAACGGCTTCCCGGGTAGCGTCGAGCGCCTCCCGGGGCACGAACCAGACGAGCTTCAGCGACGCCATGCTAGGTGTTGTCGATCTGGGCCCGCTGCAGGCGGCCCGAGTAGTCGACGTAGATCGACTTCCATTCCGTGAAGACATCGAGCGCGGCCTGGCCCGCTTCGCGGTGCCCGTTGCCCGTGTCCTTCGTGCCGCCGAAGGGCAGGTGCACCTCGGCACCCGTCGTGCCGGCGTTGACGTACGTGATGCCGGCCTCGAGATCGCGCATCGCGCGGAAGGCCCGGTTGACGTCCCTCGTGAAGATGGACGAGGAGAGGCCGAAGTCGATCCCGTTGCACACCCGGATCGCCTCGTCGAAGTCCTTGACGGGGATGAGCGCCGTCGTCGGCCCGAAGATCTCCTCCTGCGCGACCCGCATGCCCGGCTCGACGTCGGCGAAGATCGTCGGCCGGTAGTAGAACCCCTTCGCGAGCTCGCCCTCGGTTGCGATCTCACCGCCGGTGAGCAGCGTCGCGCCCTCAGCCGTGCCGATTCCCGTATACGAATGGATCTTCTCGAGTGCGGCGCGGTTGATCACAGGGCCGACATCGGTGTCCCTCTCCCAGCCGGGGCCGAGGCGCATCGACTCGGCGCGCGCGACGAGCCGCTTCTGAAGCTCGCCGTAGACCTTCTCGTGCGCGATCACCCTGCTCGCCGCCGTGCAGCGCTGGCCCGACGTGCCGAAGGCCGACCAGAGGATCCCGTCGACGGCGAGGTCGAGGTCGGCGTCATCCATCACGATGATCCCGTTCTTGCCGCCGAGCTCGAGGTGAACGTGCTTGAGCCGATCGGCCGCGTTCCTCATCACGGTGACGCCCGTCTCGCGCGAGCCCGTGAGCGTGATCACCGGCACGTCAGGGTGACGCACGAGCCGGTCCCCGACCTCGCCGCCCCTGCCGTGGACGATGTTCACGACGCCGCTCGGGACGCCGGCGTCGACCAGCAGCTCGACGAAGCGCTCGCCGAGCCGAGGCGTGTCCGAGGCCGGCTTGAAGACGACGGTGTTGCCGCAGACGAGCGCGGGCGCAATCTTCCACGAGGGGATCGCGATCGGGAAGTTCCAGGGCGTGATCACGCCGATCACGCCGATCGGCAGCCGCACGCTCATGTTGAACTTGTCCCGCAGCTCCGACGGTGTCGTCTGCCCGGACAGGCGCCGGCCCTCACCCGCCATGTAGACCGACATGTCGATCGCTTCCTGGACGTCACCGCCCGCTTCGGCCCACACCTTCCCCATCTCGTGTGTCATCAGCTCGGTCAGCTCGTCCTTCGCCTCCTCGAGCAGCCGAGCGAAGCGGAGGAGGACAAGGCCCCGCTCCGGCGCGGGGACGAGCCTCCACTCGGCAAAAGCCGCCTTCGCCGCCTCGACGGCGCGATCGACGTCGTCGGCGCCCGAGCGCGGGAATGTTCCGAGCGCCTCACCGGTGGCGGGGCTCAAGCTCTCGAAGGTCTCGCCCGACGCGGCGTCCGTCCACTCGCCGCCGATGAAGTTCTTGAAGCTGCGGATCCCGGTAACGGCCATGGGCCCGAGTCTAGCGGGGTGGCGCCGTCGCGCGTCTCAGCCCGGATCGGTGCTCGGGAACGTGCCCGTGGCACGCGCCCGCCGGCGATCACGGATCTCACGCTTGCCCCCGTAGGACTTGCCGCCGCGCCGGTCGGGCCCGTCGCGGCGGTCCACGATCACCGTCACGTCGGGGTTGTCGGCGTAGTAGTCGACCATCTTGTCGAAGAGCTCGGCTTCGAGCTCGCGGGGGATGACGCAGTAGATCATCGTTCCTCTGATTGTAGGAACATCTGGCCTGGGCGCCAGCGTGACGGCCGGATTCGACGCAACGGGCGTGCTTCCTCGGCAGGCCTAGATCCGTGCGACGTCAGGCACGAGCCGGCCATCCTCGGCGATTGCGGCGTTCCACGCCCGGAAGCTCGGCTCGAGAGCCTCGACGTCGTAGCCGCGGTCTGCGAGCCGCACCGGGGCCGCTGAGTCGGGCGTCACGCGGTACTGGTACCACGAGATCTCCCAGGTGACGGTCACGATCATCTCCCCGGAGACGCCGGAGAGCGGCACGATCGAGGCCTTCGGCTCGCCGAGGCTCTTCGCGATCCCGGCAACGGTGCGCCGGTGCGGGCTCGCGTTGAAGAGGTCGGCGGCCTCGACGATCGCGAGCTCGGGCGGCGAGAGCCGGCGTAGGATCGGCTCGGAGACGACCGGCTGCTGCGCCGGGGGGCGGCGGCCGAGCAGCGTCGAGAGCCATGGACGCCCCCGGCGCACCTCGGCCGGCACCGTCGGCGTCGTGGGGCTTCCCTCGCGGGCCCAGCCGTGCTCGACCGCAATGCCCTGGCAGAGCGGGCAGACATCGACGTAGTCGCCGCCGACCGGCAGGTAGCGGGTCGTGTGCTCACCCATCAACAGCGAGCGCTCGCAGACGGCGCACGTCCGCGGAGCAGCCGCTCGTGTGACTCGCATGGCCGCGAGTCTAGCGGCTGGCCCAGAGGTGGCACAGCCTGCCCCCCGGGCTGTGGAGTCTCAGGCCTTGGCGGCCTCGCGCAGCTTGCGTGTCTCCTCGACCAGCTTCTGGGAGACGTGTGCGGGCACTTCCTCGTAGCGGAGGAACGCCATCGAGTAGTCGCCGCGGCCGCCCGTGAGCGAGGTCAGCGTCTGCGCATACGTCAGCATCTCGGCCATCGGAACCTCCGCCTTGATCGTGGTCGAGCCGCCGGCGGGCTCCATCCCGTGCAGGCGCCCGCGGCGCGAGTTGAGGTCGCCGTTGACCGCTCCCACGGCCTCGTCGGGAACGGTCGCCTCGAGCTCCATGATCGGCTCGAGCAGAACCGGCTCCGCCTTCTCATAGGCCTGCTTGAACGCCATCGAACCGGCGATCTTGAAGGCCATTTCCGACGAGTCCACGTTGTGGTACGAGCCGTCCACGAGCCGGACTCGCACTCCCTGGACGGGTGCGCCGGCGAGCTCGCCGTGCTGCATCGTCTCCTGGATGCCCTTGTCCACCGCGGGCCGGAAGCTCTGCGGAATGACGCCGCCGACGATCTGGTCGACGAACTCGTAGCCGACGTGGTCGTCGAGCGGCTCCAGCACGATGTGGCAGTCGCCGTACTGGCCACGGCCGCCGGTCTGCTTCTTGTACTTGCCCTGGGCGCGCGACTCCTTGCGGATCGTCTCGAGATAGGGCACACGCGGCGGCTGGAGATCGACCTCGACGGAGAAACGGCGCCTGAGACGCTCGACGGCGATCTCGACGTGCATCTGACTCATGCCGGAGAGCACCTGCTCGCCGGTCTGCGGGTCCCGCCGCAGGCTCAGCGTCGGGTCCTCCTCGTGGAGGCGGCGGAGCGAAGAGGCAACCTTCTCCTCGTCGCCCTTCGCCTTCGGCGTGACGGCAAAGCTCATCACCGGGTCGGGAAAGCCGATCTCGGGCAGCGCAATGGCCACCTCCTTGTCGAGCAGGAGGTCGCCGGTCTGGGTGTCCTTGAGCTTCGCGGCGGCGCCGATGTCGCCGGGGCCGAACTCCCCTGCCCCGACGTGGTCCTTGCCCTGGAGCTGGAGCAGCGTGCCGAAGCGCTCCTTGCCGTGCGTGCGAGCGTTGGCGAGGGTCGCGTCGGCCGTGACGGTGCCGGCGAGCACGCGGAAGAGGTTGATCCTCCCCGCGAACGGGTCGGCGATCGTCTTGAAGACGAAGGCGGCGACGCCGGCTCCGCCCACGTCGATCGTCGTCGGCTTGCGATTCGGTGACGGGACGCCCTCGACGATCAGGTCGAGCAGAGCCGCAGTTCCGAGGTTCTTCGTCGCCACGCCGCACGCCACCGGGAAGACCTCGCCGCGGGTGACGGCGGTCTTGAGCGCATGAGCGACCTCGTCAACGCCGAGCTCCTGGCCGTCGAGGTACCGCTCCATCAGATCCTCGTCGGTCTCGACGACGGCGTCGAGGAGCTTCTCCCGGTACTCGGCGACGATCCCCGCAAGCTCGTCGGGGATCGGCCCGGGGGTCCCTTCCTTGCCGCCCTCAGGGCTCGTGTACGCGGTCATGTGCAAGACGTCCACGATCCCCTTCAGCTCATGCTCGGAGCCGATCGGCAGATGGACGGCGACGCACTTCGACGAGAGCTGCGCCTGGAGCTGGCCGAGCACGCGAAAGAAGTCGGCCCGTTCGCGATCGAGCATCGTGACGACGACGACCCGGACGACGTCGAGCTCGTCGGCGCGCTTCCAGACCCGGCCCGTGCCGACCTCGACTCCCATCACGCCGCTGACGGCAACGAGTGCCCCCTCGACGACTCGCAGCGCCGCGCGCGCCTCTCCCTGGAAACTCGGGTCGCCCGGAACGTCGATCAGATTGAGCTTGCGCTCGTGCCACGTGGCGTGGCAGAGCGCCGAGGAGATCGACATCTGCCGTTTGCGCTCGTCGTCGTCCCAGTCCGAGACGGTCGAGCCCTGCTCGATCGCGCCGAGGCGGGTCGTCTCGCCCGACTGGAAGAGGAGCGCCTCCACGAGGGACGTCTTCCCAGTCCCTCGGTGGCCGACGACGGCGACGTTGCGGATCTTTCCGGGCTCCTGTGCAGGCATGCGCGGGCTTCCTCCTCGGGCTGTCTCGGTTTCGGGCTCGATCTTAGCCCTCTGCGCCGACCCAAGTCCCGGGCAACGGGCCTTACGGCTCGAGCGGCTCGCGCAGTGGCGACGCGCCGCCGAGGCGGCCCTTGAGCCGCAGGATCGCCTTCGTGTGGAGCTGCGACACGCGCGACTCGGTCACGCCGAGCACGTCGCCGATCTCGCGCAGCGTCAACTCTTCGTAGTAGTAGAGCGTGATCACGAGCTTCTCGCGCTCGGGCAGCCGCGCGATCGCCTCTCCGAGAGCCTCCCGCATCTCGGTCTGCGAGAGCTCGAGCTGCGGGTCGGGACCGCTCGTGTCCTCGATCGTGTCGATCATCGCCACCTGGTCGCCGCCCGGCGAGGCGGTCCACAGCTCGTCGAGAGCGGCTATCGAGGAGCGCGAGATCTCGGTCAGGCTCTCGCCGAGCTCGTCCGGTGTGACTCCGATCCGGGCCGCGAGCTCCTCGTCGGTGGGCGCACGCATCAGCTTCGCCTCGAGCTCGGTCATGGCCCGCTCGATCTCACGCGCCCGCGAGCGCACCGAACGGGGCACCCAGTCGAGCGTCCGCAGCTCGTCGATGATCGCCCCGCGGATGCGCGAGATGGCGTACGTCTCGAACTTGATGTCTCGGTCGGGGTCGTAGCGATCGATCGTGACGATCAGCCCGAGCAGGCCATACGAGACGAGATCGCCCTCGTCCACGTGGGCAGGCAGCCCGCTGCCAAGCCGGCCGGCGACGAACTTGACGAGCGGCGCATACGTGAGGATCAGGCGATCACGGATCTCCCGGTCCTTGGTCCGGCCGTACTCCTGCCAGAGCGTCTTGGTGTCCTCCCCCGTCGCCACGACGAGAGAATACGCCGTGGGCGCGCAGAATCCTCAGCGCGAGCGACCGAGTGCTCTGAGCGCGAGCTGACCCATCCAGAGCCCGAGTGCGATCGCAGCCAGCGCAATGACCCACGCACGCCCGCCTGCGCCGGCGGCGGCGACCGCGATTCCGATCAGCGCTCCCGCGATCAAAAGGAAGAGAACTCCGAGCAGCTGGCGCTGTGCGACCACGCAGCGAGGGTACACGCGGGCGGCGATTACACTTGGGCGGTACGCCTAGGGGCGTAGCTCAGCTGGTAGAGCGTCGGTCTCCAAAACCGAATGTCGGGGGTTCGAGTCCCTCCGCCCCTGCTCCAGTCGAACCGCGGCAACTCGTCAACAGCTCCGCCGCACAGTGAGGAGCCCGAACCGCTCGCGCAGATCCGTCGGGTCGAGCAGGATCATCCGGCGGACGGTCTCGCGGATCGCAGCGATGTCGGGAGACGGATACGTCGGGGGCGGCGGCGGCTCGGGCTTCTTCGCAGGCTTTTTGCCCTTCTTGGGCCTCACGGTCGCTGCCGGCTGCTTCGGCGGTGGCTCCTTCGACGGAACCGTGTAGTACGCGCCGGTGTAGTCGGGCGGCCCGAGAGTGACCGTCACGCTCCGGCCGGGATCGACGTCGGACACGAGCGAGACGAGATCGGGGAGCCGGGCGAGCGGGATGTCCGTCGTCACGTGCGCCTTCACCGCCGAGGCGAACTGCGGAAAGCCGCGCAGGATCTTCGTCACGTCGAGCTGCTCGGCCATCGAGCTGAGCACACAGCGCTGGCGCTGCATGCGCGTGTAGTCGCTGGAGGCCCAGCGCGACCGGGCGTAGGCAAGCGCCTCGCGCCCGTCGAAGTGGTAGCGGACGCCGGGCCGGACGTCGATCGGGACCCATTTCTCGCCGGCGTAGGGCGGTGAGACCTCGTCCCGGACACGCTCGTTCGGGACGATGTAGAAACCGCCGAGAGCGTCCACCATCTCGACGAAGCCACGCAGATCGACGAGCGCGTAGTAGTCGATGCGCAGGCCGAGCAGCTGCGCGAGCGTCTGCTTGAGCGCGGTCGCGCCCGGATCGCGGCCGCCGGCGAACAGGTCCGCGTGTGCGCGCCCGAAGCCGTAGAAGCCGTAGAGCGGCTCGTCGTAGGTTCCGTAGCGGGCGCCCGCCGCACCCGGAAGCGGCACCCTGATGAGGTTGCGGGGGACCCCGAGCGCCGCGACCTTGCCCGTGCCCTGCTGGAGCGCGACGACGATCATCGTGTCGTTCCGCAGGCCCCACCGGTTTGCTCCGGCGTCGCCGCCGATCAGCAGGATCGTCAGCCACGGGTGTTCTTCCTTCCGGGCCGCCTGGAGCACTCGCGGCGCGCCCGCGCCCTCGGTCACGACCGGAGGTAGCTCGAGCAGCGGCGACTCCCCCGTTCCCGTGAAGAGGGAGTCGCTTGGCTCCTCGTCGGCGAAGACCGACTCCAGCAGGTCGTACGAGCGGTAGTTGTAGTAGGCAGCGGCGACGTGCGGCGCGGCCGTCACGACGACGAGGACGACGAGCGCCGCTGCCGGCGCCCGGCGCGCCCCCGGCAAGCCGGTAGGCGTCCACGACCGCCGCCGTGCGAAAGGCGAGCAACACTGCGTTGGCGGCGAGCAGCCCGAGCAGCACCGACGGGCGGACGAGCAGCTTCAGCAGGAAGAGCGGCCCCTGCGCCCACAACACGCCGGCGACCAGGAAGATCGCAGCCGTCACGGCGACCATGACGGTGCCGCGCACCCGGCGGCCGGCGTAGAGCTGCCCGGCGCCCGGAAGGACCGCCGAGAGCAGCGCCGCCTGGAACGGTCGCGGTGCGGCCTTCACCGCTTCGTTCCCAGCACGACGAACTGGAACGTGAGCAGGTCGCGCAGGCCGGGAAGCGCCGCGGCTCGGGCGAGCCGGTTGAGCCCG
>CAYGLV010000052.1:0-6828 GCA_964351025.1 uncultured Gaiellales bacterium | reverse complement strand
CCCGACGACCTGTGCGCCGGGCCGCGAGCGCTTGAGCGAGGCGCCGAGCTCGCCCGTTGCGCACCCGACATCGAGGAACGAGCGGCACGGCTCCGGAACCAGCCGCGCGAGGTCACCTCGGGGCCCGGTATACGACGGTTTGAACTCAGGCATCGCAGTCCGATTCTAGGGCTGCGACGAACCGTGAACGATGCGCCGGCGAGCTAGACGGCGACCGCAACCGCGGGCACGGGCACCGGCACGAAGTCGCTCGCCGTCGTGAGCACGCGCTCGAGCGCGGCGACGCAGCGCGTGTCGAGGGAGCTGCCGGCCTGTGCCCGCAGCAGCTCGAGCGCCTGCTCGTGGCTCCAGGCCTCGCGATACACGCGACGGGAGAGGAGGGCGTCGTAGACGTCGCAGACCGCAAGGATCCGCGTCGAGCCGCAGAGCTGCTCGCCGGCGGCGCCGTGCGGGTAGCCGGAGCCGTCGAGCCGCTCATGGTGGTCGCGCACGAGGCAGCGCACGCCGCGCGGGAACGAGAGCTCGCCGAGGAGCGTGTCGCCCCAGAGCGGGTGCTTCCTCACGACGGCGAACTCGTCGTCGTCGAGCGGTCCCGGCTTCTTCAGGATCGCGTCGGGAACCGAGAGCTTGCCGACGTCGTGCAGGAGGCCGCCGATCGCGAGCTCGCGCAGCCGTGCCGGCGGGAGGCGGAGCTCCTCGCCGACGCGGACCGCGAGCAGCGCGACCCGCCGCGTATGGCCCTCGGTGTAGGCGTCCTTGTCGGCGAGCAGCCGCGTGAACGCGCGAACGTGCGAGCCGAGGTAGGCCTCCTCGGCGGCAACGAGCTCCGCGCCGCGGAGATCGCCCGCGAGCGGCCGCGACGGGGACGCGCGGAAGAGATCCACGGCGACCGGAGCCCCGACGATCAAGATCCCGGCGACCTCGAGGCCGTGGCCGAGCCACCAGCCGAGTTCCCAGTAGCTCATCGTCAGCGCAGGCACGAGCGCAGCCGCAAGCCAGACGACACCGACCACCACGAGCAGGTCGGCCCGCCGCTGCGTCAGCAGCGCCGTGCGCAGGGCGCGCAGCCCGAGCCACGCGAAGAAGACCAGGCCCACGACGAGCATCGCCAGCGCAGGGCCGCTCGCGGGCGCGGGCACCGAGGGCACGAGGCTCGGCACGAGCAGCGCGGAGCCGCCCAGCACGAGCACTCCCGCCATCAACGCCGCCTGAAGCCAGAGCAGCGGCACGACGCTGCGGGGCTCCCGGATCACCGGCAGCACCGAGAGCGCGAGAATCGCCCCGCCGACGGGCAGCGTGGCCGCGCCCGTGAGGGCGACGACACCGTTGCGCTCGACGAGGACCCCTGGGCTGGCGAAGCCGTGCACCACGAGCAGGCCCGCCATCACCGTGAAGGCCGTGCCGACGAGCACGGCGCGCGCGTCGCCGCGGCGATGGCCGCCGGCGCTGAGGACGATCCCTGCCGCGACTGCGATCGAGGCCGAAAGACCGACCGCCCAGAAGTGGACCGTGCTCGAGAGGTGCACCTTGTCCCCACCCACGAAGTGGAGCAGCGCAGGCGGCACGATCGCGAGGCCGCCGGCGAGAGCGAGCAGCGGCACAAAAGGCGACTGACGCATGTCAGGCCGTTATCGGCCCGGCAGGCGCGCTCCGTTAGCCCCGCATGGCTAGTAGTCTCCGCGCGTGGCCACCCTGACCTCGCAGGTGGACAGCCGCTCGGCGGAGTTCACGCTCCGGCGCGAACGGATGGAGGCCCTCGTCTCCGAGCTGCGAGAGCGCACGTCGCTCGTAGCCCGCGGGGGTGGCGCGCAGACGCTCGAGCGCCACCGGTCACGCGGCAAGCTGCCGGCGCGCGAGCGGATCGACCGGCTTGTCGACCCTGGCTCCGCGTTCCTCGAGCTTTCCGCGCTCGCCGCGTGGGAGCTGTACGAGGGCGAGGCGCCCTCAGCCGGGATCGTCACGGGCATCGGCACGGTCGAGGGGCAGGAGTGCGTGATCGTCGCAAACGACGCGACGGTGAAAGGCGGCTCCTACTTCCCACTGACGGTGAAGAAGCACCTGCGCGCCCAGGAGATCGCCGGTCAGAACGGGCTCCCGTGCATCTATCTCGTGGATTCGGGCGGCGCCTTCCTGCCGCTCCAGGCGGACGTCTTTCCCGACCGAGAGCACTTCGGGCGGATCTTCTACAACCAGGCGCGTCTGTCGGCGCAGGGGATCTCCCAGATCGCCGTCGTGATGGGCTCCTGCACCGCGGGCGGCGCCTACGTTCCCGCGCTGGCCGACGAGACCGTGATCGTGCGTGGCACGGGCACGATCTTCATCGGGGGCCCACCGCTCGTGAAGGCCGCCACCGGACAGGACGTGACCGCGGAGGAGCTGGGCGGCGCCGACGTCCACGCCCGCCGCTCCGGCGTTGCCGACCATTACGCGATGGATGACGAGCACGGGCTCGCGCTCGCGCGCCAGATCGTGCGCAACCTGCACCGGCGCAAGGAGCTGCCGTGGGAGCCCGCCGCGCCCGAGCCGCCCGCGCTCGACCCGGCCGACCTCTACGGCCTCGTGCCGGAGGACTTCCGCCACCAGGTCGATCCGCGCGAGCTGATCGCCAGGATCGTGGACGGCAGCCGCCTCGACGAGTTCAAGGCGCTCTACGGCGAGACCCTCGTCTGCGGCTTCGCCCGCATCGAGGGCTACCCGGTGGCCATCCTCGCAAATAACGGCGTGCTCTTCGCCGAGTCGGCGCAGAAAGGCGCCCACTTCGTCGAGCTCGCCTGCAAGCGGCGGATCCCGCTCGTGTTCCTCCAGAACATCACGGGCTTCATGGTCGGCAAGGAGTACGAGGCCGGCGGGATCGCGCGTGACGGCGCGAAGATGGTGATGGCCGTCGCGTGTGCCGACGTGCCGAAGTTCACCGTGGTCACGGGCGGCTCGTTCGGCGCCGGCAACTACGCGATGTGCGGTCGCGCCTACGGCCCGCGGCAGCTCTGGATGTGGCCGAACGCGCGCATCTCCGTGATGGGCGGCGAACAGGCCGCAACCGTCCTCTCGATGGTCGGCGACGCCGATCCGGAGCAGATCAAAGCGCTGTACGAGGCGGAGGGGAGCCCGTACTACTCGACCGCGCGGCTCTGGGACGACGGAATCATCGACCCGCTCGACACGCGCCGCGTGCTCGCGCTCGGGATCTCCGCAGCGCTGAACGCAGCGATCCCGGACTCGGTCTTCGGCATTTTCCGCATGTAGAAGCGAGGGCTGTGCCCTACGCTCGAGACATGCACACGATCGAGCTCACCGACGAGGAGCTCCGCCTCCTCTCCGCCGCGCTCCATGCCTATCTCGACGCTTTCGGACACGAGGAGGCCGACCTCCTGCGGGCGATCAAGCTGCTGATCGCGAAGGTGGAGGCGACAGGCTAGAGCGAGTCGAGCCAGGCCGCGAGCCCGCTTCGCTCGTCGTCCGAGAGCCCCCGCAGCGGAGCGCGCACGTCCTCGCGCACCGGCACGCCGCGCCTTCCGAGCACGAGCTTGAGCGCCGCGTGGCGCGGAAAGCGCTCGAGACCTGCCCGGAGCGCCCCAACGCGCTCCGCCGCCGCCGGCGAGGGGTCTCGCACCGCGGCGACGACCTCCTCGGGGAACGCCGCCGCGAGCGCTGACACGGCGCCGATCGCTCCGCCGGCGATCCCCCGGTGGATGAGCGACTCAGGCCCGACGAAGATGTCGAGCCACTCGATCAGGTAGCGCGAGAAGGCCGCGAATGGCGCATCCGAGACCTTCAGGCCGGCGAGGTTCGGCGCCCGCTCGCGCAGCGCGTCGAGCACCTCGAGCGGGACGGCATAGCCCGCCGCCTGCTCGAACTCGTAGACGTAGAACGGAACCGGCGCGCACGCGGCGGCCGCGGCGGCGAGGTGCTCGAGCAGCGCGTGGCCGTCGAGGACGAAGTACGGCGGCGAGATCACGGCGACGGCAGCGACGCCCGCTTCGGCAGCGTGCGCCGCGAGCGCAACGGTGTCCGCGGTCGTCTGGGCACCGCAGTGGGCTGCGACCTGGAACCGGCCCGCTGCGGCCGCGAGCCAGTACTCGGTGGCACGCGCCCGCTCCTCGCGGGAGAGCAAGATCCCCTCCCCCGCGGTGCCCTGCGCGAGGATCCCGTCGAGCCCGGCCCCGGCGAGGAAGTCGGCGTACGGCCCATAGGCGTCCTCGTCGAGGGCCTCTCCACCGTCTCTCAGGGGCGTGACCGCCGCCGCCAGGGCGCCGCGCAGCATGCGACAACTCTAAGCTCCCGGGCGATGGGTGCGCTCCGCATCTCCCGGGACGGCGATGTCCTCCGCATGACGCTCGCGCGGCCGGAAACGCGCAACGCGTTCGACGCGGCGCTGATCGCGGAGCTGGCGGAGGCGTTCGTGGACGTGGGCAAGGCACGCGCGGTGGTGCTTGCCGGCGACGGCCCGAGCTTCTGCGCAGGCGCAGATGTCGAGTGGATGCGCTCAGCCGCCGACCTCGGCTACGAGGAGAACCTCGCCGACGCGAACGCGCTACGGCGCATGCTGGAGGCGGTGGACGGCTGCCCGGCGCCCGTGATCGCGCTCGTTCAGGGGCACGCGCTGGGCGGCGGCGTCGGCCTCGTGGCCTGCGCCGACATCGTGCTCGCGCGGCCGGGCACCGTGTTCGCCTTTTCCGAGGTGAAGCTGGGGATCGTTCCGGCGACCATCTCGACGTTCGCGCTCGCCAAGATCGGCGCCGGCGCCGCCCGGCGCTATTTCGTCACCGGCGAGCGCTTCGACGCGGCGGAGGCCTTGCGGATCGGCCTCGTGCACGAGGTCGCCGACGACCTCGAGGCGGCCCTCGCGCGAGTCCTCGCCGAGCTGCGCAGTGCCGGCCCGAAGGCGGCACGCGCGGCGAAGCGGCTCGTGCTCGACCGCCCGGACGGGCCGGAGACCGCGAGGCTGATCGCCGAGCGGCGCACGAGCCCCGAGGGCCAGGAGGGCCTGCGCGCCTTCCTCGAGCGCCGCAACCCGACCTGGACTACCGGACGACGAGGACCGGGCTGACCGTGCCGGTGCGCGTCTGCACGATCCGCAGCTTGGAGCCCTTGTCCGCGCGCACGTAGCGGTAGAAGAAGCCGCGCTCGGTCGTCCGGTATGCGCCGTTCACCGTTCGCCAGCGGCCGTCGCGGAGCTGCTGCAGCAGGTAGTACTGCCGCCCGTCACCGGGCCGCACTTGACCCCACACCGCCGTGACGTGCCCGCTCCGGTACGCCTGCGAGGCGGGGATCATGAAGGCGCGCAGCGCGGGCTTGGCTACACCGCCCACGGTAACGAAGCCACTCTGCCACGCCCCCAGGTCCGGCTCATCGCGGTAGAGGTAGTGGATGAGCATGTCGACATTGCGGCCCTTGAAGCTCCGCCACGCGGCCTCGCCCACGTACCGCGCCTGCAGCGCGGTCGAGACTCCGAGAAAGCGATCGGGCGGATTCGTCTGGTAGCCGTACTCCGTCAGCCAGATCCGCAGCGCGCCCCCCCAAGCCCGCTTGACCTCGCTAAGCAGGCGTTCGAGCGACGCCATGGTGATCGTCTCGCAGTGGGCGCAGGCGCCCGCCCACGGTGTCTGCAGGCGGGTGAGGGGATACGGATGGTGGGCGTAGGCGTCGAGCCGGGCGCCCGCGGCGCGCATCCCGCGGATCCAGTCGACGGGCGAGACGCCGCCGGTTGAGCCGCGCGGAGCAGTTACTCCACCGCCCACTCGCGCCCCGCTGCTCGAGCGGTGGATCGCGGCGTAGGCGGGATTGAGCAGCTTCGTCACGTACGTGAGCGGCGTCGTCGGTTGCAGCCAGCGGCGCTGATTGGGCTCGTTCCAGATCAGCCAGTCCTTCACCCACGCGTAGCGTTTCGCGGCGACTGCCGCGAACGCGGCGAACGTCGCGCCCGAGGTGGGAGCCCAGTTCGACGCGCGGCCGCCGTTCGCCCAGCGCGGAGTGCCGTTCAGCGTCACCACGGTTTGGATCCCCCGGTCACGCAAAGCGCCGAGCACGTGGTCGACACGACTCCAGTCGTACTCGCCTCGGCGCGCCTCGACCGTGCTCCAGTCGATCGTAAAGCGCACGATCTCCACTCCGAGCCGCTCGAGGCTCTCGACCCGGCCCTCGAGCGTGCCGGCGCCGTAGAGCAGCCACGCATCGTCCTGGATGCCGTAGCGGATGCCGGGCGAGGCGGCTGCCGGCGACGCAACGTGCAGAACAACGGCAAGGGCAGCGAGCAGAACGAGGAGACGCGTCATGCCACCAACGTACCCGCGACTTCATGAGCTTCGTGTAAGCATGCGCCAGGGACGGTCGGGTTTCTTGACGGTGCCGGCCGCTTCGGCTGCGGTCGCGAATACGATCCGCAACGATGGCGATCAGGAAGCTCCTGGTGGCGAACCGCGGGGAGATCGCGCTGCGCGTCTTCCGCGCCTGCCGGGAGCTCGGGATCGCCACCGTGGCCGTCGTCGCGCCCGACGACACGGGCTCGCTGCACGGGCGCTCGGCCGACGAGGTCGTCGGGATCGGGAGCTATCTCGACGCTGCCGAGCACGTGCGGGCGGCGCTCGCGGCCGGCGCCGACGCGGTTCACCCCGGATACGGCTTTCTCGCCGAGAGCGCCGGCTTCGCAGAGGCGGTCGAGGCAGCCGGGCTCGTCTGGGTCGGGCCGCCGCCGCCGGCCCTCCGAGCCGGCGGCGACAAGCTCGCCGCGAAGCTGACCGCCGCGGGTGCCGGCGTGCCGGTGCTCCCCTCGGGCGAGCCGGACGAGCTCGGCTACCCCTTGCTGGTCAAGGCCGCCGCGGGAGCCCGAAC
>CAYGLV010000051.1:0-17186 GCA_964351025.1 uncultured Gaiellales bacterium | reverse complement strand
GCCCAGCGGCGTTCTCGATGATCCAGCGCAGCGAGCCGGGACGGCCGTCGGCCGCAGTCGCCGAGACGACATGCTGCTCCGCGCGCTCAGCCTGCGCCGATGGAGCAACCAGCAGGACTGCCAGAAGCGCGAGAGCTCGCCGCATACGGCGAGCTTAGGGCTACCAGCCGCGGGTTTCCAGCAGCTCTTCGGGCGCGAGGCTCGCGGTGGAAATGCCGGCCATCGACTCGCCGAGGCCCGCCGAGACGCGGGCGAGGATCTCGGCGTCGGCAAAGTGCGTCGTCGCCTCGACGATCGCCTTCGCGCGGCGCTCGGGATCGGACGACTTGAAGATGCCCGAGCCGACGAACACGCCGTCGGCGCCGAGCTGCATGCAGAGCGCCGCGTCGGCGGGCGTCGCGATCCCGCCGGCGGTGAAGGTGACGACCGGCAGGCGACCGTTGTCGGCGACCCACTTGACGAGGTCGTACGGCGCCCGCAGCTCCTTCGCCTCGGCGAAGAGCTCCTCCTCGCGCAGCGACTGGAGCCGGCGGATCCCGCCGAACACCGCGCGCATGTGGGTGACGGCGTTGACGATGTCCCCGGTGCCCGCCTCGCCCTTCGTGCGGATCATCGCCGCGCCTTCGGAGATCCGGCGCAGTGCCTCGCCGAGGTTCGTGCAGCCGCAGACGAACGGAATCGTGAACTGCCACTTGTCCACGTGATGGGCGAGGTCGGCGGGTGTCAGCACCTCCGACTCGTCGATGTAGTCCACCTCGAGCGCCTGGAGGATCTGCGCCTCGGCGAAGTGGCCGATCCGGCACTTGGCCATCACCGGGATCGTCACCGCCGCCTGGATCTCCGTGATCATCGCCGGGTCGGACATGCGCGCGACGCCGCCGTCACGGCGAATGTCGGCCGGAACGCGCTCGAGCGCCATCACCGCGACGGCACCCGACCGCTCGGCGATCTTCGCCTGCTCGGCGTCGACGACGTCCATGATCACCCCGCCCTTGAGCATCTCGGCGAGGCCGCTCTTGACGCGCATCGTCCCGGTTTCGGCCACGCACTTAGTGTAGCGCCGGGATGCGGCCGCGCCGGCACACCGGCGCGGCCGCATCAGCGAGCGGTCAGGCAGCCGGCGGGGTGCTGCCCGGGCGCGGCACCTTCACGCCCTGTTCCTTCATCCGCATCCAGGAGGCTGCGGCGATCACGATCGCCAGGATCAGCATGATCGTCGCCCAGTACTTCCGGAACTCGTTGTCCGCGAAGAACTTGAGCACCGTCGCCAGCAACAGCACGAGCGAAAGGACCCCGGACACGAGCGCCGGCGGCATCCCGCGGACGTCGATCTTCTGCCCCAAGAGCATCGCGCCTTCGTAGGCGATGATCCCGATCGCTGCGATGACGGCGATCACGCCCCAGCCGTGCCACGCGTTGCGGCCGACGCAGATGCCCACGTCGCCGCCCACGCAAGCCTCT
The DNA here is from genome assembly GCA_964351025.1 of uncultured Gaiellales bacterium. Lineage (GTDB taxonomy): Bacteria > Actinomycetota > Thermoleophilia > Gaiellales > Gaiellaceae > CAYGLV01. The sequence continues at coordinate 15,725 of CAYGLV010000051.1, read as the reverse complement.
TGCCACTTGAAGAACGAGAAAATCAGATAGAGCACGCTGCCGCCGAGCGCCAGCTGCCCCATCATCGAGAGTGCGCGAAACTTTCCCATACCCAGTCCTTTCGTCTACCGAGGCCCGATAGGGCAGGCTCGCATCCCGGCGAGCATTGTGCAAGAGATACGCACTGACCGGCGCGACTCCTCTCCCCTGAAGTCGTGCTCGTGCTCCCTTGGGAGCAGCGGGGCCCGTGCTGTGATGCGGGCCCCGTGTCGTCTCTCCGTGGCCTGAGCGTCCGGCGATCCCGCGCCCTACCCGCGTGGGACGGGCTTCCCGAGCTGCTTCTCCCACCAGTCGGCCTCGCGCTGCTCCATCTGCTCCTGCAGCTCGCCGACGTAGACCGCGAGATCGCTCTCCTTCCTGCCGAGCCGGAGCTCGAAGTCCCGGACCGCCTGCTCGCGCTGCTCGAGCTTCGCCTTGAACAGATCGAACTCGGCGTCGGAGCGGGCCTCGCGGGCCTCAATCTCCGCCTCGCGCTCGTCGAGCTCCCGCATCCGATCGGAGATGCTCTCCTCCGTCTGGGCGAGGCGCTTCTCGCGCCGCTCGACCCGAGCGCGCTGCGACTCGAGCAGCGTCTCGCCGCTGCCGAGCTCGGCCTCGCGCGCAGCCAGCTCCCTGCGCAGGTCGTCGAGCCGCCGCGCTTCGATCTCCATCGCCGCCGCGGTCTGGCCGTCCGCCTCGCCGCGCCGGAGCTGGGCCTCGCGCAGGTTCAGCTCCGCCTCGCGCGCGGCGAGGTTGCTCTCCTGCGCGGCGAGCTCGGTCGAGCGCGCGCTCACGGCCGCCTCGAGCTGACCCTGGCCGGAGCGCTCTCCCTCCAGCCGGTCGGCGCGGGACTGAAGCTCGGCGTCCCGCGCGGCAAGCAGCTCGGCACGCGCCGTCACCGACGCTTCGGCTTTCGCCAGCTCGCGCCCGCGCTCGGCGGAGCTCCGGTCCCGCTCGTCGAGGTCGGCCTCGCGCTCACGGAGCGCCGACGCCCGCGTCTCGACGACCGACTCCCTGGCCTCGGCGCGCTCGGACGCCTCCGCCTCGCGCGCCGCCAGCTCCGCTGCGGCACGCTCGAGCGAGCGCTCGCGCTGCGCGAGTGTCGCCTCGTGCTTGGCGAGCTCCGCAGCGGACTCGGTGCGCTCGCGATCGGCGGCCTGGAGCTCGCGGAACTTGACCGAGATCTGCTTCTCGCGCTCGCTCGTCCGCGTCTCCGCGGCGCTGAGCGTTGCCCTGACCTCCGCAAGACGCTGCTGCTCTGCCGCGGCCGCTTCGGCGCGGGCGGCGAGCTGGAGCTCCTGTTCGAGGAGCGACGCCTCGAGCGCGGCCACCTTCCCGGCCCGGGCGTCGACCTCCGCCGAGCGGAGCGACAGCATCGCGTCGATCTCCGAGTCGTACCCACGCGCAGGCTGAGCCCCAACGGGCTCCCCGGCACCCTCCGGGGCCTCGGAAGTCTCACCGGCGCTCTCGCTCCGCTCGCCCGCCCCGGCGGGCGGCTCCACCGGCGGGGGGGCGGGGTCGGTGACGGGCGAATCGACCTCGCGCCGCCGCTGCAGCTGCGCGCGCAGCCCCGTGCCGAAGCCGCCCTCGGTCTCGTGCTCGGTCGCGCTCATCAGAAGATGTCGAGCAGGGAGAGGAGCGCGGGCCCGAGGATGACGAGGAACATCGCCGGGAAGATGAAGAGGACGGTCGGGAACAGCATCTTGATCGGCGCCTTCATCGCTCGCTCCTCGGCGGCCGCCTGCCGCTTCAGCCGCGTGTCCGCCGCCTGCACGCGCAGGATGCGGCCGAGCGAGATGCCGAGCTGGTCGGCCTGGATGATCGAGCGCGTGAAGCTCGCCACCTCGGGCGTCGCGGCGCGCTCGGCGAGCTTCTTCAGCGCATCCTGGCGCGACTCGCCGATCCGCATCTCCCCGAGCGTGTGTGAGAGCTCGTCGGCGAGGGCGCCCTCCATGTGCTCGGAGAGCTTCGCGACCGCACCGTCGAAGGCGAGCCCCGCCTCGACGCTCACCGCGAGCAGGTCGAGCGCATCGGGGAGCTGCGAGCGGATCTCTTCGCGTCGGCGCCGGCCGCGGGACGAGACGACGAGGCCGGGCAGGACGAAACCCGCGCCGCCGAGCGCCGCGGCGAGGGCGACCGCACCGATGCCGCCGACGGCGACGGTTCCGAGCCCCAGGCCGGCGAGCAGGCCGACGAGGCCGAGCGCGGCCTCCGCTGCGAGAAACGCCGTCGGCGTCAGGCTCCTCCCCACCCCGGCGGCGAGCAGCCGTGCGGCCGTCGATTCGATGCTGGCGCGCGGGGTCAGACGGAGGGCGAGCCGCGCGAGCGCAAGAGCGGCCGGCTCCAGCACGCGCTCGCGAAAGCGCAGCCGCTCGATCCCGCCCCCGGCGACCCGGATGCGCCCGTACGTCGCGGCACGGCGAACGGAACGCCTGCGCTCGCGGGCGGGCTGGGTGACGGCCTCGCCGGCGAGGAAGACGGCGGTGGCGAGCAGGACGGCGGCGAGCGCGAGCAGCACGGATCAACCCCTGAAGGAGACGATTTTTCGGAGCATGAGCGACCCGAACACGATCATCACGACCCCGCCGACCATCAGCTGGTGCCCCGTCGAGGTGTGGTAGAGCGGGTCCATGTACTCGGCGTTCACGAGCGAGATCGCGCCGAGCAGGAAGAACGGGATGCCCACGAGGACGTAGGCCGACGCGCGCCCCATCGCCGTCAGCGAGCGGATCTTGCGGGCGAACTGCTGCCGCTGCCGGACCGCGTCGGCGACCATGTCGAAGATGCCGGCGAGGCTGCCGCCCACCTGACGCTGGATGGTCACAGCCGTGACGACGAAAGTGAGATTCTTCGAGCCGACCCGCTCGCCCATCTCCGCGAGCGCGTCGTCCATCGGGCGCCCGAGGCGCGTGTCGGTCAGCACGCGCTTGAACTCCGCGCTGGCCGGCGGCCGGCCCTCGTCGACGACGGCCTGGATCCCCTGGCGGAAGCTGTGGCCGGCCTTGAGCGAGGCCGCGAGCGTGACGAGCAGGTCCGGAAGCTGCTCCTCGATCGCCGCGAGCCGGCGGCGCGCCTTCACCGAGACGACGACGATGGGGATGGCCGTGCCGAACGCGAGCGCGAGCAGGATGACGAGCGCCGGAGCGCCGGCGACGGCGCACAGCAGGCCGAGAACGAGACCCGACCCGGCCGCCGCGTAGACGAGCTCGACGGTCCGCAGCGGCACGTCGGCGCGCTCGAGCAGACGGTGGAGCGAGTGCCAGACTCGGAGGTGCCCGAACGCGCGCTCGGTCGCGCGCATGACCGTCGACGCCGTCGCGAAGCGCTCCTGCGTCCGCCCGCGCGAGCGCTTGCGGACGCGCGCGCCCAGGTGCGGCGCGAGCCGACGGCGCAGGCGGTCGCCGCGCGGGGAGGCGAGCAGGAGGACGGCCGCGAGGAAGACGCACGCGGCGACGACGAGCGCCACGGGGAGCGGGCCTAGCGCGAAGACCGAGCCGGGCAGGCGGGACCCGACCGCGTCGGACCGGATCGGGGTGCCGGGCGCCGTCGTTGCCGCCGCGGCGCCCGGCACCGCGAGCCGGAGCCGATCGCCCGGTCGCGCGGAGGTAACGTACGAGAGCTGCCACGTGCGCGTGAGCTCGGAGGCGATCGCCGCGTAGATCCCCTCGAGCGCCGCCGCCGAAGCGGCCGCGTAGTAGCGGCCGCCCGTGGCCCGGACCAGCTCCCGGAGCGGCGCGGGCGAGAAGTCCTGGCTCGCGATCGCGATCGCGTAGACGGCGACTCCCGCCGTGCGCGCCGCTCGGGTCGCACCGGCGAGGGTCGCCTCACTCGAGACGTCGCTCCCGTCGGTGAGCAGGACGACGACGCGCCCGCGCGCCGGCTCCGTCGAGAGCGCGGCGCCCGCGGCCACGACGGCGTCGTAGAGCGCCGTTCCCTGGCGCCGGTCAACGTCCAGTGTGCGAAGCACCGCATCGGCGTCGATCGTCGCGCTCGAGAAGCCGGTGAGCACGACCGCGCGCGAGCCGAAGCCGACGACGGCGATCCGGTCGGCGTCCCGCTTCGACGCGACGAAGCTGCGCGCGGCGCCCGCGGCGGCCGCCAGGGCCGGCCCCGCCATCGAGCGCGAGCGGTCGACCGCGAGCACGACGCTCTTCGCCCTCCCGAGGTTGACCGCCTCGAGCCCGGCCACGGGACGGCCGTTCTCGGTCAGCTGCGGGACGTCGTCGGCGACGACCGTCGCGCGCACCAGCGGGTATGCGCTCGTGTCGATGCCGCCGAACCGCGCGCCGGCGGGCGCGCTCCCGGGAAAGACCGCGGCGAACACGACGAGCGTGGCCAGCGCCCGCCTCACTGGAAGCCTCCGTAGCCGGCACCGCCGAAGGTGGGCACGTCCTCGCGGAAGAACGCCGGTGGCAGCACGACGCCGTTCGAAGCGAGCTTCTCGAGGAAATGCGGCTTGAGCCCCGTGCAGGTGAGCGGCGCGAGCAGGCGCGAGCCGCGGACCGCGGCCGCCTCCTCGTCCGGCGGCTTCGCGACGAAGAGGTCCTGCAGCGTGATGACGTCCGACTCCATCCGCAGCACCTCGGTCACGTGCGTGAGGCGGCGCGAGCCGTCGACGAGCCGTGAGATCTGGACGAGCACGTCGAACGCACTCGAGATCTGCTCGCGGATCGCGCGCAGCGGCAGGTCGATCCCGGCCGTGAGGACGAGCGTCTCCAGCCGGGCGAGCGCGTCGCGCGGGGCGTTCGCGTGAATCGTCGTCAGCGAGCCCTCGTGCCCCGTGTTCATCGCCTGGAGCATGTCGAGCGTCTCCGCGCCGCGAACCTCGCCGATGATGATCCGGTCTGGGCGCATGCGCAGGGCGTTCCGGACGAGCTCGCGGATCCGGATCTCGCCCTGCCCCTCGATGTTCGGCGGCCGTGACTCGAGCGTGATCACGTGCTCCTGCTGGAGCTGGAGCTCGGCCGCGTCCTCGATCGTCACGATCCGCTCCTCACCGGGCACGAACGAGGAGAGCGCGTTCAGCATCGTCGTCTTGCCGGTGCCGGTGCCGCCGGAGATGAGCAGGTTCAGCTTGCCCTTCACGCATGCGGAGAGGAACTGCGCGGCCTGCGGCGTCAGCGATCCGAACGAGATCAGATCGTCCATCGTGTACGGGTCGCGGGCGAACTTGCGGATCGTCAGCGTCGGCCCTCTGAGCGAGAGAGGCGGGATGATCGCGTTCACGCGGCTCCCGTCCGGCAGGCGCGCGTCCACCATCGGCGAGGCCTCGTCGATCCGGCGCCCGACCTGCGAGACGATCTTGTCGATGATCCGGAGCAGGTGCGCGTTGTCCACGAACGCCGCCTCCGCCCGCTCGATGCGGCCGTGCCGCTCGACGAAGATCCGGTCGAAGTTGTTCACCATCACCTCGCTGATCGAGTCGTCGCGCAGGAGGGACTCGAGCGGGCCGTAGCCGAGCACGTCGTCGGCGATCTCGCGCACGATCCGGCGCCGCTCCTCGCGGGTCAGCGGCGTACGGTCGAGCGCGAGCTGCTCGGTGACGGCGAGGAGGACACGCTCGGAGAGATCCTCACCGCTCTCGCGCTTGAAGAGCTCCGGCCCGACCTTCGCGATGACCGCGTGATGGATGTTGGTCTTGAGCTCCGCGTAGGGGTCGGCGGTCTCCGCGGCCGGGACGTGAGCGGGGCCGGCGAGCGCGGCCGGACGCTCGGCGACCTCGCCGATGGTCCCGTTCCCCTTCGAGAGCCGGTCGTGCAGGCCCATCAGGCCCTCGCGAGCGCCGCGAGCCTGCGGCGCTTCCTGGGCGCCTCGGGGGCGAGCAGCGACTTCGCGATCTCGCGGATCGCACGCGAGAAGTCGGCTCCCGCGTCGGCGATCGCGGGCGGCTGGCCCCGGTTGACGCCGAGCGGCACGGCCCGGTCGGACGGCAGCTCGAAGCGGATCTGGATGCCGAGCGCGTCCTCGACCTCCTTCTTGCTCATCCCGACCTTCGAGTTCGAGCGATTGAGGACGAACCGGATCCGCTGCGCCGGGAACGACAGCAGCTCGAGCGTCTGCATCGAGAGGCGCACGTTCTTCAAGGTCGGCACGTCGAGCCCGCAGATCATGAGCAGCTCGTCGGTCCGGTCGAGCGTCGCCAGCATCGGCCCGTGGAAGAACGGCGACGTGTCGACGACGATCACGTCGTAGGACTCGCGCGCGACCTCGAGCAGGCGCGCGAGCTTCGACTCCGTCACGAGCTCCGCGTCCTCGGGGCGGAGCGGCGCGGGCAGGATGTCGAGGCCGCACTGGTGGCGCGTCGTGTAGCCGGCGAGCTTCTCCGAGTCGAGCTCCCCGGGGGCGACGACGAGGTCGTAGATCGTCTTCTCCGGCTCGAGCCCGAGCATGATCGCGGCGTCGCCGAACTGGAGGTCGAGGTCGAGCAGGAGCGTCCGCTTGCGCTCGTACTTCGCGAACGAGGCGGCGAGGTTCGTCGCCGTGACGGTCTTCCCCGTCCCGCCCTTCGGCGAGAAGACGGTGACGATCCTGCCCTGGCGGCCCTGCGCGCCCTCGGCCAGGATCCGCCGGCCCGCGTGCCCCGCCTTGCGCAGAGCGAAGACGACGTTCTCGGTCAGCTGCGGCAGCAGCAGGACGTCCGCGACGTCGGCGTCGAGCGCGTCCTCGAGCAGGGCCGAGGACTCCCCCGACGCCAGGACGACGATCGGCGCCCGCGTGTGCTCCCGGATCGCGGCGAGCTCCCCGGCCGGCAGCGCCGCCTCCCGGGTCGCGTGGACGACGACCTGGAGATGGCCGCCCGCGAGCGCGGCGCTCGCCTCGGCGACCTGGTCGCTCCAGCCGACGACGTCGAGCTCGGAGTGCGACGCGAGCGCGTCGCGTAGCCGCTCGAGTCCGTCGCACGTCCCCGTGACGTAGATCCGAACCCGCTCGCGCGGGCTCTCGCCGGTGCTGGTCATCGCGTTCCTCCTCCGGACTCGAGCTCGTCGAGCTGGCCACTGCGGAGCCCGTCGCGCAGGATCGAGCCGACCCAGACGATCGTCTCCGGGCTGTCGCTGGACTTGACGGGCGGCCGCAGCTCGAGCGACCAGTCGCCGTGCTTCAAGACGTGGAACAGCTTCTGGACCTGGGTGTCGGTCACGGCCAGGAGCACGGAGAGGCCGGAGCTCGACCCGCTGAGCTTGGCCGCCCCGGCGCCCGCGCCGGGCGGCGCCTTCAGGACCTCGATGTCACGCAGGACGATCCGAGTGGCATGGATCTCCCTCTCGCCATCGACCTTGACCGAGGCGACGACGTCGATGCGATCGCCCGCCCGGAGCGTCCCGGCGAGGAGCTGGTGCTCGTCCCCCTCCACCTGGATCGCCCTCATCGTGCCTGTGAGCTGCGCGCGAATCCCGCGTTCGGCCGGCGTCGCGAAGCGGCGCGTCGTCACCTGCTCGCCCGCGAAGATCGGCTGCGTCGCCACGAGCTCGTCGATCTGCGCGGGATCGGAGATGGAGCCGGGGACGACGTTGCGGCGCACGACGTCGGCCTTCGTGAGCATCCCCTTCGCGACGAGGTCTGCGCCGCCGGTGCCGGCCGGGATGTCGCGCGCCGCGACGAAGACCTGGACGTTCGTCTCGTCGTGGCGGACGCTCCGCTGGTAGTTCGTCACGTAGTAGCTCGTCAGAAGCGCGGCCACGAGCGCCAGCGCGATCGCAATCGAGATGTTCTTCAGGCGGTATGTCATGGGCGGTTTCTTCCTTCTCTTTTCTCGGTAGCCCTATTCGACGAGCGCGATCGCTCGCACTCCGAAATCGGAATTGGTGCCCGACTGAGACTGAATCCCTTCCCAGATCGTCTCCGTGAACGAGCCGATGACTTTGCTGGTGCTTCCGGTCGCCACGAATCCCGTCACTTTGAACCCCACCCAGCCGACGATCGTGTATTCCGCCCCCGATCCCGATCCGGTTATCTTGTCGTAGATGGGAAACAGCAGCGTGTCATTCAGCCGGTAATCGAGCGCACCCTTGATATGCGAATCGTTGAACATCGCCGACGGTACGGACATATATTTACCGAGCCTCATATACTCGTCGAACCCTCGCTCGATCCAGGTTCCGAGCGTCGAGGCGCCGGCGCTGCCGGCATCTCCGGTATCGAGGTTGATCAGCCCGAACGAACCCGCGGCGTCGCCGGAGCCGGGCTTGTGCATGTTCTCGAGCGCGAGCTCTGTGGGATCGCCGTAGCACGGGACCGGACGGCCCAGTGCGTCGGTCGCGCAGCTCAGCTTCGGATGCTTGATGTTGACGACGATCGGGGCGACCCACCGGGCGGCATCGAGCCCGGCGGAACGTGCGGCGGCCTTGGCGCCGACACTCACGGAGGCGATGCCGAAGAGCTTCGCGAAGACGCCCGGCACGTCGCGCTCGATGCGGACGGTGACGGTGTCGTTCGGCAGGACGCGCGACGAGAACGTGATCTCGCGCTCACCGCCGCCGTTCTTCACGACGTACTCGTCGGCAAGGGCGCGGGCGGCGGCCGGGCCCCCCGGGAGCGCCTGCGCGGCCGCCAGCGCGGCCGCGTCCGCGGCCGACTGTGTCGCGCGCTGCTCCCGATACCACGAGCCGACGTCGAGCACCAACGCGACCATCCCGAGCAGGACGGTCAGGAAGACGACGGTGAGGACCGCGGCCTGGCCGCGCTCTGTGCGCAAACTGGTCATTCCACACGCTCCGTGGTCGTGCTCGCGAGGCGGCCCGACGCGACCACCAGACCGAGCAGGCTGACGCTGTATGGGTAGGTGGCCTCGACCGTCACGTCCTCACCGTGCTCCCATGCGACCGCCGTCACGGCGACGTCCAGCTCGGCCTGATCGAGATCCTCCGCCGAGCGGCGGACCTGAGCCTCGGCCGCCGCGGCGGGATCGGGCTCCAGGCGGCTGACGACCGCCTTGCGCGCGCCGGCGCGGGTGGCGTCGGTGAGCGTGACGTAGTGGTTGTAGAGGATGCCGAACTGGATCGCCGCGAAGACGATCAGGAGCAGGACGGGCGCGACGAGGGCGAACTCGACCATCGTCTGGCCGCGCTCCTCCGCGATGGGCGCCCCAGGAGGCCGTGGGGCGCCCATCGTTCGATTCGTCTCCGTCCGGCTCATACGACGAGCCCCACGAGTGTTGCGACTCGCTCGAAGGCGCTCTGGATTGCGCCGGCGAGGAGTGAGAATGCGGCGACGATGGCCAGCGTGATCACGCTCAGGACAACGGCGTACTCCGCCATCGTCTGCCCTATTTCCTGGTGCGACGTGATCCGGTGCGTCGACATCTTCCCCTCCTCTCGCTTTCGCGGTGTGTTACCCAGGCGTGACGGCGGTGACCACTTCCAAGAGGGCCGCCCGAATGCCGCCCGACAGCGCGGTGAGAGCCGCGATGATCCCGAGCGTAATGACGGCGAGAACGACGCCGTACTCGGCCATCGTCTGGCCCTCCTCGTTGCGCAGCGTGGCGAGCCTCGACTGCGCGGCGACGAAGAGCTTCAGCATTTGATTCACCTCCCTTCGCGAAGAGACGACGCGAGAAGAGGATGAATTCCGATCTGTAAACGGAGCGCTACAATCGGCCACGACGGAAAGCCTCCCCTAACAACTGCGGCGTGGCCGAGACGCCTCTGTTTCATTCGTCCTGTCGAGAGCTAAGAATCCGGCTCACGTCGTTTCTTGCAGCAGCTCGTGCATTTCACTCGAACGAGTGACAGACGTTCATGCAACTGCGGCTAGAACGAGATTCACCATGAGCGCCGAGACCGTCACGCTCGTCCGGTTCGCAGACGGCGACGTCGTCTGCGAACGCTGCGTCGTCGCTGCTTCTCCGTTCCGGCGGCTGCGGGGCCTGCTCGGCCGAGCCACCCTGCCGGCGGGTGAGGGCATCCTCCTAAAGCCCGCGCGCTCGGTCCACACGTTCTTCATGCGCTTCCCGATCGACGTCGTGTTCGTCGACCGGCAACTCGTTGTTCTGCGCATCGCCGCTGCGCTGCCGCCCTGGCGCACGGTGGCCGAGCGGAGTGCCTCCTCCGTGCTCGAGCTGGCAGCCGGCGAGTGCGAACGACGCCGCGTCGCCGTCGGCGACGTGTTGCTCATTCGCGCGGCGAGCGCGCCGGGGCGCTCTTCTCCCCGTCCGTAGTCATCCGAAACGGCGATCAGCGTCCGGCCCGACGCCCTGACCGGGTGCGGCCAGTCACAATGTGACATTCCCGCTCCCGATGGAGGCGCCCATGGCCACGACGACGGTCACCACCACGCTCACTGTCACGGACAACCGAACGGGCAAGAGCTACGAGCTGCCGATCGAGGACGGAGCGATTCACGCGCCCGATCTCCGCAAGATCAAGGTCGATGACGCCGACTTCGGGCTGATGAGCTACGACCCGGCCTTTCTCAACACCGCCTCGACGCGGAGCTCGATCACGTTCATCGACGGCGATCTCGGCATCCTCCGCTACGGGGGCTACCCGATCGAGCAGCTGGCGGAGCAGAGCACCTACCTCGAGGTCGCCTATCTGCTGATCCACGGCGAGCTGCCGACGACGGCCGAGCTGGAGGCGTGGACGCACGAGATCACCTACCACACGTTCCTGCACGAGAACGTCAAGCGGTTGATGGAGGGCTTCCGCTACGACGCCCATCCGATGGGGATGCTCGTCAGCGTGACCGCGGCCCTCTCGACCTTCTACCCCGAGGCCGTCAAGGTCGATGACCCCGAGGTGCGGATGAGGCAGGTGCACCGGCTGATCGCCAAGGTGCCGACGATCGCTGCCTTCTCCTACCGGCACGGGCTCGGGCTGCCGTACGTCTACCCGCAGAACGAGCTGGGCTTCACCGCAAACTTCCTCTCGATGATGTACCGGGTCGCCGAGCCGCGCTACAGCGCGCACCCGGCGCTCGAGCGGGCACTCGAGGTGCTCTTCATCCTCCACGCCGACCACGAGCAGAACTGCTCAGCGAACGCGATGCGCTCGATCGGGTCGAGCAGGGTGGATCCGTACTCGGCGCTCGCCGGGGCGGCCGCGGCGCTCTGGGGCCCGCTGCACGGCGGCGCCAACGAGCAGGTGCTGCGCATGCTGACCGAGATCGGCGACATCAAGCGCGTGCCCGAGTTCATCGAGGCGGTCAAGTCGGGGCAGGGCGGCCGGCTGATGGGCTTCGGCCACCGCGTCTACAAGAACTACGATCCGCGCGCCAAGATCATCAAGGCGACGGCCGACGAAGTCTTCGAGGTCACCGGCCGCAACCCGCTGCTCGACATCGCCCTCGAACTGGAGAAGATCGCGCTCGAGGACGACTACTTCGTCTCGCGGAAGCTGTATCCGAACGTGGACTTCTACTCGGGGCTGATCTACCAGGCCCTCGGGCTGCCGGTCGCAATGTTTCCGGTCATGTTCGCGATCCCGCGGACGGCCGGCTGGCTCGCGCAGTGGCTCGAGCTGATCGACGACCCCGAGCAGAAGATCGCCCGTCCGCGGCAGGTCTACACGGGCCACGGCGAACGGGACTTCGTGCCGCTCGAAAAGCGCTAGAGCGAGGCCGGGGCCGCGCCTCCGGGCGCGGCCTCACGTCTCTTCTCTCACATGGGCCCGCCTGGACTCGAACCTGGGACCGACGGATTATGAGTTGCGGCCCAGCGTCTCGGCTTGTCTCGGCCCACCGGGCGAATCGGCTCGTTTGTGCGGTCTAGGGCTCCTCAAGCTCGCTCGGGCCTCGGCTGGTTTCGGTGAGTTGTGTTGCCCCCTGGTTGCCCCGCCAGGGAAGCGCTGCGGTGAGTGCGAGCTCGAGCAGCGACGAGCTCGCGTCGCGAATCTTTCTCAACTCCCCGAAAGCGAACTGGAAGGCCGGATCGGGGAGGAACATGCTCGGGTAACTCATGAAGTCGAAGACGGCTTCAGATCCGTACAGCCTTCCCGCGTGCGCCGTCGCCGAGCGGCGGCCGTAGGCGTCGGCCAGCCGCTTCGCCTCCTCGGCTGCTACGACCTTCGACAGCGCCGCTTCGAACCGCTTCCGCGACGACGTCTCGGCGGTGACGCGCGCTCCGAGCGTCTCGATCGCGCCGACAAACGCGACCATCGCGAACGAGGGATGCGATCCCTCCATGAGCAGCCCTTCAAGATGGGACGACAGGACGCCCTCGAGATCGGGGTCCTCGCCGAGCCGCGACCACGCCTCGGACGCCCACTCGGGGACCGACACGGTCTTTCCCGGCGCGTCCGGGATGACCGGATCATTGTCGGGTAAACCAGGCGCAACAGCTGGCAGTTCGATGCGATCCGGGACGGGATGAGCCGGCGCTTGGCGAAGCGTCCAGGCCCGCTTCGTGGCGATCGAGAGAAGGCCGCAAAGACGCCGAAGGTCGCGCGCAGCGAGCTGGCCGGCCCTGAACCAGTCGAAGCCGACGCTCTCCCCGTACACGATGACCGGCCACCAGCCGAACCCCTGCCGAGCGGAGAGAGATGGCATCGCCGTCGGGATGAACTCGAGGTAGTGCCTCCTCGTCGGCTCGAGACGGAGCGGCCCGACATCCGCGCATTCGATGGCGACCGTCTCGTCGATCCCGGGGGCCGGGCCGACGATCGCGTACCAGGGGAACGCGTCGAGGCGCTTGCCCAGGCTTTCCCGAGCGGCCTGGACCGCTCGGATCCATGGGTAGATCTGGCCCGGCGCCGGCTCTCCTTCTCCCGTCACGAAGAGGAAGAGCCCTTTTTCGAGGAGCACGACGCGAAGGGAGGAGCGAAGCTCGTCGGAAGTCGCCTGGATCTCGTAATGCGGCGGGTATGGCAACCCGTCGCGCTCAGTCCTAAGCGATCGTCCGTGACCGGTCATCGGAACGTCCTCGGCGAGCGAGGTCATCAGATGATGGAGCCACTCGTCCCCGTCTTCCTTCCAGTCGAGCTCCAGTGCCTCCTCGAACACGGGCACGGCCCAGTCCGGATTGGATATGCCGACAGTCATGGAGGTGAGGCTAGCCTGGAACTACCAGCTCGTCCTCTCGCCGCCGCTTGGCGAGGTACGACGGAAAGACGCGCACCGCTCAGAGGACGACAGCTGCTCCAGCGGCGACGCCTGCAGCAATCCCCGTCTCTCGTGCTCAACGAGCCAGTCAAGGATCTCAAGCAGACCGTCCGTAACTCGCGCAACGTAGTAACCGGTCTTGGCTTGTCCCGGGCCCACTACCCTGTCGTGTCGATGATGAGGGTGGCGAGCTCATCCTCGAAGCCGCGCTTCGGGCACCGGGCCCAGGTCGCTTCCCGGATCTCGCCGCCCGTCTACTCCTCGCCGAGCGTCAGGTTGATCGACGGACGGTGCCAAGCCTCGTACCCGACGCCGCGGCCCGGGCAGACGGCCTGCACGCGGACGGCGGGCGACGTCACGCCGACGCCTCGGCCGCCACGGCGGCAGCCTCCAGGTCATCGTCGAGCGCCGTGCCGACGGCGATCGCGTCGGGGAGCTCGTCGAAGAACGTCGGATCGGGCAGGTCTTCTTCGAGCAGGTGGACATAGGTGTCGAGCGTGAAGCTCGGCTTGTGGTGACCGAGCCAGCGCTGCACCTGGACGGCGTTCCACCCGCGGCGGAAGAGCGTCGTCGCGCAGGTGTGCCGGAAGGTGTGGAAGCCGACCCACGAGTCCGCCCGTTGCGGCCGGCCGACCATCTCGCCGAGACCGGCCTTGACCGCCGCCGGCTTCAAGACGCGGCTCATCAGGTTCGACGGATCGACGCGCCCGCCGCGCTCCGTAGTGAAGACGAGGTCTTCGTGGCCGGCGCGCGTCTCCTTCCGGAGCCGCCACAGCGCGCGCGTCGTGCCCTCCGAGAGCCGGATGCGCCGGCGGCCGTAGCGGGACTTCGGCCGGTCGATCCCGCCGCGGTAGAAGCGGCGGCGGACCTCGAGCGTCCGCTCGCCGAGGTCGACGTCCTTCCAGCGGATCTCGATCGCCTCGCCTACGCGGAGGCCGGTCTGTGAGAGGAACTCGAAGAAGAGCCGCCACCGCCGCCAGGTCTCCTCGCTGTCGAGGACGGCAAGGAACCGGGCGAGATCCTCCTCGGTCAGCGCCTTGACGTCCTCGTCGGGCTCAGCCTCACCCGTCGCGGCGGCAGGCTCAACGAAGAGACGGAGACCAGCAGCCGGGTTCGAGCGGATGAGTCCCTCCTCGACCGCGGTCGCGAGGAGCGCCCGGACCGGCGCAACGCCGAGCCGGACCGTGTTCTTCGAGATCCCGCGCGCGGCCATCTTCGCGACGTAGGCCTTGAGATCGGTCGGCTGGATCTCGGCGAGCCGCATCCGGCCGAAGAACGGGATCGCGTCCTGCTCGAGCCGCTTCCGGTAGCCGTCGCGAGTCGCCTGACGGATGCCGCGGGACGTACGGCCAGCGTAGGTGTCGATCCACTTGGCGGCGTAGTCGGCGAATGTGAGCCGGAAGACCGGCCGATACTCGCCGCGCGCGACGTCGGCACGGAGCGCCGACTGAAGCGTCCGTGCCTCGGCAAGTGTCTTCGCGGCGCGCTTCCGCTGCCGGCCGCCCGGGTCGCGGAAGACCACGACGTAGCTGCCGCCGCGCCGGTAGATGCTGGGGTATTTCGTGCGGGCGAGCGCGCGGCTCTTCACGACGACGCACCTCTCTTCCAGGCCTCGTACTCGTGAAGGAGGTTCTTGCCGCCGGGCCCGTAACCGAGCTCGTCGACGAAGCCGGCGACGCTGCCGTACTTGAGGACGATGAGCATCCCCTCCGCCCGCTTGTCGTGTCCCTGGGCGAAGAACGAGCCGAGGCGTGTGGTAGTCCCGCAGCCACACCAGCACTCGCCGGTCGGCAAGAGTCGCTTCACAGTCATGGTGTCCCTTCTTGAGTGATTGTCAAGCATATCTATCAAGAAGGCACTCCAAGATCAAGGCTCGGGCGAACTTGGTCAATCCGCCGCGCCCGGACGCGGCTTCCCCCTGCGGGATCGTGAGGAGATGGACTGACCCACTGCCCCGCCTGCGAGATAGGCGTCGAGCTCGGCGCTTGCGATGAGGACGCGTGCACCGTCCTTGAACCGACGGAGTCGGCCGGAACTCAGGAGGTCGTAGACCCGCTGACGGGACGCGCGCAGACGCTCTGCGGCCTCGAGAACGGTCAAGTAGTCGGGCTGCGCGCGCTCCTCAGCGATGTCGAGCTCAGCCAGGCGCTCGAGGATGCGTGTCTCTACGAGCTCCGCGATAGCCTCCAGGATCGCCGCCGGAACCTGGAGCATCAGCGCTCGAGGCTCGCTTACAGGGCGCCGACGGGCACGAGTCGTAGCCGATGCAGAGATGATCGCAGTGGTCGGCGCGGGCGAGGATCGCACGCACGCGCAGGAGAAAGGGCCATCGGCGGGCGCGTTCCGAACAGCGTCGCCGACGCGAGGGATCGTCGTGTCAGGCGCCGGTCAGCACGAACGCGGCGTCTGCGGAGCGTCAGGGCTGAAGCTGGCGTGTCCTGTGGGAAGCTGTGCGATGTCCGTTACGCCCGCCGATCGTCGGCAACCCTCCAGTTCCTCTTCGCTCTCTTCAGCGTCAGGCACTCGCGCGTTTCCGCGTCCTCCCTTCCTCTCGGCTAACAGGTTTCTCAACCTTTCCGTTGTCACTCGAACCCTTCCTTCGCCACTCTTCCGGTTCTCGCCGCTGCCCCGCCCAGCCGCCGGCACCGCACCCCGGCCGCCCTTGATGTTGGGCG
>CAYGLV010000050.1:0-17676 GCA_964351025.1 uncultured Gaiellales bacterium | reverse complement strand
CTAGACGGTCGTTCGCTACAACTCCACCCCAATGGGGCGTATCCACCATGGCGATTCCCGCCGATGTCTCGCTACATGACCTGCGGACGCCATCTTGCTCTCGTCGTCGCAGCCGTCGGCCTCTGGGTCGCGCCGCCGGCTCTCGCCGAGGGTGGCAGCGCCGGCCTTGCGCGGGGCATCGTCCAGCAGATCAACTCCGTCCGGCGCGAGCACGGCGTAGGCCCCCTCAAGCTGTCCGTGAAGCTTTCCGCAGCCGCGCGGCAGCACTCGCGCGAGATGGGCTCCGTCGGCTACTTCGAGCACGAGTCGGCCGACCGCTCCTCCTTCTCGAAGCGCCTGGAGCGCTTCTATCCGTGGAAGGGGTGCGACTGGAAGGTGGGCGAGAACCTGCTCTACCAGTCGCCCGACGTCTCGCCGAGCGAGGTCGTCAAGCTGTGGCTGGAGTCGCCCGGGCACCGGTCCAACATGCTCGACCCCGGCTGGCGCGAGGTCGGCGTCGCGGCCGTCCACTTCGACGCGGCCCCCGGAACGTACGCGGGCCAGTCCGTCACGATCGTCACGGCCGACTTCGGCACGCGCCGCTGCCGCCGGTAGCGCTAGGCCGGCTCGTCCTTGCCGTCAGGGGTGCGCATCTCGTCGATCGCGGCACGACCCGCGTCGTGGACTGCGCGGCGGCGCTCCTCGAGCGACGCCGGCTCCGGGGACGGCTCGGGTTCCGGCTCGTCGTCACGGGTCTCGGCGAGCTTCGCGCGCAACGCCTCGGCGGGGTCGTCGGCGGGCGGTGCCTCTGCCGGTGCCGCGACGCGCCCGCGGCGGCGGCGCAGCAGCCGCCAGAGCCCGGCAATCCCGAGTGCTCCCGCGAGCCATGCGACCGGCTTCTTCATTGTGGCGATGGTAGACGCGGCTGCGTTGTAGCGCGAGTCGGCGCCCCCTCGCGTACCTGGCGCGTCGCTGGCAAAGGAGGACGCCCGCGCGACGCGTGGGACAGTACAACGAGTACGGCCCGCGTGGCGCGCGGACGGCATCCTGCAGTCCAGCGGCGCGAGCGGCCCCGGAGGCCGGCCTCGCCGGCCGGGAGGGGCTGCGGCCAGGGGCGCGAGGGCTGCTAGAGTTCCCCTCGCTTCCTGCCTCGTCTCGCGCCGCGGATCCCGGCGGTGCCTGCCGGCGAGGCCGACTCAGACCGAAGGAAGGGGGACACGGGAATCGTGAACAACGAGTACGAAATTTTGCTGCTGCTCGACGTCGAACTGGCCGAAGAGCGCCAGAACGAGGTGATCTCGCGCACGCGCGAGCTGGTCGAGAAGGGCGGAGGGACCTGGGAGCGGCACGACCCGTGGGGGCGCCGCCGCCTCACCTACGAGATCGACAAGAAGCCCGAGGGCATCTACCACCTGCTCGAGTTCTCCTGCGCGCCCGAGACGCTCGACGAGGTCTCTCGCGTGCTCAAGATCGACGACGGCGTGATGCGGCACATGGCGACACGTCGCCCGCAGCGTGGTCCTGGGCAGCCGGTAGCGGTGGGCGGCCCGCCGAAGGATGATGCTGGGCTGGTACCCGACAGCTCGCTGGAGGAGGAGTAATGGCCGCCAACATCAACCGCGTCGTCCTCGTCGGCAACCTGACGAAGGACCCCGAGCTTCGCCACACGCCCTCCGGCATGGCGGTGTGCTCGTTGCGCCTGGCTGTGAACACCCGGCGCAAGGACGACGCCGGACAGTGGGCCGACAAGCCCAACTACTTCGACGTCGTCGTCTGGGGCCAGCAGGGCGAGAACTGCGCCCAGTACCTCGCCAAGGGCCGCCCGGTCGCCGTGGACGGGCGCCTCGAGTGGCGCGAGTGGGAGGCCCAGGACGGCGCCAAGCGCCAGGCCGTCGAGATCGTGGCCGACAGCGTCCAGTTCCTCGGCGGGCGCGGCGACGGCGACGGTGGTGGCGGCGGCGGCGGCTTCGTGCCACAGGCAGCCCCTGCCACGGCCGAAGGCTCGGCCGACTTCGCTCCCGCCGACGACGACATCCCCTTCTAGGAGACTGCATGGCACGCGAGAAGACATCCACGAAGCCCTCGACGCCGCGCAAGCGGCCAGGCGCGGGCGGGCCACCCGGACGGCGCAAGTCCTGCCACTTCTGCAAGGACAAGATCGAGGAAGTGGACTACAAGAACATCAACCAGCTCCGGCGCTACGTCTCGGAGAAGGGCAAGATCCGCAACCGGCGCATCACGGGCGCGTGCCGCCGTCACCAGCGGCAGGTGGCCGTCGCGGTCAAGCGGGCCCGCGAGATGGCGCTGCTGCCGTACGTGGCGGACTAGGACGATGGACGTCATCCTGCTCTCCGACGTCGAGAAGGTCGGCCTGCGCGGCGAGGTCGTCAGCGTCGCGCGCGGCTACGCCCGCAACTACCTGCTGCCGCGGCGCCTCGCCGAGACGGCGACAGCCGCCAAGGTGGCCGAGCTCCGCCGCGTCGAGGCGGCGCGCGCGCTGCACGAGGCCCGCTCCACCGAGCAGGCTGCCGAGATCGCCGAGGTGCTCGGCAAGACCGTGCTCCGCTTCGAGGTGAAGGCCGGCCCGACCGGCTCGCTCTTCGGCTCGGTGACCCCGAGCGAGATCGCCGACGAGATCTGGCGCACGCGCAAGATCCGCGTCGACCGGCGCAAGATCGTGACCGACCCGATCAAGCGGATCGGCCGCTACGCGATCCCGATCGCGATCTTCGAGAACGTGAGCGTCGAGGTGAAGACGCTCGTCGTGCCCGAGGGCGGCGAGCTGCCGCCCGAGGAGGAGCTGGCCGCAATGGAGGCGGCGGAGGCCGAGGCCGCTGCGGCCGCGCTGCCCACGACCGAGCCGTTGACCGACGAGGAGCTCGAGGCGCTTGTCGAGCCCGAGCCCGTCGCCGAGGAGCCTGCCGAGGAGCCAGCGGAGGATCCCGCCGAGTAGTCCACACGGTCCTCCACACCCATGTGGAGGACCGTCTGAACTTCCCGCTCGCAGCGGCGTTTTCCGCCCAACAACTTGGGCAGCCGCTGTGGAGATGCCGTCCGCAGGTGTGGATAGCCTGCGAACGCATGTTCTTCAGCCCTGCAAATCGCGTACACAGGCCCGGCTTGACGGGACGTGTTGAGTAGAGCCGTGACCGTCGCGCCCGCTGCCCCCACGACGGCTCCCGTCCCGCCCCAGAACCTCGAGGCCGAGGAGTCCGTCCTCGGCGCGATGATGCTCTCGCCGGGCGCGATCGGCGCCGTCAGCGAGGTGCTCGACGCCGGCGACTTCTACCGCGAGAGCCACGCCAAGGTCTACCGCGCGGCGCTCTCGCTCTACGCCAAGGGCGAGCCGGTGGATGCGATCACGCTCGTGGACGAGCTCGAGCAGCGCGGTGAGCTCGAGGCGATCGGCGGCCGTGGCAAGCTCGCCGAGCTGGCGGCGCTCGTGCCGGCGTCGGCGAACGCGGCCCACTACGCCCGCATCGTGCGCGAGATGGCGACGTTGCGCGGGCTCGTCCGCGCGGGGGCCGAGATCGCGCGGCTCGGCCAGGACCGGCCCGGCGAGACCGCGGACCTCGTCGACCGCGCCGAGCAGGTCATCTTCGAGCTCGCCCAGGCCCGGGTGACGAGCGACTTCACGCACATCGAGAGCCTGCTCAAGGAGAGCTTCGAGCGGATCACCCAGCTCTACGAAGCGGGTGCCGACGTCACCGGCTGCCCGACCGGCTTCCGCGAGCTCGACAAGCTCACCTCGGGCTTCCAGCCCGGCAACCTGATCATCCTCGCGGCCCGCCCCTCGATGGGGAAGTCGGCGCTCGGGCTCTGCATGGCCGCGAACCTCGCGATCCGGCACGAGATCCCGGTCGCCCTCTTCACGCTCGAGATGTCGAAGTCCGAGGTCACGCAGCGGCTGATGTGCAGCGAGGCGAAGGTCGAGTCGCAGCGCCTGCGCACCGGCAAGCTCGCGGTGGACGACTGGCCGCGGCTGACGGCCGCCTGCGACAAGCTGATGAAGGCGCCGATCTTCGTGGACGACACCGGCTCGATCACGATGATGGAGATCCGCTCGAAGGCGCGCCGTCTGAAGATGCGCGAGCCGTCGCTCGGACTGATCGTCGTCGACTACCTGCAGCTGATGACCTCGGGCGCGAACGCCGAGAACCGCGTCCAGGAGGTCTCGCAGATCTCGCGCGCGCTGAAGGTCCTGGCGCGCGACCTCGACGTGCCCATCGTGGCCATGTCCCAGCTCTCGCGCGCGGTCGAGCAGCGCCACGACAAGCGGCCGATCCTCTCCGACCTGAGAGAGAGCGGCTCGATCGAGCAGGACGCCGACCTCGTCTTCTTCGTCTACCGCGACGAGTACTACAACGGCGAGGAGTCCGAGCAGCAGGGGATCGCCGAGATCATCCTCTCCAAGCACCGCAACGGCCCCACCGACTCGGTCAAGCTGTCGTTCCTGAAGCGGTACGCGAAGTTCGCCGACCTCGCGGCGGGGTAGCGGCTCCGGCGTCCGCTCGCGGCCGGGTGTGCGACACTCGGGCACGTGCCTGCGACTGTCATCGTCGGTGCGCAGTGGGGCGACGAGGGCAAGGGCAAGATCGTCGATCTGCTCGCCCAGGACTCCGACCTCGTCTGCCGCTACCAGGGTGGCCCGAACGCCGGGCACACCATTGTCGTCGGCGGCGAGACGTACAAGATCCGGCAGATCCCCTCGGGGATCGTCGCGGGCAAGGCGGGCGCGATAGGCGCGGGCTGCGTCGTCGATCCGGCCGTGCTCGTCGGCGAGCTCGACGAGCTGGAGGGGCGGGGCCACGAGACGGCGGGGCTCGTGTTCGTCTCGGGGAACGCGCACCTGATCATGCCGTGGCACGTGGCGCTCGACGGGGCGCGCGAGCGCAAGCTTGGCAAGCTCCAGATCGGCACGACGCGGCGCGGGATCGGGCCGGCGTACGCGGACAAGGCGACCCGGATCGGGATCCGCGTCCAGGACCTGCTCGACCCGAAGATCCTGCGGGCCAAGATCGAGCTGGCGATCGCGGAGAAGAACGTCTGGCTGGAGCGCGTCTACGGGCTCGAGCCGTTCACCGCAGAGGAGGTCGTCGCGACGTACGAGGGCTACGCGGTGCGGCTGCGGCCGTACGTCGCCGACACGTCGCTGCTCGTCGACCGCGCGCTGCGCGGGGGCCAGCGTGTGCTCTTCGAGGGCGCGCAGGGGACGCTGCTCGACCTCGATCACGGCACGTACCCGTTCGTCACGTCGTCGAGCCCGATCGCGGCCGGCGCGGCCGTCAGCTTCGGCATCGGCCCGAACCGGATCGACGAGGTGCTCGGCGTCTCGAAGGCGTACGTCACGCGCGTCGGCGAGGGGCCGTTCCCGAGCGAGATCGAGGGGCCCGCCCAGGAGCGCGTGCGCGAGCTCGGCGGCGAGTTCGGCACCGTCACCGGGCGCGAGCGGCGCTGCGGCTGGCTGGACCTCGTCGCACTGCGCTACGCCGTGCGTCTGAACGGGATGACATCGCTTGCGCTGACGAAGCTCGACGTGCTCTCGACGTTCGCGGAGATCCCCGTCTGCGTGCGCTACGCGCTCCCGGACGGCTCGGAGAGCGAGGAGTTCCCCGCGCACCAGAGCGACTTCCACCACTGCCGGCCGGTTTTCGAGACGCTGCCCGGCTGGGAGGAAGAGCTCGGTGGGCCGGAGTTGCCGGAGGCCGCGCTCGGCTACGTCCACTTCGTCGGCGACGCGCTCGGCGTGCCCGTGACCCTCGTCGGCACCGGCCAGGCGCGCGACGCCGTCCTCGCGCTCGGCTAGGAACTCGTTTCAGAATGAAGCGCTGTGCCGCCGGGCCACACTGGGCAGCGCGAGGACGTCGTCCTCAGTCGCCCCGATAGCGCTGCTATCGAGGCTCCCTGCGTCCTCGCCTCGCAGTCGCCCAGCGTGCCCCGTCGACGAGCCGTCATTCTGAAACGAGTTCTAAGCCCGGCCCACCGCGTACCAGGCGCGCGCGCCGAGCGTGAACGGGCCGGCCGGCTCGCCCAGCCGGCGGAAGTACTCCTCCCGCAGCGCCGGGCGCCGCTCGTCGTCAAGGGACGTGCAGTAGGCGCCGCCGGGGCCGACCCCGAGCGTGAACGGCTCCCAGAGGTCGTCGAAGCCCGCGTAGCCGGCCTTGACCGTCAGCGCTCCATCCTCGACGTCGCGCAAACCGGTCTCGCGCCAGAGCGCACCGAGCTCGCCGCGGCGGCAATAGCGCAGCGTCGCGGCCTCGTCGGGCGCCGCCGGGTCGAGCGCCTGCGCGGCACCCCAGAACGTGCTGAGCATGGTCATCCCGTCGCCGTAGTCCCACGTGCAGGCGGCAACGACCCCACCCGGGCGCACACAGCGGCGCATCTCGCGTACGCCAGACCGAGCGTCCGACATGAACGGGACGACGAGCTGCGCGAGCACTGCGTCGAAGCTCCCGTCGGGGAAGGGCAGGTGCTCGGCCGTGCCGGCCGAAACCTCGACGCCGGGGTTTCTTCGTCGGCAGGCCTCGACGAACGGCTCGGAGGGATCGACTGCTGCGACATTGCCCGGCCCGAGCGCCGAGACGAGCGCCGCCGCGAGCGCGCCCGGGCCGCAGCCGACGTCGAGCGCGCGCTGTCCCGGCTCCACTCCCGCGGCGCGCAGCAGCTCCTGCGCCAGCGGGTTGGAGTACCGACCCATGTAGCGGTCGTACGCGGTGTCCGAGACCCGGAAGGTCTGCGCGCCCTCTGCCATCGCACAAGCCTTGCGCGCGGCGCTCAGGGCGTCAAGCGGACGAGCCGCACCTCGGCGGCGGGAGCGCCTTCCGGGAATACACTCCGGCCCGTGAAGGTCCTCCTCGTCGGCTCGGGCGGGCGCGAGCACGCGCTTGCCTGGAAGCTCGCCCAGTCGCCGTCGCTCACCGAGCTGCACGCTGCGCCCGGCAACCCCGGCATCGCCCGGCTCGGGCTCTGCCATCCGGTGCGCGCCGACGACGGTGAGGGGCTGCTCGACCTTGCGCTGACGCTCGGGATCGACCTCGTGGTGATCGGCCCGGAGGCGCCGCTCGTCGCCGGCGTCGCCGACGAGCTGCGCCGCAACGGGATCGCGGTCTTCGGGCCGAGCGCGGCGGCCGCGCGGATCGAGGGCTCGAAGAGCTTCGCCAAGGACGTGCTGCACGCGGCCGGCGTTCCGACCGCCGAGTCGCTCGCCGTCGCGCGCCCGCCGTGTGTCGTGAAGGCCGACGGGCTCGCCGCCGGCAAGGGCGTCTTCGTCTGCCGGACGCAGGCGGAGCTGGACGCGGGGCTCGCGGCGGCGGCGGCCTTCGACGGGCCGCTCGTGATCGAGGAGCTGCTCGAGGGGCCGGAGCTGTCGCTGCTCGCGCTCTGCGACGGCCGCACTGCGCTGGCGCTCGCGCCCGCGCAGGACTTCAAGCGCGCGTACGACGGAGACGAGGGGCCGAACACGGGCGGGATGGGCTCGTACTCGCCCGTTCCGGGCCTTTCGCCTGCACAGGCTGCGGAGCTCGTCGAGCGGGTGCACCAGCCGGTGCTGCGCGAGCTGGCCGCTCGTGGCGCGCCGTTCCGCGGCCTGCTCTACGCAGGGCTGATCCTGACCGAGGCTGGCCCGCGCGTGCTCGAGTTCAACTGCCGGTTCGGCGACCCGGAGACGCAGTCGATCGCGCCCCGGCTCGAGGGCGATCTCCTCGTGGCGCTCGCGGCCGTGGCGACGGGCGACCTCTCGGGGATCGGGCTCGAGACAGGCGCGCAGGCGGCCGTCAGCGTCGTGATCGCGGCCGGCGACTACCCGGCAGCCGCCGACCACGGCTCGCCGATCGAGGGGATCGAGGTCGCGGAAGCGGGCGGCGCGCTCGTCTTTCACGCCGGAACCGCCTCGCGGGACGGCCAGGTCCTGACGAACGGCGGGCGCGTGCTCAACGTCACCGGCCTCGGTGCATCCCTCGCGGAGGCGCGGGCCGCCGCCTATGCCGGCTGCGCGGAGATCTCCTTCGCCGGCGCCCGCTACCGCAGCGACATCGCCGAGGCCGCCGCGGCGGGGGCCGCCGTCCGGGTCTGATCGGCTCTCGGGCCGCCCGCCCGGGGCCGCATCTAGAATCGCTGCAGTGATCGCGCGCTACTCCCGTTCGGCCATGACCGCTCTCTGGTCGGACGAGGCGAAGCTGGCGCGCTGGCTCGCTGTCGAGCTCGCCGCGCTCGACGGCTGGGCGGCCGTGGGAACGGTTCCCGCCGAGGCGGTCGAGGCGATCCGCGCGCACGCCGTCGCTCCGACCCCCCAACGCGTCGCCGAGATAGAGGCGCAGACCCACCACGACGTCGCCGCCTTCGTGGACGCCGTCGCGGAGGGGCTCGGTGAGGAGGGCCGCTGGTTCCATTACGGGCTCACCTCGTCCGACGTGCTCGACACGGCACTCGCGCTACAGATCGGGGCGGCCGGCGCGCTCATCCTCGAGGGGATCGACCGCGCCCTCGCCGCGGTCGTCACCCGCGCCGAGGAGCACCGAGAGACGCTCTGCATGGGACGGACGCACGGTGTGCACGCCGAGCCGACGACCTTCGGGCTCAAGCTCGCCGGCTGGGCCTTCGCGTTCGACCGCGATCGCACGCGGATCGCCCGCGCGCTCGAGGGGATGCGCGTCGGAAAGCTCTCGGGCGCAGTGGGCACGTACTCGGCGACCGATCCCGAGGTCGAGCGGGTCGCGTGCGAGCGGCTGGGGCTCGAGCCTGCGCCCTCCTCGACGCAGATCCTGCAGCGCGACCGCCACGCCGAGCTGCTGAACGCGCTCGCCGTGCTCGCCTCCTCGCTCGACCGCTATGCGCTCGAGATTCGTCACCTCGCCCGCACGGAGGTGCGCGAGGTCGAGGAGCCGTTCGGCAAGGGCCAGAAGGGCTCCTCGGCGATGCCGCACAAGCGGAACCCGATCACGGCCGAGCGGATCTGCGGGCTTGCGCGCGTCGTCCGCGCCGCCGCGCTCGTCGGGCTCGAGAACGTCGCGCTCTGGCACGAGCGCGACATCTCGCACTCCTCCGCCGAGCGCGTCGTCATCCCCGACGCCTTCCTCGCGACCGACTACATGCTCGACCGCTTCGCCTGGCTCGTCGAGGGGCTCGTCGTGCGGCCGGAGCGGATGCGCGAGAACCTCGAGGCGAGCCACCATCTCTTCTTCAGCCAGCGGCTGCTGCTCGCGCTCGTCGAGTCGGGCCTGCCCCGCGACGATGCCTACCGGCACGTGCAGCGGCTTGCGATGCGCTCCTGGGACGAGGGCCTGGACTTCCGCGGGCTCGTCCGCGGCGATGCGGAGCTCGCCGCCCACGCCGACCTCGACGCGGTCTTCGATCTCGGCGCCTACACCCGTCATGTCGACACCGTCTTCGAGCGCCTGCGCGCGCTCGCCCCCAGAGAGGAGCGTGTGCATGTCTGATCAGCCCGTCCACGTCGGCAGCGGCAAGGTTCGAGAGCTCTTCGCTCTCGGCGAGGACCGGCTCCTGCTCGTCGCCTCCGACCGGATCTCCACCTTCGACGTCGTCCTGCCGACCGAGATCCCGGACAAGGGGCGCGTGCTGACCGGCCTCTCGGCCTACTGGTTCGCGCGGACGCGCCACATCGTGGGAAACCACCTGCTGGAGCTGCGCGCCGACGGGCGTTCGACGGAGTGCCGGCGCCTCGAGATGCTGCCGATCGAGTGCGTCGTTCGTGGCTACCTCGCCGGCTCGGGCTGGAAGGACTATCGCGCGACCGGGCAGACCTCGGGTCACGTGCTCCCGGCCGGCCTGAGGGAGTCGGAGCGCCTGCCGGAGCCGATCTTTACGCCGGCGGCGAAGGCGCACACGGGGCATGACGAGAACATCTCCGAGGCGCAGGCGTCCGAGCTCGTCGGCGAGGAGCTGTACGGGCGCGTCCGGGCGGCCTGCCTCGCCCTCTACTCGTTCGGCGCGGCCCACGCCGAGGCGCGGGGGATCGTCCTCGCCGACACGAAGTTCGAGCTGGGGCTCGACGACGCTGGCGTCCTGACCCTGGGGGACGAGGCGCTGACCCCGGATTCCTCGCGCTTCTGGCCTGCCGACGGGTACGCGCCCGGCGGGGCGCAGCCGTCGTTCGACAAGCAGTTCGTACGCGATTTCTGCGAGAGCACAGGTTGGGACAAGACGTCGCCCGGCCCCGACCTGCCCGCCGAGGTCGTCGCCGGCACGCGCGCCCGTTACGTCGAGGCCTTCGAGCGCCTGACGGGCATTCCGTTCGACTCCTACGTCGCCGACCCGACGGTCGTTCTGTGAAGGCGGTCGTGCTCGTCCGCCCGAAGGACGGCATTCTCGACCCTCAGGGCGAGGCCGTGGAGGGCTCACTGCGCAAGCTCGGCTTCCCCGTCCACGGCATCCGGGTGGGGCGGCTGATCGAGCTCGAGGTCGAGAGCGACGACCCGATCGAGGCCCGCGCGCAGGTGGAGAGGATGTGCGCCGAGCTGCTGACGAACCCGCTGATCGAGAGTGCCGAGATCGAGCTGGAGGGCGCGTGAAGCCCAAGATTGCCGTCGTCGTCTTCCCCGGCTCGCAGGACGATCGCGACGCCGCCTGGGCGCTCGGCTCGGTCGGCGCCGACCCGGCGCTCCTCTGGCACGCCGAGCACGAGCTGCCGCGGGGAACGGGGGCCGTCGTGCTTCCGGGCGGCTTCTCCTACGGCGACTACCTCCGCTGCGGCGCGCTCGCGCGCTTCTCGCCGGCGATGGCCGCGGTCGCGCGCTTCGCCGCCGAGGGCGGCCCGGTGCTCGGCATCTGCAACGGCTTCCAGATCCTCTGCGAGGCGGGGCTGCTGCCCGGTGTGCTGCGTCCGAACCGCCAGCTCGAGTTCGTCTGCCGTGACGTGCCCGTGCGGGTCGAGCGCGCGGACACGCTCTTCACGAGCCGCTGCGAGGCCGGGCAGGAACTCGTCATTCCCGTCAAGCACGGCGAGGGCTGCTGGTATGCCCCGCCCGACGTGCTGGCCGGGCTCGAGGCGAACGGGCAGGTCGTCCTGCGCTATGCCGAAGACGTCAACGGCTCCCTCGACCGGGTCGCCGGCGTGCAGAACGCCGAGGGAAACGTGTTCGGGCTGATGCCGCACCCCGAGCACGCCGTGGACTCTCTGCTCGGCTCGGCCGACGGCGCGCTCCTCCTCGCCTCGCTCGTCGATGCCGCGCGCGAGCGGCTGTTCGCGGCCGCGTAGGTCCGGGGATGGGCGCCGAGCCCGTGCGTCGCGAGGGAGCCCCCACGGCGCGGCGGGGCGGCGGGAGACCATTGCGCGTCCTGCTCGTGCACGCAAACCCCTTCCAGCAGGTCACGCCCGTGCCTCCGTACGGGCTCGAATGCCTGAAGACGGCCGTGAGCGATCTGAACGTCGAGGTCGAAATCCTCGATCCCTACCTCGTCGCTGCCGACCCGGTCGAGGCCGCCGCCCGGCACGCGCGCGAGCGCCGGCCTGACGTCGTCGGGCTCGGGCTGCGGATCGTCGAGGACTGCATCGTGATCGACGATCCCGACGCCGCGACCGAGCTGGCGCATGACATCACGTGGTTCATGCCGGAGATCCGGCGACTCCGCCGCGCGCTCGGCGAGGCCGTTCCCGAGGCGCTCTTTCTCTGCGGCGGCGCGGCCTTCTCCGCCTTCCCGCGCGAGTGCCTCGACTACCTCGAAGTCGAGCGCGGAGTCGTCGGCGCCGGCGAGGCGCCCTTCAGGCTCGCCCTCGACCGCCTCGCCGCCGGCGCGGAGCTCGGAGCGATCCCCGGTCTCGTCCGGCGCGGGGAGACCGACGCGCTCGAGGCCTACCAGCTGTCGTTCGCTCTTCGCCCGACGCTGCGCGAGCCGCTCTACGCCCCTGTCAACTCGTTCCCGGTGCGGACGAGGATCGGCTGCGCGATGCAGTGTGTCTACTGCCTCACCGCAAATCTCGGTCGCAGACACGCGAACGGTGCGGTCGAGGTCGTGCTCGACGAGCTCGAGCAGACGGTTGCCGCCGCGGCGGAGCGGGGCGTCCCGCGGGTCTCCGTCTTCTTCGCCGACGACGAGTTCAATCTGCCGGATGAGCGCCATTCGATCGCTGTCCTGCAGGGGATCGTCGAGCGCGGGCTCGCGGACAAGCTCACGTGGCGGGCGTACTTCAACCCGACGCCGTTCTCGGCCGAGCTGGCGGAGCTCGTCAGGGAAACGAACGGGCACGTCACGGTCACCGTCGACACCGCCTCCGAGGAGATGCTGCGTCGAGCTCAGAAGCAGTTTCGTCTGCACCACCTCGACGAACTGATCGAGCTGGTGGCCCGCCACGACGTCTCCGCCGACGTCGGTCTGCTCTTCGGTCTCCCGGGCGAGACCGAGGCGACGCTGGCCGAGACGATCGCGTTCGTCCGTTCGCTCCCTTCCTCGATCGAGGTTTCGTACTCCACGGGAGCGCGCGTCTATCCGCACACGCCGCTCGCGGCCCGTGCCCGCGAGGAGCCGGAGCGGCTGTTCGGCGCCGACGACCCCTCCTTCTTCGAGCCCGGCGTCTTCTCCGCGCTGGGGCCGCCCCGCGACCTCGCCCGACGCCTGCAGCGCGAGTTCGCCGACCTCCCGCACGTCCGCGCGGCCGGCGTCGGCTTCGGCTCGGGGCGACAGACGGTGGCCCGCGCCTACAGGGTTGCGACCGGCGTTGCGCCTGCCACGAGTTGGCAGGACGTGCTCGACGAGGCCGAGCGCGCAGGCGACTACCAGCGGACGCCAGGCGAGTCGCTTGCCGCCGTCATGCAGATCGCGGTCTGGCACGGACGCCTCGACCTCGGAGCCTCCGCCGCCACGCGCCTGCTTCGCTTGCGCGGAGCGCTTCCCGACGGTCTCACCCGGCGCCGGCTCCGGCTCGCGCGCCTCGCACTTGGAGTGCTCACGACGCTCGACCGCCTCAAGCGTGTCGGCCGCGGCCGCGGCACCGACCCTATCGGCTAGAGGCCGAGCGCCTCCTGCAGGGCCGGCCGCTCGGCGAGGGCCTCGCGCAGCCGCTCGAGGTCGCGCGCCCGCAGCGTCACGGGGCCGCGGCGGGCTGCGCCGCCGGTCGAGTAGGCGAACCGGACGAGCCTCTCGCCCTTCGCTGTCTCGAGCAGCTGTACGAGTGAGGCGAACCGCTTCTCGCCGGCCTGCTGACGGAGCGCGAGCTCCTCGACGAGCGTGGCGGGACCCCAGGGAGTCGTGATGGTCGCCATGCGAGGCACCGTAGAGACCACCTGCGCACCGATGGGTGCCGTCTCCGTGCCGATTCTGCGACGATCGCGCGATGGCCGATGCCGCCGAGCTCTACGAGCGCATCCTGGTTCCTGCCCTGTTCGCGCCGTTTGCCGCGCGCCTCGTCGAGCTCGCCCTCTGCCCCCCGGGCGGAGCTCTGCTCGACGTCGCCTGCGGGACGGGCGCCGTCTCCCGTGCGGCGGCTGCGGCGGGCTGCGGACGTGTGGTCGGGCTCGACGCTGCGGCGGGAATGCTCGCCTGCGCTTCGGGCGACGGAGTCGAATGGGTCCGGGGGGACGCGGCCGCGCTGCCCTTCGAGGACGCCGCGTTCGACGCCGTCACGTGCGGCTTCGGGCTGATGTTCTTCGCGCGGCCGGTGCCGGCGCTCGCCGAGCTGCGCCGCGTGCTGGCCCCGGGCGGCCACCTCGCAGTGTCGGTCTGGTGCGGCCTCGAGGACAACCCCGCGCTGGCGGTGCTCGGTGCCGCGTTGCGGGACGTCGCCGGCGGGCGCGCGGCTCGGATCCTCGCAGTCGCGTGCCGGATGGGCGATTCAGGCCCGCTGCAGTGGGTCTTCGAGCGGGCCGGCCTCCACGACGTCGAGATCCACCGGGAGACCCGCGAGGCGCACTTCGCCTCGGCCGCTGAGCTGGCGCTGCCGTACGCGGCCGGCCTCGACGATTCCGGGGCGGCGCACGCAGCGCTGTCCGCAGAGCTGGAAACCCGGCTCGGCCGGGGGCCGCTCGCGTTCCCCGTGGCCGCGCTGCTCGTCTCGGCGCGCGCTTAGCTGCCGGAGCGGTCGATCAGCTCGATGCGATACCCGTCCGGGTCGCGGACGAAGCAGAGCTGCGAGCCGCCCTCGCGGATCCGGTACGGCGGGCGCTCCGGCTCGGTCCCCTCGGCGGCAAGGCGGGCGAGCGTCGCCGCCATGTCGTCCACCCTCAGCGCGATGTGCCCGTAGCCGGTGCCGAGCTCGTACGAGGCGACGCCGAAGTTGTAGGTCAGCTCGAGCTGGTCGCCGTGCCCGGGCAGCCCCATGAAGACGTTGATCGCCTCGTCGCGGATCGGCAGCCGGCCGCGCTCCTCGAAGCCGAGCGCCGTGTAGAAGGCGACCGAGCGCTCGATCTCGCCGATGCGATAGCAGGTGTGGATGAGCTCCATCGTGGAACCCTAACCCGAGCGCGGCGGCAGGAGGCGGCGGCCCGACGCCTTCCACGCAACCATCCCGCCGCGCAGCTCGACGATGTTGCGGTAACCGAGACGCTTGAGCTCGCTGACCGCGATCGCGCTCATGCTCCCGCTCCGGCAGTAGACCGCAAGCTTCGTTGTCTTCCGCGCCGGGAGCCGGGTGCGGCTCGCCGCGATGCGGTCGAACGGGATCCAGAGGTCGGTGCCGGCGAGCGAGCCCTCGTCGGGGACGTGCACGTTGATCGTAACCGTCCCCTTCTGCGCCACGGCCTTGGCGAAAGCCGCTGGTGCCACGAGCCGGGGCGGCGCCGCGAACGCGGCGGTGGTGGCGACGAGCGCGAGGGCGGCCACGAGGGAAACGAGCTTCACGGCTGCACCGTACTGAAATACTCGGCGCGTGGAGCTCTAGCCGTCGAGGTCGTCGGCGACGAGGCCGAAGAAGACGCCGTCCACCCACTCGTCATGGCGCCAGTAGGCCTTCCTCTTCACACCCTCGCGGATGAAACCCGCGCGCTCTGCGTGGCGGATCGCGCGCTCGTTGAAGCTGTAGCACTCGAGCTCGAGCCGGTGGTAGCCCAGCTCGAAGATCAGGAGGCGCTGGAGCAGGCCCACCGCCTCACCGGCGATCCCGCGGTCGCGGAAGTCCGGGTGGACGGCGAGCGCCTCGATCTCCGCGATCCGGTGGATCGGATTGACGCACTTGTAGCCCAGAAGGCCTGCTCGCTCGCCCTCGGCCTCGATGATCAGCCGGCCGAACGAGTCCGGCTCGGCCTGCGTGCGCTCGATCTGGGCGAGGATCGACGCCCGGTCGCGTGCGCGCCGCAGGCCGAGGAACGGATCGACCTCCTCGTGGTTGACGAGCTCGACGAGGAAATCGAGGTCCGCGGGAGACGCGTGGCGGATCGAGACGGTGCTGCTCACGGCGCCTCGGCGATCACGGTGCGGCGGGGCAGCTTCAACGCGCCGGAGGCGAGCGCCACACCGCCGAGGATCAGCGCCAGCCCGCCGAGCACCCGCGCGGTCACCGCCTCGTCGAGCAGCACGGCGCCGTAGACGACCGCGAACGGCGGCATCAGGTAGGTAACGAGGCTGAGGCGGTGCGTCCCGTGCAGGCGGAGCACCCGGTAGAGGATCAGCTGTGCGAGCGCCGTTCCGAGCAGTGTCAGCGCGGCGACCGACGCCGCTCCCTCGAGGCTCGGCACCTCGTGTGGGAACTGCAACACGGCGACGGGGGCGAGGATCGCGCCGCAGGCGAGCATCGAGCCGGTGGCGAGCACCGGGCCGGAGACCGTCCGCATGCGCAGCTGGCCGAAGACGCCCGCCACCGCGTACGAGAGTGACGAGCCGACGATCGCGAGCGTTCCCGCGGCCGCCCACCAGCCGCCGTCCGGGTGGAAGCCCATGAGCACGGCGACACCGACGGCACCGAGCCCGAGCCCGGCGATCCGCCCGGGCGTCAATCGGTCGTGGGGCAGGAAGCGCAGCGCGACCAGGAGGGTGAACATCGGCACCGTCGCCTGCGCGATCCCGGCCACGCTCGAGTCGATGTGCTTCTCGCCCCAGGCGATGAGCCAGAACGGCAGCGCCGCGTTGATCACGCCGAGCACGAGGCACGGGGCCCACGCCGCACGGAGCTGGGCGAGCGCCCTGCGGCCGCCCTCGCGCCACGCGAGGTAGCCGAGCAGCACCGCACCTGCGCCGAGGCCGCGCACCGCCATCAGCACGGACGGCTCGACGTCGTCCACCGCGACCTTGATGAAGAGGTACGAGGCACCCCAGACCGCTGCCAGCACGAGGATCAGTGGCCCGTAGCGGTTCACGCGCGCCCCTCGCCGGCATCGGCTCCCGCCGGGCCGCGCCCGGCTCCGCCGCCGCCTGACGCCGCTCGCGGCACCGGTCTCTCCGGGGCCGTATTACCCATACTGTCCCCTCCGGCCCGGCGCCGCGAGCGACGCCCGAGGAACGCGCGGGCGTAGGAGGTCGACGCAGGGCGGCTCACGCGCGCAGGCTACCCCGGCGGGTGAGCCGGAGGGCGCCGGTGCCGAGGGCAACACCCGTGAGTACGAGCGCGAGCCCTCCGAGCGCCGTCGCCTCCAGCGGCTCGCCGAGCAGCGTGACGCCGTACGCGAGCGCCGCGGCCGGCACGAGGTAGGTGACGAGGATCGCCCGTGAGGCTCCGGCACCGACCAGGATCGCGAAGTACAGGAGGTAGGCGAGCGCCGAGCCGCCCACGCCGAGCGCGAGCACCGAGACGGCCGGCTTCCAACCCGGCAGGTCGGCGGGAAGCTGCGCGAGCCCGAATGGGAGCGTCACGAGAGAGCCCGTCGCCATCGTCCCGAACGCGAGCGTCAGCGGCCTGACATGGCCCATCCGCCTTCCTCCCCAGAGCCCAGCCGCGGCGTAGAAGAAGGCTGTCACGAGCACGGCGAGCGCGCCGAGCGCGGCCCCACCACGCTGGCCGCCGACGAGCAGGGCAACGCCGGCGAAGCCGATGAGGACACCGGCAAGGCGCGCGCCGCTCACCTGCTCGGAGCGGCTGAAGCGCCAGGCGAGCAGTGCGGTGAAGATCGGCGCCGAAGCCTGGATGATCGCCGCGAGGCCCGAGTCGATCCGCGTCTCACCCCAGGACAGGAACCAGAACGGGATCACCGAGTTGGCGGCGCCCAGCACGGTCAATCCCCGCCACTCGGCCCGCACCTCGGCGAGCACCGAGCGGCCGGCCGAGAGCAGCGCGATCGGCGCGAGCGTCACGGCGGCGACCGTCAGCCGCAGCCAGACGAGCGTGGCCGGCTCGAAGTCGCGGACGCCCACCTTGATGAACATGAACGAGGCGCCCCAGAGCGCCGACAGGGCGAGCAGCATGAGGAGGTGGCGGCGGCTCATCGTGCTATTCAACGTGGCGCCCGGCCGCGGCGTGAGGCGAAGCGGGAGGGGCGTCGGCAGGCACGGCTAGACTCAGCTTCTGAGCTCTGTCGCGGAACAGCCCTTGCACCGGGCCCTCGGCCTGACCGACGGGGAGCTCGCCCGTATCGTCTCGCTGCTCGAGCGCGACCCGAACCACTTCGAGCTCGCGGTCTTCTCGCTGCTCTGGTCGGAGCACTGCGGCTACAAGCACTCGGCGCTCCTGCTGAAGCGGTTTCCGACCACAGGCACGCGGGTCCTCCAGGGGCCGGGCGAGAACGCCGGCGTGCTCGACCTCGGCGAGGGCGAGGCGGTCGCCTTCAAGGTCGAGAGCCACAACCACCCCTCGGCGGTGGAGCCGTTCCAGGGGGCGGCGAC
>CAYGLV010000049.1:0-18786 GCA_964351025.1 uncultured Gaiellales bacterium | reverse complement strand
CTGGCTGAGGGCGCCGGCGGCGATCCGGGATGCGGCTCTCGACGACGCTCCGCCGCGCTGACGCGCTCATCTCTCTGCCACGGCCCAGACCTCCGAGACTCGGGCCCGATCAAGACCGCCAAGGTGACCTCGCTCGCCGACGCGTACCGGCGCGGCCACGAGCGCTACCCCAGCTCACGCGCATCTACGGGACGTCCTTCTCTTATCACGAGCGTCTCGACGAGAGCCCGTCTGGTCGTCTGATTGACAGACCTCGCGCGACGGCATGAGAATAGGCAAGGAGAATAAAAAATAATGTTCTTCACTTCGGAGCCCGGTCTCCCGGGCGGAGGGAGATGCATGAAGACTTGCGCAAGAAATCGGGTGCTTCGCACCTCGACGAAGGCGGCTCTGCTCGCCCTGGTCACGGTGCTCGCCGTGCTCGCCGCCGGCTGCGGCGGGGGGAACGAAGCTGCGTCGACTGAGGATACGGTGGCCACGCAAGCCGGCACGACGGCGGCCGCGAAGTGCCCGTTCCCGGGCGGCGTCGTCCGGGCGTTCACGACGATCGACCTGGCGGGCGCGAGCGGCGACCTCGGTCTCGGGACGGCACGAGCTGCCAAGCTGTCCGAGCGGCTCATCAACGAGGACGGCGGCATTCTTGGCTGCACGTTCGAGCTCGTCATCGCGGAAGAGGGTTTTCCGGAGGTCGATCCGTGTCTGCGGGCCTACAAGGAAGCCCTCAGCGAGGGCGACAAGTACGCGGTCTTCTTCGGCCCGACGGGCTCAGGGTGCATGGCTTCCGTCACCGCGCTGACGACGGCCGCAGGTAAGCCGATGATCGCCAACCAGGCGGCTGACCATCAGCCGTTCTTCGATCCCAAGTTCGAGCGATTCAACTTCCACGCCGCAGTGTCGACGTTCCTCGAGGGCCGCGCCTCAGCGCGGTTCGCCGCCGACAAGGGTTGGAAGCGCGCTGCCGTTCTGGCTCCGAACTACGCATACGGCCAGGACGCCGCCAAGGCTTTCGTCGAGTACTTCAAGCAGATCGTCGACGGTGGCGAGATCGTTCAGCAGCAGTTCCCGGAGTTCAACGAGAAGAACTTCACGCCGTTCATCAACGCTGTGATGGCGCAGGAGCCGGACGGCATCTTCAGCGCCTTCTTCGCCGGTTTCGTGATTCCGTTCTGGAAGCAGTGGAAGGATGGCGGGCACGACTCGACTCCGGCGATCGGGGGGCTCATCGATACCCCGGGCTGGGAGCTCGTGAAGAGTGCCGGGCAGATCCCGGAGAACTCGTACTCCTACGACCGCGGCGCGTGGCAGCTGCTCGCTCTGACCCCGAGCGGGCAGAGGTTCCATGACGCCTACGTCGAGCAGTACGGGTCGAGTGACCATCCACTTCCGCTTTCGTGGGGTCAGGCCTTCTGGAGCGGAGTGCTCATGTCCAAGGCGCTGATCGAGAAGTCGGGAAGCCTCGACCCGGAGAAGTGGGCCGAGCTCGTCGAGTCTGGGAGCTTCACATTCAACGGTCCGTACCACGTCGGTCCGACGCCGGTGAACCCGGTCAACCACATGGCGGACAACTGTGCGCAGGTCGGGCTTACTGGCTTTGACGAGGCCCTGCCCGTGCCCGCGTCGTACGACTTGAGCGACTTCACGAACATCTGCCTGCACGACATCCTCACCTCCGAGGAGGCGACGGAGCTGACTTCGAACGACGTCGGCGCCGACGCACTGGCGGCGTACGAGGATGCTGTCCAGGCGGTAAAGGAGGCCGACCAGGCCAACGAGGAGTTCGGCCGCTACTCGACCCCTTAGGGTCGAGGTACGCGAGGAAGAGCACGGAGGCCCGCCGATGGCACTTGGAACGACAGCGAACAGCTACTTCGTCCAGATCATCTTCGGCCTCGGCTCCGGCGCCGTGCTCTTCCTCATCGCCTCCGGGCTCACGCTCATCTTCGGGGCGCTCCGGATCGTCAACTTCGCGCACGGCTCGCTCTACATGCTCGGTGCATACGTCGCATTCGAGCTGAGCTCGGTAGTGGGGTACGGGAATGCGGCGTTCTGGCTCGTGCTGCTGCTCTCCGGCGTCGTGATCGCCGCGCTCGGAGCCGTACTCGAAGTGCTGTTCTTTCGGCCGGTCTACGGTCGCGCGCTCTTAACCCAGCTACTCGTGACCTTCTCCTTCGTCCTGATCATCGCCGGCATCGTCCGCAAAGTCTGGGGGGCTCAGGGCGAGTCGACGCAGACGCCGCCGTTCCTCCAGGGTGGGGTCCGCTTGTTCGACTCCCAGATCCCGAAGTACCAGTTCTTCTTCATGGCGCTTGCCCTGGCGGTCGCCATCCTTCTCTGGGCAATCCTCTATCGAACCGGGCTCGGGCGGATGATCCGCGCGGCCGTATCCGACCCACAGCTGCTCCACCTATCGGGCGTCAACGTACGCCTGCTCTTCACCGGTGTCTTCGCGCTCGGGTGCTTCTTCGCCGGAATCGCCGGTGCCGCGATCTCCCTCCAGGGCGCGATCGGTCCCGAGATCGCCGTCAACGCCATCATTCGCGCGTTCGTCGTGATCGTGCTTGGCGGGCTGGGGAGTCTCGCGGGTGCCTTCATCGCATCGCTCGTCGTCGGCTTGGCGGAGGCGCTCGGGATCCTGTGGGTGCCGCAGGCGTCTCTTGCGATCGTCTTCGCCGTGCTCGTGATCGTCCTCGCCCTGAGGCCCCAAGGTCTCTTCGGGACGAGGGCGGCTTGACGCTGGGCGGGTGGTGGAAAGTGGGCGCTCGGACTTGGTCGCGTCGTAGCGTGCTGACCGCTGCGGCGGGCGAGTTGCGGCGGAGTATGGCCGCCGACCCGTCTGCGCGCGACGTCGCGCGGCGCGGACTGACGATAGTGACGGCGCTCCTCGTCGTCGCGGCGGCGCTACTTCCGCTCTACGCGGACCGGGGCACGGTGCTCCTGATGCAGCAGGCGCTCTACCTCGGGTTGCTCGCCCTCAGCCTAAACCTCCTCGTTTCCACAACCGGCCTTGTCAGCTTCGGCCACGCGATGTTCTTCGGCCTCGGCGCCTACGCGGTGGCGATCCCGGTGGCGAAGCTCGAGTGGTCGTCGATGACGGGTTTAGTCATCGCTCCGGCCATCGGAGCGGTTGCGGCGTTCGCGATCGGCTTCGTCGTCTTGCGGGGACGGGAGCTCTACTTCGCGCTGCTGACACTCGGTGTTGGTCAGCTCATTTGGGCGACGGCTCACGGATGGCAGTCCCTGACCGGTGGAACGAACGGAACGACCGGCGTTTTCCCGCCGGCCTTCATCTCTCCCTTTCAGCATGCGGACCGTCTCTACTGGTTCGTCTTCGCAATCGTCGCCGCCTCCACGGGCGTCCTGTATGCGATCACCCGTTCCCCGTTCGGGGACGCGTTGCGCGGTATCCGCGACAACCGCCTACGTGCCGAGTTCGTCGGGCTCTGGGTCAAGCGCTACGAACTCACGGCGTTTGTCGTGGCCGGCGCGTTCGGCGCCCTCGCGGGCGCGCTCATGGTCGTCGGCGAGACGCAGATCACCTCTGCCCAGGTGGACTGGAACAGGTCGGCGCTTGCGCTCATCGTCTGCCTGATTGGCGGCACGCGGTACATCCTCGGGCCGATCGCAGGCGCGGTCTTCTACCTGTTCGTCTTCGACTACGTCCTGTCCAAGACGATTCTCTGGGACACGGTCCTCGGGATCGTCGTGCTGTCTGTGGCGCTCACGTTGAGCGGTGGGCTAGCAGGGATGGTCGAGTGGCTGCTCGCGACCGGGGCCATCCTCGTCCGCCGCGCGCGGGGAACGACCATTCAGCCACACGAGTCGGCCGTGGCAGAGGAGTATGAGGTAGTCCACCTTCCGGCGCCGCCGCCGGTCGGCCGAGCTGCCGACCCCGCGGTTGCGCTCGCCGACCGATCCGGGCCGTCCGTCCTCAGCGTCAGGGCGATCGGCAAATCCTTCGGCGGGCTCGTCGCGCTCGAAGACGTCAGCCTCGACGTGAAGCGGGGGAGCATCCACGCCGTCATCGGCCCCAACGGGGCTGGCAAGACCACCTTCTTCAACGTCATCACAGGTCTTATCGCTCCCGACGGCGGGTCGATCCTGCTGGACGGGAAAGACGTGACCGCCCGACCGCCGTGGCGGATCGTCGGGCGCGGCGTGGCTCGCTCGTTCCAGCAGGCCAACCTCTTCTGGGCCTTGTCGGCGCTGGACAACCTCACTCTTGCGGCGGCTGCGGCCCGAGGTGAGACGGTACGCATGTTCGGCAAGAACTCCGCCTCGACGCGCCAGCACGCGCGCAGCCTGATCGAACTCGTCGGTCTCGGCGACTTCGCGTCGGTGTCGGCGGCAGAGCTCTCCCACGGCGACCAGCGGTCGCTCGAGTTCGCCGCGGCGCTCGCCGTCGACTCGCACGTGATCCTGCTCGATGAGCCGACGGCCGGACTATCGCCGCTCGAGACGCGGCTCGCCACTCGGCTGATCCAGGAGGTTGCGCGCGAGCGGGGGCTCACCGTTCTCTTCGTCGAGCACGACATGGAGGTGGTGTTCGACATCGCGGACTGGATCACGGTGTTCCATCGGGGCGCCGTGCTGGCAGAGGGCACGCCCGACGAGATTCGGGCGAACACCGATGTTCGGCGCGCCTACCTCGGCGAGCCCGACCACGAGACGGAGGTCCCGGCGTGAGCAGCGGCGGTCCGCTCCTGGACGTCTCGGGCCTCTCCGCGTTCTACGGGAAGAGTCAGGTCGCCTTCGACGTCGACCTGCGCGTCGATGCGGGCGAGGTAGTCGCTCTGCTCGGTCGCAACGGCGCGGGCAAGACGAGCACGCTGCTCGCAATTGCCGGCGTGGTCGCGAACCGCTCGACTGCTCTACGCCTCGGAGGCGAGAGCATCGCTGAGCTGCCGTCGTACAGGCGTGTACGGAAGGGCCTCGCGCTCGTGCCGTCGGGCGCTCGCTCCTTCGCGAACCTCACCGTCGCGGACAACCTCGAGATCGCGCGTCGCGGGTCCGCGGCCGGTGCGGTTGCAACAAGCGACGACGTCTACCGGATATTCCCCGTCCTGCACAGCCTGCGCGCCGCGAGCGCAGGCACGCTGTCCGGTGGCGAGCGGCAGATGCTGGCCATCGGTCGGGCGATGCTCTCCCAGCCGCGGGTGTTGATGCTCGACGAGCCGAGCGAGGGCCTCGCACCGATCATCCTGACGGAGCTGGCGGCGCGGCTCCGCGAGATGAAATCGCGCGGTGTCGGGATCCTCGTGACCGAGCAGAACCACCGCTTCGCGCTCGAGCTGGCCGAGCGCGTCTACTTCATGGAGAAGGGCCAGGTCGTCTGGGAGGGAGCTGCAGCCGAGGCGCGGCGCCCCGACGTGCTCAGGTCATACCTCGCGATCTAGAGGCCGCCACCTGGAGAGCGATTTCCCCGGGCGCGCCATACGCGCCCGGGGAAATCGCATCATGGGCCGCCGCCGACGGGCCGCTCGGCAGGTGTTTAGGCACGGCAATCTAGTTCCAGAGGGACCCGTCCCAACGAGGAGGCTCGTCTCAAGACGGTTCCTCGAGACCTATCAGCGCTCGAACTCCTCGTGGTGCTCAAGCCACCAACGGGCTATGTCGATTCTCCGAGCGAACCAGACGTCGCCCGGAGCGAGCGCGTGCTCGATGAACTCGCGCAGGCCCGAGGTCCTCGCCGCTTGCCCAGCCCACCGCGGGTGCAGACCGATCGACATCATCTTCGGATAGCCGGCGGCGCCCTCGCGCCGAAGCTCGTCGAGCGCGCGCTTGCAGTGGTCGAAGAAGTCGGTTGGGCTCGCGTATCCCTGGGGCAGCACGTAGCGCCCGTCGTTGTACGTCAAGCTGTATGGGACGACGAGGTGGCGGTTGCCCTTCACCTCGACGAAGTACGGCAGGTCGTCGTTGTACGCGTCGGCGTCGTAGACGAAGCCGCCCTCCTCGACGACGAGCTCGCGTGTATTGACGCTCGCACCGTAACGGCAGTACCAGCCGAGAGGCCGCTCGCCGCAGCTCTTCTCGATCGAGTCGATTGCCCACCGGATGTGCTGGCGCTCGGTCTCCCGATCGAGGAGCCAGTGCTCCTCCCAGCGCCAGCCGTGCGAGCAGGGCTCGTGGCCCGACTCTCGCAGCCACTGTGCGACCTCTGGATTTCGTTCGAGCGCGACGGCGCACGCGAAGAACGTGCTCTTCACGTCGTATTCGTCGAAGAGGCGCATCAGCCGCCA
The DNA here is from genome assembly GCA_964351025.1 of uncultured Gaiellales bacterium. Lineage (GTDB taxonomy): Bacteria > Actinomycetota > Thermoleophilia > Gaiellales > Gaiellaceae > CAYGLV01. Next base: position 12,550 of record CAYGLV010000049.1, on the reverse strand, counting down.
GATGCCGGCGCGGCTGCCGTACTCGTACACGGACTCGGCGCAGAGGTCACGGTACTGTGGGTCCATCGTGTAGTTGATCTCGGCCAGCCCCTCGTTGCGCCCGTCTCCGGCCGCCATCGAGTACTCCGATCCCTCTTCGTAGTTCACGACGATGTTGACGGCGACCTTGGCCTCGTTGGGCCAGACCACCCGCGGTGGCCGGCGTCCATAGCCGACGTAGTCGCGCTTCGGCCCGGGAATGTCCTGATCGACAAGCTTCATCCTGTGCTCCTTCTCGTGGGGTCGTGGGGTATGCCAATCGCCGCCGGCCGTCGCAGGTGCCACTCCGTCTCGCGCTGGTAGGCGTGCCCGGCTCGGAACAGTGTTGCTTCGCGCCACGGCGCCGCGGCGAGCTGCATGCCGACCGGGAGGCCGCGAGCAGACGCTCCGCAGGGAATGGCGAGGGCGGGCACCGCGGCGAGGCTCCAGCCGTAAGTCAGACGTGTCAGCCGCCTCGTGGTCTCGAGCGTCTCGGCGTCCTCGGCGAGCGGAGCGACGGTTCCGGTTGCCGGGGTCAGCACGAGGTCGATGCGCGAGAAAACATCCTCGACCGTCCGCCGCCACACACGCGCGCCCTGGCGGAGGGCCGCGTAGTCCGCCCCGCTGATCTCGTGCCCGAGGGCGAGCCGGCGCCGAACGTCGTCTCCGAAGACATCCGCTTGCTCCGCCAGACGCCGACGATGGATCGCGAGCGCCTCCGCCCGGATGATTCGGGTGGCGATCTCCATCGCGTCTTCGGCTCCCGGGATGTCCACCGGGACGATCTCCGCTCCCAGCGTCGCGAGGACGTCGGCGGCGGCGCGCACGCACGCCGCGACATCGTTATCGACATCCTCGAGGTAGAACCGCTCGGGGAGGCCGACCCGGAGCCCTTTGACCCCCGCCTCGAGGTCGGCGAGAGAGGCGTCTTCTGCGACGTCACGCGAGAGCGGGTCAGCCGGGTCGTAGCCTGCCAAGGTGGCGTAGAGCGCCGCCACGTCCGCGACGCAGTGCGCCATGGGCCCGACCGTGTCGAATGTCCACGTGATCGGGAAGACGCCGGTATTGCTGATCCGGCCCGTTGTAGGTCGGAGCGCACTGACGCCGTTCAGCGCTGCCGGAATCCTCACCGAGCCTCCCGTATCTGTGCCGAGGGCCGCTGCGCACAGGTCAGCGGCGAGCGCCGCGCCGGAGCCCCCGCTCGACCCTCCGGGGATTCGCTCGAGATCCCACGGGTTGCGGCAGGCCCCGAAGTGCGGGTTCTGCGTCGTTCCGCCGTAGGCGAACTCATGCATGGCGGTCTTCCCGAGGATCACCGCGCCCGCCTCTTTCAGCCGGTGCACGGTCTCGGCGTCGCGAGCCGGAACGTTGTCCGCGAAGAAGCGCGAGCCCATCGTCGTTCTGGCTCCGGCCAGATCGATGTTGTCCTTGATGGCGATCGGAAGTCCGTGAAGCGCGCCGAGCCGCTCGGCGTGGGCGAGCGCGTCGTCGGCGGCGCTCGCCTGGGCGAGTGCGAGATCGGCCGTGACCGTGACGAACGCACGGACCGGTCCGCCCTCGCCCTCGATCCGGGCGAGATACCGCTCGGTCAGCGCGAGCGACGAGGTCTCGCCTCGGCGAATCCGGCCCACGACGTCCTCTCGCGACAACAAGGCATCCGCCGGATCGGTCACGGCGACCCTAAGACCCCGCGTCCTGCTCGGCCATGCGCTCGAGCAGCGACTCCTCGCCGCTGAGAATGTGCGTGCGCATGCAATCGGCGGCCTGCTTCGCGTTTCCGGCGCGAATCGCCGCCATGACCGCGCGGTGCTCCTCGAGCGAGCGCTCGATCCGTCCGGGGAGGACCCACATCGTTCGCCACGGAAACCGCGCCCACAACTGACGAATGAAGTCCTTCAGGTCACCCGATCCGCAGCGTGCGTAGACCTCCGAGTGCCACTCGGCGTTGCTGCCGGAGATGGCGGTGCCGCCGCCCGAGTGGATCGCGTCGCAGAGCGCCTCGTGGAGGCGCTCCAGTTTCTCGAGATGCTGCTCCTCGAGAGACGGCACGGCGAGCTCCACCGCGAGCGGCTCGAGCACGCTGCGGAGTAGGTAGATCTTCGCGACGTCGTGAACGGAGATGTCCGCGACGAGCATCCCCTGGTGCGGCCGGTACTCGACGAGACCGTCGGCCTGGAGCAGGCGGAGCGCCTCGCGGATCGGAGTTGGGCTCATCCCGAGCTGCTCCTTCAGGACGTCGAGGCGCAGGCGTTCCCCGGGCCGAAGCTGTCCCCCGCTAATCCGCTCGCGCAGGGTCTGGAGCGCGAGCTCGGTCTTTGTCGTATGACGAGGGAGGGTCGTCACGGCCGGCCGTCAGGGTAGTGGTCGTTCATCTACGTCTACGCAATCAAAATAAAATATGATTGTGGGGATTCAACGACGCCGCGGCTCCGAGGTCAAGTCTCCAACAAACGTGGGAGGTGACAGGCGTGATTGATTGGGAGGCGTGTCCACTCCGCGCGCTGCTGTTCGCGCCGGGGAACCACGAGCGAAAGCTGGAGAAGGTCGGGACCTTCGGTTCAGACGTCGTCGTCCTCGATCTCGAGGACGCTGTCGCGGACGCCGAGAAGGCGACCGCACGGGGCGCCGTGCGCGCGGCGCTCCCTCGTTACGGCGCCGACGTCGTCGTCTGCGTGCGCGTGAACGGCGAAACCACGGGGCGCCTCGAGGACGACCTCGACGCGGTCGTCTGCGCCGAGCTCGACTGTGTGATGGTCCCGAAGGTCGAGGAGCCAGGGACCCTTCCGCGCGTCGATGCGTTCCTGGCGGATCTCGAGCGGGATCGCGGAATCGAGGTCGGCACGATCCGTCTCTTCGCGCTCATCGAGACCGCCAAGGGTCTCGTTCGCTGCGAGGAGATCGCCGCCGCCGCTCCTACCCGTCTGGTCACCCTGATCTTCGGTCTCGGCGACTTCTCGACGGACATCCGAGTCGACCTCACTACCGACGCGACGGAGCTGCTCTACGCGCGGTCGCGCGTCGTGGTCGCCGCGCGCGCCGCAGGCTTCAGGCCCGCGCTCGACGGGCCGTACCTCGACCTTCAGAACCACGAGGGGCTCGTCGCCGATTCTCTCCGGTCGCGGCAGCTCGGGTTCCAGGGGCGGATCATCGTCTACCCACCGCACGTCGAGCCGACCCACCGCGCGTACTCCGACCTCGCGCCGGAAGAGGCGGCGCGGGCGCGCCGTCTCATTGAGGCGTTCGAGCTTGCCGAGGCGGACGGATCGGCCTCGATCCAGGTCGAGGGGGTTTTCGTTGACTATCCGATCTACGAGCGGGCACGCCAGAAGCTGAAGCTGTACGACGCGCTCGCATCGACAAGAGCGGATGCCCGATGAGCCAGCACGTCACTCCCCTCCCGCTCGAGGGCATCAAGGTCGTCGACTCCGCCACCCTGTTCGCGGGTCCCATGAGCGCGTGTCTGCTCGGCGATTACGGTGCGGACGTCATCAAGGTCGAGCATCCGAGCGGCGACAGCCTGCGCACGCTCGGCTGGCACAAGGACGGCGTCTCACTCTGGTGGGCTCTCGTCTCACGGAACAAGCGCTGTGTGACGCTGAAGCTCTCGGAGACGCGGGGGCAGGAGCTGATGAAGGAGCTCCTGCGAGATGCCGACGTCTACATCGAGAACTTCCGCCCAGGGACGCTCGAGCGCTGGAACCTTGGCCCGGACGTCCTCCATGAGCTCAACCCGGGGCTCGTGATCGTGCGCACGACGGGCTTTGGGCAGACGGGCCCGTACAGCGGGCTGCCGGGGTTCGGGACGCTCGCCGAGTCCATCTCCGGCTACGCCCACATCAACGGCTGGCCGGACGGGCCTCCCACCTTGCCGCCGTTCGCCCTCGCGGATTCGATCGCCGCACTCTCCGGTGCCTTCGCGACGATGACTGCCCTCTGGTGGCGTGAGCAGAGCGGTGAGAACCGCGGCCAGGTGATCGATCTGTCGATCTTCGAGCCGATGTTCTGGGTCCTCGGTCCCCAGGCGCTCGTCTACGACCAGCTTGGCATCGTCCAGTCGCGGACCGGCAACCGGGCGCCCTTCACGGCGCCGAGAAACGCCTACCGTGCCAAGGATGGTCGTTGGCTCGGGCTGTCCGGCAGTGCCCAGTCGATAGCCGAGCGGGTGATGCGAATCGTCGGCCGCGAGGATCTGATCGAGCAGCCCTGGTTCAAGGATCACACCGGGCGCCTCGAACACGTGGACGAGCTCGACGAGGTGATCCAGGACTGGATCGGCAGGCACACGACCGAGGAGGTGCTTGCGACCTTCGCCGAGCACGAGGGCGCGATCGCTCCGATCTACTCGATCGAGGACATCTTCCGTGATCCCCAGTACGCTGCCCGCGAGACGATCACTACCGTCCAGCATCCCAAGCTCGGGCCGATCAGGATGCAGAACGTCATCCCGCGGCTGACGCTCACACCCGGTCGCATCAAGCATCCGGGCGCAGAGCTCGGGGAGCACAATCGTGACGTCTTCATCGGGGAGCTTGGCGTCTCTGAGGACGAGCTCGCCGAGCTCGAAAGGCTCGGCGTCATCTAAGAGGAGGGCCACATGGCGACGCAGGACGACCTGAAGCACCGCATGGAGGACCTCGGGAAGGACTTCGACCCAGGGCAGCAGGAGATCGGCGAGCGTTGGGGCGCCAAGACCGCGGAGCTCTACTCCGATCGCGGTCTCGGCGGCCGCGTCGGCTTCGGAGAGCGGCCGGCTGTCCTCGTCATCGACATGGCGATCGCGTTCAACGACCCGGCATACAAGGTGGGCTCCGATCAGACGCCGACGGTCGAGGCCATCGAGAAGCTGCTCGAGGTCGCGCGGGAGCGGGGAACCCCTGTCTTCTTCTTCACCACGGCGTACGAGGCGGATGGACGCGACGCGGGCATGTTCGGCAAGAAGATCCCGGCTCTCCTGGAGCTCAAGCTCGGCGACCGCGGCGTCGAGATCGATCCGCGTCTCGCGCCGAGGGACGGCGAGCCCGTCATCACGAAGAAGTACTCCTCGGCTTTCTTCGAGACGCATCTGGCCTCGTTCCTCGTGACCGAGGGGGTCGACACAGTCATCCTCACCGGCTGCTCGACGTCTGGGTGCATTCGCGCTGCCGCGATCGACGGGGTCTCACACGGCTACCGGATCATCGTTCCTCGCGAGTGCGTCTCCGACCGCGCTGAGGGGCCTCACTACGCGAACCTCTTCGATATCAACGCGAAGTATGGAGACGTCGTCTCACTCGAGGAGACGACCGCATACCTGGAGCGGTTTCCTGCGACCGGGCGTGGCGCGGTCGCAGCGTTGACGACGGAGACGTCGCGATGAAGGCGGTCCGCTTTCACGAGTACGGTGCGGCCGACGTTCTCCGCTGCGAGGACGTCCCAGAGCCGGAGCCGCGTCCCGGCGAGGCGCTCATCCGGGTCAGGGCTTGTGCGGTCAACCACGTCGACATCGACATGCGCAGCGGAATCTCCAGGCTGCCGCTCGAGCTTCCACACACGCTGGGATTCGAGATCACAGGCGAGGTCGCCGCGGTCGGCGAAGGAGTGACCGAGGTCGCCGTCGGTGATCGCGTCTCTCCTCTCTTCCAGATTCACTGCCGCGAGTGCGAGTGGTGCCGTCGCGGCGAGCACATGCACTGTGAGCGGATCGAGATGCTTGGCGTCCAGCGTCCCGGCGGCTACGCGGAGTACGCGCTCGCGCCCGCTTGGGCGCTGATCAGGCTGCCCGATTCGCTCTCGTACGAGCGGGCTGCGGCGATCCAGACGACGTTCGGGACGGTCTGGCACGCGCTCGTGAGCCGGGTCGCTCTCGCAAAGGGGCAGTGGGTCCTGGTGAACGCTGCGGGCAGCGGCGTGGGCTCTGCCGGGATTCAGATCGCGCGAATGCTCGGCGGGCGGGTGCTCGCCTCGGCGGGCTCGGACGAGAAGCTGGAGCGTGCCAGGGAACTCGGGGCCGAGGCTGTGGTCAACTACCGTACCGAGGACCTCGCGACACGCGTGCGCGAGTTGACGGACGGACGCGGCGTCGACGTCGTAATGGAGTCCGTTGGCGGGGACGTGATGGCAGGGAGCATCGCGTCGCTGGCAAAGAACGGGAAGGTCGTGACCGTCGGAGCGCACGCGGGAGAGGTCGTGCCCGTCGACATGATCCTGCTGTTCAGAAACCAGTGGTCCGTGGTGGGATCCGTGCGAGCGACCGCGGACGAGATCCGCCACGTGGTCAACCTCGTCGCCGAGGGGAAGCTGGACCCGGTGATCCACGACGCGTTGCCACTGGAGCAGGCGCGCGAAGCGCACCGGCTGATCGAAGAGCGTCGGCAGTTCGGCAAAGTCATCCTCGTCCCCTGACTGCGCGCAGTGGTCGAGCGTTACTTGGCGGAGCTTCCGGAGTCGGAGGCCCCCGCGGCCATCCGCGCGATCTACGACGACATTCGCGACACGCTCGGCCTACCGGTCGTCAACCTCCTCTACCGCCACCTCGCCGTCGAGCCGGGACGGCTCGAGTCGACGTGGGCCGATCTGCGCCCCGTTCTCAAGGATCCGTCGACGCACGCGCTCGCTGCGGCCCTCGCCGCCCGGGTGCCCGCCCCGACGTTCGCACCGGTCTCCGGAGCGGCGCTCGCCGTGGTTGGCGTGGGCGAGGCGGAGCTCGCGCGCGTCGAGGCAACGCTCTCAATGTACGAGCGCGCCAACGCGCGCAACCTCGTTGCGCTGCGCGTCCTGCTCGGAGGATCGGACGGCACGGGCAGGGGTAATAGGCCCACGGGTCGGGTTCCCGCGCCGCTGGCAGGGGAGCCGTTTCCGATGGCCGACCTCGCTCGTCTCCCGCCCTCGGTCCGTGCCCTGCTCCATGAGGTGAGCGCGGCGGTGGTTGGCGGAGGTGAGCCGATCCTGGTCCCGAGCCTTCTCCGCCACTTCGTGCACGAGCCGGGACTGCTCGCGCTCGCGTGGACAGCCCTGCGTTCCCGGCTGACCGACGACGCGCTTCGCCGGCGGGCAGCCCCCGTTCGCGAGCAGGCCTGTGTCCTGGCCACCCAGTTTCCCCGTCCCGTCCGACCGATCGAGGACCCGAGCGCGCGGGATGTCCTCGAGCGCTTTGCCGAGCCGATTGCGCGGATGCTCGTCGTCGGTGCGCTCATCGGCCGGGCGCTCGGCGTTTCTCGCGTCTGATGCGCCGCCCCGGCGCCGGCGCCGTGCTCGGCGTGTCCTTTGCTGCGCTCGCGATCGGGACGCTCGCCACGGCTGCACCGGGGACACTCGCCCCCGAGCTTCGGGCCGCTCTCGGTCTCACCCGCGCTGAGATCGGCCTGCTTACGTCTCTGGTCTTCATCGGCGCGATCCTGAGCTCGCGCAAGGCGGGCCGCCTCACCGACTCGGCCGGACCTGCGTTGGTCCTAGGTGCGGCGATGGCGGGGTCGGCAGTCGCCGTCACCCTCGCCGCGTTCGCGCCGAGCGGGGCGTTCTTCATGGCTGCGATGCTCCTGGTCGGGATCGCGTACGGTGCCGTCAATCCGCCGACGAACGTCGTCGTGGCCGGCCGGCTCGCGCGGAGGCGTGGGTTCTTCCTGAGCCTCAAGCAGACCGGGGTGCCGTTCGGCGTGCTGCTCGCCGGCGCGTTCCTGCCGCCCGCTGCGGTCCTCCTTGGCTGGCGTGGCGCTCTGCTGCTGATTGCCCTCGCCAGCATGCTCGCGGCTGCGGGAACCGTGTTCCTGCGCGGCGCCGTCGCCGCTCGCGCAGAGGATGTCGCCGTACGCCCGGCCGGGGCGGTCGGCGAGTCGGTTGCGCTTGGCGTCTTCGGATTCGTGATGGCCGGGATCCAGTGGAGCTTCATCACCTACTTGACGCTCTTCCTCTCCCAGGAGCACGGGTTTGCGCTGCCACGGGCGGGGCTCGCGCTCGCGCTCGCACAGGCTCTGGGAGCGCTCGGGCGGCTGACCTGGGGCTGGCTGAGCGACGTTCCCGGCCGCAGGGTCGCGATCCTGTACGGCCTGGCGCTCCTGTCGGCCTGCTCGCTCGGTGGCCTTGCAAGCGGGGTCGAAGGCCCCGCGCTTTGGCCGATCGTCGCCGTCTCCGGCTTCGCGATCGTAGGCTGGAACGGCGCCTACCACGCGCTGCTCGCCGATCGCGCCGGCCCCGGGCGCGTGGGACGCATGTCGGGAGATGCGCTCGCCATCGTCTACGGAGGTCCCGTCGTGCTGCCCCCTCTGCTCGGGCTCGTCGTCGACGCGACGGGGTCGTGGCGCGTGCTGTGGCTCGTGTGCGCGGCGCTCGTCGCGGCCGCGGCGAGCATGCTGCGGATCGCGTTCGGCGGGCGCCGGCGGCCGCTCCGGAGGCGCCGCTCTCGAGGATGACGCTCCGCCGGGCTGACCCGCGTATCCTCTCCCGGAATGAAGATCGTCCTCCCAGACGAGTCCGCGCTCGAGCTGCCCGACGGCGCAACCGGGCTCGACGCCGCACGCGCGATCGGCCCGAAGCTCGCCCAGCAGGCCGTGCTCGTGCGCGCGAACGGCTCCGTGCGCGACCTGCGCGCCCCGCTTGCCGACGGCGAGCGCATCCAGATCCTGACGACCCGCGACACCGGCGACCCCGACGCCCTCCACGTCCTGCGCCACTCGGCTGCCCACCTGCTCGCCGAGGCGGTGCGACGTCTCTACCCCGGCGTGAAGGTCGCGATCGGGCCGCCGATCGAGCACGGCTTCTACTACGACTTCGAGTTCCCGGAGCCGATCCGCGAGGAGGACCTCGAGGCGATCGAAGCGGAGATCCACCGCGAGCTGGCCGAAGGCCGGGCCTGGGAGCGTGCCGAGCTCTCGCGCGAGGAGGCACGCGCCCGTTTCGAAGCCGAGGGCGAGCCGTACAAGGTCGAGCTCGTGGACACGGCCGACGGCGACATCAGCCTCTACACGCAGGGCGACTTCACCGATCTCTGTCGCGGCCCGCACCTGCAGGACTCGGGCCCGATCAAGGCGGTCAAGCTGACCTCGCTCGCCGGCGCGTACTGGCGCGGCGACGAGCACAACACGCAGTTGACGCGGATCTACGGCACCGCCTTCTACTCCCAGGCCGATCTCGACGCCCACCTCGAGCGGCTGGAGGAGGCGAAGAAGCGCGACCATCGCAAGCTCGGGCCGCAGCTCGACCTCTTCCACCTCTCGGACGAGTCGCCGGGCTCACCGTTCTGGCACCCCAAAGGGATGGTTCTGTGGAACGCGCTGGAGGATCTGCGGCGGCGCGAGAACACGGCGCGCGGCTACCTCGAGGTGAAGACGCCGCTCATCTACGAGCGGGCCGTGTGGGAGACCTCGGGTCACTGGGAGAAGTTCCGCGAGAACATGTTTCTGATCCCCGACGGGGAGCGCACCTACGGCCTCAAGCCGATGAACTGCCCGGGACACATGCTCCTCTTCGGCAGCCGGCTGCGCAGCTACCGCGACCTGCCGATCCGCTACGCGGAGTCGTCGACCCTGCACCGCAACGAGCTCGCAGGCGCTTTGCACGGCCTTCTACGCGTCCGTCACGTCACGCAGGACGACGCGCACATCTTCTGCCGGGAAGATCAGCTGCAGGACGAGATCGACGCCTGCATGGAGTTCGCGAGCTTCCTCTACGGGCTGTTCGGCATCGCGCCCACGGCCGAGCTCTCGACGCGGCCCGGCAACAAGCTCGGCGAGGACGAAGAGTGGGACTTCACCGAGGGCGTGCTTCGCACCGCTCTGGACCGCAACGGCATCGAGTACGTCATCGGCGAGGGCGAGGGCGCCTTCTACGGGCCGAAGATCGACCTCTTCATGAAGGACGTCCTCGGCCGCAACTGGCAGATGGGGACGATCCAGCTCGACGCCCAGATGCCACGCCGCTTCGGCCTGACGTACATGGGCGCCGACAACCGAGAGCACACGCCTGTCGTCGTGCACCGCGCACTGCTCGGCTCGCTCGAGCGCTTCCTCGGCATCCTGATCGAGCACTTCGGTGGCGCGTTCCCGCTCTGGCTCGCGCCGGTGCAGGTGCTCCTGCTGCCCGTCGGTGAAGGGCATCGCGGCTCGGCCGGCGCGCTCGCCGAACGCCTGCGCGAGGCCGGCTTTCGCGTCGACGTGGACGAGCGCGACGAGACGGTCGGCCGCCGGATCCGGGACGCCGAGCTGGAAAAGGTGCCCTACGTCGTCGTCTACGGCGACCGTGAGTCGGACTCCTCGCTCGCGGTGCGCACGCGGGGCGGGGGCCAGTCGACACAGTCTCTTGACGAGCTCGTTGCCGAGTTGCGGGCTGCGGTTGCTACGATCTAGCCCAGCAAGCAGGCGCGGACCTCGCACCTCACCTCCGGAGCACAGGCTCTAGGTGGTTCAACCGAGTCGGTTGGTGAGAAAATGAGGCCGCTGCGTGCAGCGGTCTTGTCGTTTGAAGGAGGAGGCACGTAGCAGCTTGGTGAAGACCCTTTGAGACCCCGGTCACGGCGCCCAGAGCCCGTCCGGCCGCAGCCCCAAGACCGGATCAACGAGCTGATCCGGGTCGCGAACGTGAGGCTGATCGACGAGGACGGCGAGCAACTCGGGATCAAGTCCACCGACGAGGCGCTCAAGTACGCGTACTCGAAGGGCCTCGACCTCGTCGAGGTCGCTGCGCAGGCCGACCCACCGGTAGCGCGCATCATGGATTACGGCAAGTACCGCTACGAGCAGGAGCAGCGGGCCAAGCTCGCCCGCAAGCACCAGACACAGATTCTCGTCAAGGAGATCAAGCTCAGACCGAAGATCGGCAACCACGACTACGAGACGAAAAAAGGCCACGTCGTCCGCTTTCTCCACCAGCGGGCGAAGGTCAAGGTCACGATCATGTTCCGGGGGCGGGAGAACCTCCATCCGGAGCGGGGCCGTGACCTCCTGATGCGAATGGCCGAGGACGTCAAAGAGGTCGGGCTGATCGAGTCGCCGCCCCTGCTCGACGGGCGCAACATGATCATGGTGCTCGGCCCCACGAAGACAGCAGGAGTAGTGAAATCAGATGCCAAAGATGAAGACAGGGAGCGGGGCGAAGAAGCGCTTCAAGCTGAGCGGAGCGGGGAAGCTGATGCGCCGCCACGCGATGAAGAGCCACAACCTCGGGAAGAAGTCGTCGAAGCGGAGGCGGGGCTTCCGTAAGGACAATCCCGTCGCGGCGAGCGACGTGAAGTCCGTCAAGAAGCTGCTGGGGCTGAGCTGAGATGCCGAGAGTCAAACGATCCGTCCACGCGCGCAAGAAGCGCCGCAAGGTCCTCGAGCAGGCCAAGGGCTACTGGGGCCTCAAGAGCACCAACTACAAGTACGCGAAGGAGCAGGTCGAGCACTCGCTCGCCTACGCCTACCGCGATCGCAAGAACCGCAAGCGCACGTTCCGCTCGCTCTGGATCGTGCGGATCAACGCGGCAGCGCGGCTGAACGGGCTCTCGTACAACCAGTTCATCTCCGGGCTGCACAAAGCCGGGATCGAGCTCGACCGCAAGGTCCTCGCCGATCTCGCCGTCTCGGATCCGGCCGCGTTCGCCGCGGTCGCCGAGCAGGCGAAGGCCGCCCTGGAGATCAAGGCCGCCTGACCCGGAGCCGGCTCCGGTGATCACATCGGGGTCGAACCCGAAGCTGCAGCTCGTGCGCAAGCTCGAGCGGCGGAAAGTCCGCGACGAGCTCGGACTCTTCGCCTGCGAGGGGGAGGATCTCGTCGCGGCCGGGCTCGAGGCCGGGCTCGAGCCGGTCGAGCTGCTCGTCGCAGGCGAGAACGTGCTGCCGGAGCTGCTGGCGGCGGTCTCCGCGCTGCCGCATCCGGCGCGGACGATCGGGGTCTTCCGGCGCGATGATCTGCCGCGGGGCGAGCGCGAGTCCTGCCTCGCGCTCTGGCACGTGGCCGATCCGGGCAACGTCGGCACCCTGCTGCGGGCCGCGGACGCGTTCGGTGCTGCGGTCGCGCTCTCGGCCGGCTGCGCCGACCCGCTCGGGGGAAAGGCCCTGCGGGCCTCGGCCGGGGCCGTGTTCCGGGTGCCGCTCCTCGGCTTCGACGAGGCGCCGGGCCGGCGGATCGCGCTCGTCGCTCACGGCGGGCAGCCGCTCGCCGGCGTCGATCTGGCCGGACCCGTGTCGTTCGTGCTCGGCGCCGAGCGGGAGGGCCTGCCGGGGGAGGTGCTCGCGTCGTGTGCCGAGACGGCGACGATTCCGACCCCTGGGCCGGCCGAGTCGCTGAACGTCGCGGTCGCCGGAGCGCTCGCGCTCTACGAGCGCTCGCGCCGCGCCTGAGCGTCCTGCTCGGCGCGAGCCTGGTGGTATTCGATCCGCTCGCGCAGTTGCCGGGTTAGCTCCTCCCGCCGGACGAGCTCGGCAGCGCGCTCTTTAGGAGTCCTCTTCTTCCTCTTCATCGTCGTCGTCCCTCAGTAGATCGAGGATGTCGTACGCAACAGCGCGGATGTCGAACAGCACTCTCATAATAATTGTGACATCGCCGGCCGTCAGCGGTGGGTCGGATTCCACGTCGCCATGGT
>CAYGLV010000048.1:0-18900 GCA_964351025.1 uncultured Gaiellales bacterium | reverse complement strand
GCGAGCGGTCGTAGACACGGCGCAGCCGGCGGGCGTCCACGTGGCTGTAGACCTGTGTCGTCGAGAGCGAGGCGTGCCCGAGCAGCTCCTGGATCGTGCGCAGGTCCGCGCCGCCCTCGAGCAGGTGCGTCGCAAAAGCGTGGCGCAGGCGGTGCGGATGCGGCAGGACCCGGCGCACCGCGCTCGTGTCGAGCCGGCGGCCGCGCGTGGAGAGGAAGAGCGCGTCCTCCGCGCCACGTGCGAGCTGCGGCCGGGCGTCGCGGAGATAGCGCCCGAGCATGTACGCGGCCTCCTCGCCGAGCGGCACGACGCGCTCCTTGCCGCCCTTGCCGCGCACGCGGACGAGCTCCTGGTCGAAGTCGACGTCGCCGAGATCGAGGCCGACCGCTTCGGCGCTGCGCAGCCCGCAGGAGTACGAGAGCTCGACGAGCGCCCGGTTGCGCAGCGGCAGCGGCCCAACGCCCGCGAGCCCGTCGAGCAGTTCCTCCACCTCCTGGAGCTTCGGCGTCTCCGGCAGGCGGCGGGTTCGGCGCGGGGCGAGAGCGCCCTCGGGCACGCGCGCAGGGCCGAGCGTCGAGCGCAGGAAGGAGCGAACGGCGGCGAGTCGCCGACCGATCGTCGCGGGCGCGAGCCCGTTGCGCGCGCGTCCCAGCTCGGTCACGTACTCGGAGAGAGCGCGGACGTCCACGTCGTCGAGCCGCAGGCGTCGCTTCGCGAGCCACGACGCGAAGTGCCGGAGGTCCGCTGCGTACGCGCGGCGAGTCGCCGCCGAGAGCGCCGGGCTCTCGAGGAAGCGCTCGATCGCGGGGCCGGTGTCCATCCTTCAGCGGATTCCGTCTGCTGCGTAGGCTTCCTGCCCATGAGGATCATGCTCGAGACTGGTGCCGAGGCCCGGTTGACCGGCGCCGGCCCACGCGCCGTCGTCTGTGTCAACGGTGGCACGGCGGCCGAGACACCGGGAAACTGGAGCGCGTCGCTCGAGTGGCTCGTCGGCCGGCTCGCGCCGCGGCTTCCGGGGCTCTCGTTCCTCGAGGTGCGCTACCGGGTCAAGTCGTGGCGCCGTCTCGACGAGTGCGTCGACGATGCCCGGGCGGCGCTCGCGGCCGCCCGCGAGACCGGCGCGGACGAGGTCGCCCTGCTCGGCTTCTCGATGGGCGGGGCGGTCGCGGTGCGGGCCGCCGGGGACGAGTCCGTCTCGACGGTGATTGGGCTCGCGCCCTGGCTCTCTCCGAGGCTCGACCTCTCGCCGCTCGCTGGGCGTCGGTTCGCCGTCGTCCACGGCGGCCTCGACGCGCCGTTCCCGGGCATCCCCGGCGTACGGCCGGCGCTCTCCCGGCAGGGCGTCGAGCGGGCAAGGGCCCTCGGCGTCGAGACGGCCCACAGGGTCATTCCCGGCGCCTTCCACGCAATCGCGCTGCGCGCGCCCTGGGGGCGGCCCGTGCCGCTGCCGCGTGCCGGCCGCTGGGCGGAGCTGGTGGGTACGGAGCTCGAGCGGTTCGCGTGCGCGTAGGTATCTACCGGGCGGTCTGGATGTCCGTGCGCGCGCTCGCGCGGGTGCTGTACCGGCTGGAAGTGCGCGGCGCAGTTCCCGCGACCGGTCCGGTCGTGCTCGTCGCGAACCACGAGGCCGGGCTCGACGCGGTCGTCCTCCCGCTCGCCACGCCCCGGCCCGTGCGCTTCCTGGCGAAGGAGGAGCTCTGGAGGCGCCGTCCGGTTGCATGGCTGATGGACGCGCTCGGCGGCATCCCCGTCTCGCGTGGGCGCGGCGACGTCCAGGCGCTGCGGCGAACGCGCGAGCTGCTCGAGGCAGGCGAGATCGTCGGCATCTTCCCCCAGGGCACGGTGCGGGGCGAGCGGCCCTGGGCGAGGGGCGCGGCGAAGCTCGCGCTGGCGACGGGTGCGCCACTCGTGCCCGTGCGGCTCGTGAACACGCGCGAGGCGCTCTCGCGCGGCCGGATCGGCTTCCCCAAGGTGTCCATCCTGATTGGCGAGCCGATCCCGGTCGAGCGCGCAAAGCCCACGATCGCGGGTGCCCGGGAGCTGACCGAACGGCTGCAGGCCGCCGTCGAGACGCTTGGCCTGCGGCGTCCCGTACCCTAGCCCTCATGCCGCGCGGCCACGGCCGGATCTTCGAGCGCGAGGACGCTCCCGAGCGCCCCGCGGACAAGCTCGTTCGCAAGGCCAACTTCCGGCGCGCCGTGCGGCTCTTCCGGCCCTACCGCCTGCGCCTGGCCGGCGTCTCGGCGCTGATCGCGGTCTCGGCGGTGCTCGGCGCCGTCTCGCCGTTCCTGCTGCGCGGCGTCTTCGATCACGCGATCCCGAAGCAGGATACGACTCTCCTCACCTGGCTCGTCGCCGGGATGATCGCGATCGCGATCGTCACCGGCGTGCTCGGCGTGATCCAGACGCTGCTCTCGAACCAGGTGGGCCAGCGCGTCATGCACGACCTGCGGGCGGCGGTCTACCGGCACCTGCAGCGGCTCTCGCTCGCCTTCTTCACCCGCACGCGCACGGGCGAGGTGCAGAGCCGGATCGCGAGCGACATCGGCGGCGTGCAGGAGGCCGTCACGTCGACGGCGACGCAGATCGTGTCCAACGTGACGACGGTGCTCGCCACCGTCGCCGCGATGTTCCTGCTCGACTGGCGGCTCGCCGTCTTCGCGCTCGTGCTGCTGCCGCTCTTCGTCTGGATGACGCGCCGCGTCGGCGCGCAGCGCAGGAAGATCACCACCGTCCGGCAGGCCTCGATGGCCGACATGGCGAGCGTCGTTCAGGAGTCGCTCTCGGTCTCCGGGATCCTGCTCGGCAAGACGATGGGCCGGGCGCCCGAGCTGGCCGAGCGGTTCGAGGCGGAGTCGCAGCGGCTCGCCGACCTCGAGGTGCGCAGCCGGATGGCCGGCCGCTGGATCATGGCCTCGATCCAGACGACCTTCGCGATCATGCCCGCCCTCGTCTACTGGTTCGGCGGGTTTGCCGTCTCGCGCGGCAGCGAGGCGATCACGGTCGGGACGCTGATCGCGTTCACGACGCTGCAGACGCGGCTCTTCTTCCCGATCGGCTCGCTGCTCTCGGTCTCGGTGGACGTGCAGAGCTCGCTCGCGCTCTTCGATCGCGTCTTCGAATACCTCGACCAGCCGGTGGACATCGTCGAGGGGACGCGCTCGCTCCCCGGCCGCGCGCGCGGCGAGGTGCGGTTCGAGGCGGTGTGGTTCCGCTACGACCGGGACGCCTGGACGCTCGAGGACATCTCGTTCGACGTGCCGGCGGGAGCGAAGACCGCGCTCGTCGGCGAAACCGGGTCGGGGAAGACGACCGCGGGCTACCTCGTGGCCCGGCTCTACGACACGACGCAGGGGTGCGTGACGATCGACGGCGTGGATGTGCGCGAGCTGACCTTCCCGGCTCTCGCCGCTGCGGTGGGCGTCGTCTCCCAGGAGACCTACCTCTTTCACGCGAGCGTGCGCGAGAACCTCCGCTTCGCGAAGCCGGCCGCGACCGACGAGGAGCTCGAGGCCGCTGCACGCGCCGCCCAGATCCACGAACTGCTGGCAACGCTGCCCGAGGGCTACGACACCGTCGTCGGCGAGCGCGGCTATCGCTTCTCCGGCGGCGAGAAGCAGCGGATCGCGATCGCGCGCACGATCCTCCGCGACCCGCCGATCCTCGTCCTCGACGAGGCGACCTCATCCCTGGACATCCAGACGGAGCGAGCCGTGCAGCTCGCGCTCGACGAGCTCTCGGAGGGCCGGACGACGATCGCGATCGCCCACCGGCTCTCGACGGTCAGGGACGCAGACCAGATCGTCGTGCTCGACCGCGGCCGCGTCGTCGAGCTCGGGACGCACGACGAGCTGCTCGCGACCGGCGGCCGCTACTCCGAGCTCGTCGCCCAGGACGCCGAGACCGGCATTCCGGTCTAGGGCGGCCCGCGTACACTCCTCGTGATGCTCGACCGGGAGCTGCGCACGTGACGGAGTCGCCGCCTCAGGCCCGCGTCGGCCTCGAGACGCACGGGATCCACACGGGCCACCGCGTCCACTGGGCCCCGACGACATCGCTGCTGTACATGCACGCACTCGCGCGCGGCGACGGCCGGCTGGCCGAAGGCGGGCCGCTCGTCGTGGACACCGGCGCTCACACAGGCCGCTCGCCCAAGGACAAGTTCGTCGTGCGCGAGCCGGGCTCCGAGGGCCGCATCTGGTGGGACGGAAACCAGCCGCTCGCCGAGGACGGGTTCACGCGGCTGCGCGGCAAGGTCGTCGCGTACCTCGCCCAGCAGGAGGACCTCTACGTCGTCGACGCCTACGCCGGCGCCGATCCCGCGCACCGGATCGCCGTCCGCGTCGTCACCGGGAGCCCCTGGCATGCGCTCTTCGCGAGGACGCTCTTCATCGACCCCCCGCACGGCGACGCCGCGGGCGAGGCGCCCCAGGCGCTCGTCCTCCATGCGCCTGCGGTCGAAGCCGACCCCGAGACGGACGGCACTCGCAGCTCGACGTTCGTCGTTCTCCATCCCTCTCGCACCGAGGTCCTGATCGGCGGCACGTACTACGCGGGCGAGATCAAGAAGTCGATCTTCACGGTGATGAACGACCGGCTGCCGCTGGAAGGCGTCCTGCCGATGCACTGCTCGGCGAACGTCAGCGACGACGGACGGGTGGCGGTCTTCTTCGGCCTCTCCGGCACGGGCAAGACGACCCTGTCGGCCGACCCGGACCGCCATCTGATCGGCGACGACGAGCACGGCTGGGCCGACGACGGCGTCTTCAACATCGAGGGCGGCTGCTACGCGAAGGCGATCCGGCTCTCCGCCGAGGCCGAGCCGCAGATCCACCGTACGACGCACACCTTCGGCACGGTGCTCGAGAACGTCGTCATGGACGCGCACGGGGTGCTCGACCTCGACGACGATTCGAAGACGGAGAACACGCGCGCGGCCTACAAGCTCGAGCAGATCGGAAACGCGCTGCCGACGAAGCGCGCCGGCCACCCGAGCGCTGTCGTGATGCTCACCGCGGACGCGTTCGGAATCCTGCCGCCGCTCGCCCGCCTGTCGCGCGACCAGGCGATGTTCCACTTCCTGAGCGGCTTCACGGCCAAGCTCGCGGGCACCGAGATCGGCGTCAAGGAGCCGCAGCCGACCTTCTCCACCTGCTTCGGCGCTCCCTTCCTGCCGCAGCCGCCCGGCGTCTACGCGCGGATGCTGGGGGAGAAGCTCGGCCGCCACGGCTCCTCGGTGTGGCTCGTCAACACCGGCTGGACGGGCGGGCCCTACGGCGAGGGCCACCGAATGCCGATCGCCGCCACGCGCGCGCTCCTGCACGCGGCGCTCTCAGGGCGGCTCGACCACGAGACGTACCGCACCGACCCCGTCTTCGGTTTGGAGGTGCCGGTGCACGTCCCGGGCGTCGAGTCGGCGCTGCTCGACCCGCGCTCGACGTGGCGCGACCCGGAGGCCTACGACCGCAAGGCGCGCGAGCTGGCGGGGATGTTCCGCGACAACTTCGCGAAGTTCGACGCCGACCCCGCGGTGTCCGCGGCGGGCCTACGGGTCTGACGCGGCCCAGCCGCGTTTTCGTATAGCTTCACACCAAGGTGTTCGCCAGCCACGATGTCCTCGTGATCGGCGCAGGGTGCGCAGGAATGCGCGCCGCGATCGAGGCTCACGACACCGGCGCGGACGTCGCGATCGTCTCCAAGCTGCACCCGACGCGCAGCCATTCCGGCGCAGCCGAGGGCGGCATCAACGCCGCGCTCGGGAACAGCGCGGAGGACTCTCCCGAGACACACGCCTTCGACACGGTCAAGGGCTCGGACTACCTCGGCGACCAGGACGCGATCGAGATCTTCACGGCCGAGGCGCCCGGCGACATCTACCAGCTCGAGCACTGGGGCTGCGTCTTCTCGCGCAACGAGGACGGCAAGCTCGCCCAGCGCCCCTTCGGTGCAGCGGGCTCGCCACGCACCGTCTTCGCGGCCGACATCACCGGGCACGTGCTCATCCACGTGCTCTACGAACAGGTGATGAAGCGCATGGTTCAGGGCGGCCTCGACGTCTACGAGGAGTACTTCGCCTGGCAGCTCGTCGTGAACGACGGCCGTTGCCAGGGCGTCGTCTGCTGGGATCTCCTGAACGGCGGGATCAAGGTGATCGCCGCCAAGACGGTGATCCTCGCCACCGGGGGCGCCGGCCGCTTGTATCGCGCGACGACGAACGCCTACGCCTGCACCGGCGACGGGATGGCGATGGCCCTGCGCGCCGGCGTGCCGTTGAAGGACATGGAGTTCATGCAGTTCCACCCGACGACGATGTACCCGAGCGGCATCCTCATCACGGAAGGCTGCCGCGGCGAGGGCGGCTACCTCCTCAACGCCGACGGCGAGCGCTTCATGGCCAAGTACGCGCCGAACGCGCTCGAGCTCGCCTCGCGCGACGTCGTCTCGCGCTCCGAGACGACCGAGATCGAGGAAGGGCGCGGCATCAACGGCTCGGTGCTCCTCGACCTCCGCCACCTCGGCGCCGAGAAGATCCTCACCCGCCTGCCCGGCTCGCGTGAGCTCGCGATGACCTATGCCGGCGTCGACCCGATCTACGACCCGATCCCCGTCCGGCCCGGCGCGCACTACCACATGGGCGGCGTCGAGACCGACAACTGGGGCGCGACCGAGCTGCCCGGCCTCTACGCCTCGGGCGAGGTCGCCTGCGTCTCCGTCCACGGCGCGAACCGCCTCGGCGGCAACTCGCTGATGGAGACGATCACGTTCGGTCGCCGCTCCGGCAAGGCCGCCGCCGAGTGGGCGCTCTCCGAGAACCCTCCCCTGAGCGTCCCCGACTCGGTGCAAAACGACGCCGAGGGCGAGCTGAAGAAGCTTCTCGGCCGCAGCGAGGGCGAGCGGCCGTGGCAGATCCGCGACGAGCTCGGGACGTCGATGCTGGAGAACTTCGGCGTCTTCCGGCGGGGGGAGAAGATGCAGGCCCAGCTCGAGATCGTCGACGCGCTCCGGGACCGCTACCGGAAGGTCGTGGTCGAGGACAAGGGCGACGTCTTCAACAGCGACCTGACGCAGGCGATCGAGCTCGGCTATCTGCTCGACATCGCCGCCTGCATGCTCCAAGCGGGCGTCGCGCGCAAGGAGAGCCGCGGCGCGCACGCGCGCCCGTACGACTATCCGGCGCGCGACGACGAGAACTTCCTCAAGCATTCGAGCACGCGCTGGGCAGGCGATGGGCCGCAGCTCTCGTACACAGACGTACGCATGGGCAAGTGGCTACCGCAGGAGCGCAAGTACTGATGAAGGTCGCCCTCAAGATCTGGCGCTACGACGCGGCGACGGGCCAGAAGGCCCTCAAGGACTACGAGTTCGACGCCCCGGACGAGGCGACGCTGCTCGACTGCCTCGACATCGTCAAGGATCGCGTGGACGGCTCGCTCGCCTTCCGCAAGAGCTGCCGCATGATGATCTGCGGCTCCTGCGGCATGCGCATGGACGGCGCCGCCGTGCTCGCGTGCAAGACGCGGATGTACGAGATCGCCGAGGCGGGCCAGATCCCGGTGATCTCGGCGATGGGGAACCTGCCGGTCGTCAAGGACCTCGTCGTTGACATGGAGCCGTTCTGGGCGAAGCTCCGCGCGATGAAGCCCTGGCTCGAGCCCGGCTACGCCGACCCCGGCGAGCAGGAGCACATCGTCTCGCAGCAGCAGATGAACACCGTGCACAAGGAGTCGCTCTGCATCCAGTGCGGCTGCTGCGTCTCCGAGTGCAACGCGATGGAGGCCTCGCCCGACTTCATGGGCCCGGCCGCGCTCGCCAAGGGGATGCGCTTCGTCGGCGACCCCCGCGACGCCGCAACCGTCGAGCGGCTCGAGGACTACAGCACCGAGCACGGCATCTGGGAGTGCACGCGCTGTTACTTCTGCCAGGAGCGTTGCCCGAAGGGCGTCGACCCGCGCGATGCGATCGCGAAGCTCGGCGCCGAGGCGATGCGCCACGGCATCGACCGCGACTGGGGCGCGAAGCACGCGAAGTGGTTCGTCACGTCGGCGAGGACCACGGGCTGGCTGCGCGAGACGGAGCTCGTGCCGAAGACGCAGGGCATCGTCACGTCGATCAAGCAGATGAAGTTCGCGATGGGCCTCGCCGTGAAGGGCAAGGTGCCGACGCCGTTCCCGCCGCACGTCGCGGCGAACCAGAAGGAGGCGCGCGCGCTCTACGACCTCGTCAAGGAGCAGGGCGTGAGCGGCGCGCAGGGCATCGTCCAGGGCGAGCGGGCGCTCTCGCGGATCGAACACCACGAGGGTGGGGGCGCGGCGGCCGAGCGTGGCCCCTACGGCCCCGGTTCGTTCCCGAGGCCGTACCTGCCCGGCGAGCAGGCCACCGACGAAGGGGTCACACAGTGAAGAAGGTCGCGTACTACAAGGGCTGCCTCGCCTCGCTCTCTGCGAAGGAGCTCGACATCTCGACGCGGGCGCTCGCGCCGAAGGTCGGCTACGAGCTCGAGGAGCTCGAGTCGGTCACGTGCTGCGGCGCCGGCGACATCCACGAGGCGGAGCCGGACTACTACCTGCACCTGAACGCGCGCATCCTCTCCTATGCGGAGCAGACGGGGTCGGACACGCTGATGACGGTCTGCAACGTGTGCACGCTGAACCTGCGCCAGGCGAACTACCAGCTCCAGATCGACGACGCGCTGCGCGAGCGCGTGAACGAGAACCTCGTCAAGGTCGGGGTCAAGCCGTACTCCGGCGGAGTCGACGTGAAGCACTTCCTCTGGCTCGTCTCGGAGGGCGAGGGCTACGAGGCGCTCAAGCAGGTCGCGCATCGCGGGCTCAAGGGCCTCAAGATCGCACCCTTCTACGGCTGCCAGATCCTGCGCCCGTCGAAGCTGCTCGGGCACGACGATCCCGACGCGCCGTCCTCGCTGGAGCGGATCATCGAGGCCTGCGGCGGCGAGGCGATCGACTACCCGGCGAAGATCAAGTGCTGCGGCTTCCCGATCATCCAGGCCCGCGAGGAGACTGCGCTCGGCGAGCTGATCCAGCCGATCGAGCAGGCGAAGGAGGCCGGCGCGGACGCGATGGTGACGCCGTGCCCGCTCTGTCACCTCTCCCTCGACGCCTGGCAGTCGAAGCTGAAGAAGCAGACGGGCAAGGACTTCCAGATGCCGATCCTCCACCTCTCGCAGCTGATCGGCGTCGCCGCCGGCTTCACGGACGCGGAGCTGAAGTTCAAGCGCCACGTCGTCTCCGTGCAGCCCGTGCTCGAGAAGCTCGAGGCCTAAGGAGCCGCGTGCGGCGATGGTGATCGCGCTCGCCGCGGCCGGAGCCGTGGGGGTGCTCGCCGCGGTGTGGGGCTGGTTCGAGGCGGGCTGGCTGCGGACACGCGTGCTCGAGGTCGAGATCGCGGGGCTGCCCCGGGAGCTCGACGGGCTGCGGATCGCGCACCTCTCCGACTTCCACCTCGGCTTCCCCTCGCGCGGGCGCCTGGCGGTCGAGCGGGCCGTCGCATGGACTGCGGCGCGCAGTCCCGACCTGGTGCTCGTCAGCGGCGACCTGCTCGCCCGGCCGGGCGGCGAGGCGCTGCTGCGGCGACTCCTCGCACAGCTGGAGCCGTGCGTCTGCGTGCTGGGCAACCACGACTTCGGGCAGAGCCGCGATCCGTTCTCGGCGCCCGTGGACCTGAGTGACCTCCGGCCGGCGAGGCTGCTCTTCGACGAAGCAGTGGAGCTCGAGCTGCGCGGGCTCCGCGTGCAGGTCGTCGGCGTCGACCCGCGGTCGTACATGGCGGGGCGGGCCCGGCCGGAGCGGATCGCCGACGGAACAGCCGACCTGCGGATCCTGCTCTGCCACTTCCCGGGCATCGCACGGAAGCTGCCGGCCGGCAGCTTCGACCTCGTGCTCGCGGGCGACACCCATGGAGGGCAGATCGCGCTGCCCTACCCGGGAGGGAAGCTCGGGCTCGCGCATCCGCGGGTGCGCGAGCTCGAGGGGATCTTCCGCTTTCCGGGCAGCCTGCTCCACATCTCGCCCGGGCTCGGCACGACCTTCGTGCCGTTTCGCTTCTTCGCCCGCCCCGAAGTGACAGAGCTGGTTCTACACTCCGTCTAATGGAGGGACACGCCTCGATCGAGCGCGACGTGCTCGCGACCTACGCCGCGGACGCGGCGCGCGACGTCGCCGGCGTGACCGGGCTCGTCGGCAGCGCGCTCCACCGCCACGACGGCGTGCGCATCGCCGGCGGCGAGGGGCGCGAGATCGTCGAGCTCCACCTCGCCGTGGAGTGGGGCGCCAACGTGCCGGTGCTCGGCGCGGAGGTGCAGGAGCGTGTCACCGCGTACCTCGCGAAGATGGCCGATCTCCACCCCGAGTCGGTGGACGTCGTCGTGGACGAGATCGGGCCACCGCCCGCCGCGGCGTAAGCCATGGCACCGCGCGTCTCCGGGCTCACCGGCGCGACGCTGCAGTCGGCGCCGGGGGTCTGCCATCGCTGCGTCTGGTGGCAGTCGCGTGGAGGCCGTGAGGCCGACAAGGCGCGCTGGCTCGACAGGGCCGAGGACGAGTGGGGCTCCTGGGGTGTCGTCTACCACGACGACGACGACGGCGGCAAGCTGCTGGGCGCGATGCAGTTCGGGCCTGCGCGGCTCTTCCCGCGCGCGGCCGAGCTGCCGGCCGGCCCGCCGTCGCCCGACGCGGTGCTCGTCACCTGCGCGTACCTCGTCGCCGGAGCCGCGCAGTGGGTCGAGCAGTCGCTCTTCCTCGCCGCGATCGGCGAGGCGCGCGACCGGCGCGCGCAGGCGCTCGAGGCCTTCGCGTACCGCTATCCCGAGGGCGAGTCGGCCTACGAGCGCTTCCTTGTCCACCGCACCGTCTTCCCGCGCGACTTTCTCGCCGATTTCGGCTTCCGGACCGTGCGCTCGGCCGGTCTCGTCGAGCTCTGCCGGCTCGATCTCGGCGGGCTGCAACCGGTGCTGGAGGGCCCGCGCGCCAAGGTCCTGGCGCTGCTGAAGGAAGCGTTCCTGCCGCCGGCGCCGGCGTCTGTGCCGCCGCAGCCGTAGGTCGCTCCCGTCCCTAGCGGCAGCGGCCCGAGCCGGCGTCCGTGAACGTGCCGCCGGCAACGGGGAGGAAGCGCCAGGAGTAGCCGGAGGCGCGCAGCGTCAGCTTCAGCACGCCGTTGGTCCGGGCGTCCACGACCTGGCTCGCTGCGGTGCGGCGGAGGACGGGGTAGCGCGACCGTCCGCCGGTCCCGACGACGAACGAGCGGATGCCGTTCACCGGTGCGAAGCGTTCGTAGTGGTGGTCGTGCCCGGCCAGGACAAGGTCGGCTCCGGCGTCGGCGAGCGCATCCCAGAGGCCCGTGACCGCTGTCGTGCCGCCGTGCAGCCCGGAGCTGAAGCGCGGGTGGTGCCAGTACGCGAGCGTGCAGCGAGCCGGGTGGGCGGCGAGGTCGGCGCGCAGCCAGCGCTCCTGCGGCGAGTCGGGGCCGCAGCCGCCGACGGCCCAGCAGTTCGAGTTGAGGGCGACGACGTGCCAGGCGCCGAGCTCGTACGAGTAGTAGCCCTGCTTCGGCAGGCCGAAGTACGCGATCGCCGGCGCCGCGGAGCCGGAGCCGTAGTCGTGGTTGCCGAGCGCGGGGCGCGTCCGCTTGCGAAAGCGCCCCCAGCTCGGGGAGTAGCAGCGGGCCAGCTCGGCGGCGGTGCCGCGCTCGTAGACGATGTCTCCGAGGACGGCGACGGTGCCCGGGATCTTTGCGACGAGAGCTGCAGTCGCCTCGTCGCCGGACGAGCGGCACGAGGCGACGTCGCCGGCCGCGATGAGCGTTGCCGGCTTGGGCGCGAGCAGCGCGAGCGCTGCGGCGAGGGTGGCGAGGATCACGCCGCCCAGCGTAGCTACGCCTCGACGGGCTCCAACTTGCCGGTGTCCACGTCGTAGAGCAGGCCGCGCACCTCGTCGAAGTCGAGCAGCGGCGACTCGCGCAGCTTCCGGACACCGTCGGCGACCGTCCGCACCACGTCGGCGAATGGGTAGAAGTCGAGCGCGTCGGCGTCGACGCCGCGCTCGCTCGCGAGCCGGCCTCGAATCGCCTCGTTCGTGAAGTCCACCATGCCGCAGTCCGTGTGCCCGATCACGACGGCGCTGCGAGTGCCGAGCAGGAGGTTCGAGACCACGAGCGAGCGGATCACGTCCTGCGTGACGACTGCGCCCGCGTTTCGCAGCACGTTCGCGTCGCCGAGTTGCAGCCCGAGCGCGGCGATCGGGTGGATCCGGGCGTCCATGCACGTAACGATCGCAAGGCGCTTCGCAGGTGATCGCTGCAGGCCGCCGAGGTCGAACGACGCGACGAAGCGCTCGTTCCCGGAGAGGAAGTCGGGGCTGATCATGCGGCGGCCAGTCTCAGGATCGCACGCAGCCCCGCGGGGCTGCCCGGCCAGAGCTCCTCGACCACCCCGCGGCCGGCGCGGCGCACGACGTACGCGAGCGCGGCCGCGACGAGCGCGGCGTCGTCGAGGTGGCCGAGGATGGGGATGAAGTCGGGGATGAGGTCGATCGGCGAGGCGAGGTAGGGGAGCAGCAGCCAGAGCGCGACCTTGGGCCGCCGCGGCACGCGCGGGTCGCGCAGCAGCCGCCGGATCAGGACCGCGCAGTCCGGCAGGAAGCCGACGAGCTCCCGTGCTCTGCTCAGGCTCTACCGCCTCCGAGCTTCTCCTCGCGTTCCAGCGGCGTCAGGCGCGCCTGGAGGCCGGCTCCGCCGGCCGGGAAGGCCCGCCGGCCAGGGGCGCGAGGAGCAGCTCGGCGATCTGGATCGCGTTCAGCGCCGCCCCCTTGCGCAGGTTGTCACCGACGACGAAGAGGGCGAGCCCGTTCGCGGCCGTCGGGTCGCGCCGGATCCTGCCGACGAGGACGTCGTCGCCGCCGGCCGCGCCGCCCGGGGTCGGGAACTGCTCGAGCCGGATCCCCGGCGCCGCCCCGAGCAGCGCCGTCGCCTGCTCGGGCGAGAGCGGCTCCTGCGTCTCGATCCAGACGGCTTCGGCGTGCCCGACCATCACGGGCACCCGCACGCAGGTCGCGCTGACCGGCAGCTCCGGCAGCTCGAGGATCTTGCGCGTCTCCTCGCGCAGCTTCTCCTCCTCGTCGAACTCGACGCCGTCGAACGACCAGTCCATGCGCAGGTCGTGCTCGGCCTGCGGCTCCAGGCGCAGCCGCTCCATCGCCTGGGCACCGGCGCCGGAGACGGACTGGTAGGTGGAGACCACGACGCGACGGAGACCGGCTGCGTCGTGGAGCGGCTTGAGCGCGCACGTGAGCGGGATGGCGCAGCAGTTCGGATTCGCAACGATGCCCTGGTGCTCCGCCGCACGCGCGCCGTTCACCTCCGGCACGACGAGCGGCACGCCGTCGGCGAGGCGATAGGCCGCCGACTTGTCGACACAGACTGCGCCCCCGCGCACCGCGTGCGGGACGAGCTCGAGGCTCGCCGAGGTGCCGACCGAGAAGAGGCAGAGGTCGAGGTCGCCGGCCGAGAGCACTTCGGGCGTCGCCTCCTCGACAGGCAGCCCACCCAGGCTCCGGCCCGCCGAGCGCGCGGAGGCGAAGGCGCGCACGTTCGTGTAGCCGCGCTGGCGCAGGAGCTCGAGCGTGATCGTCCCGACCGCTCCGGTCGCGCCGACGATGCCGATCCGCGCAGCTTTCATTGGGCGCGCACCAGGGCGACGGTGTCCAGCGCGAATGCGTCGTGCAACGCGGTGACCGCGCGCTCGACGTCGCCGCGCGGAATGTGGCAGGCGATCTTGATCGGCGAGGTGGACACGACGTCGGGCTCGATCTCGAGCTCCGACAGGACCGAGAAGGTCTTCGCGGCGATGCCGGGGTGGCTCTTCATGCCGGCGCCGACGACGCTCACCTTGCCGAGGTCGTAGCGCCCGGACCACGGAGCGCCGAGCTCGTCGAGAACGCGCGCGGCGTCGTCACGGTCGGCGTCGGGCGCCGAGAAGACGATCTCCGAGCTCGTCTGCACGATCGTGTCCACGTTCACGCCCTCCTTCGCCAGCGCGGCGAAGAGCCGCGCCGCCGGGACACCTTGGACCCGGTAGACGGTCTCCTCGAGCGTGTGCACGACCCCCGAGATCATTGCCTGTTCCAGCATGTGCTCGTCCTCCTCCGTCACCCACGTCCCCTCCTCGGTCGAGAAGGTGGAACGCACGTGCAGCTTCACATTGTGGTTGCGCGCGAGCTCGACGGAGCGCAGCATCAGCACCTTCGCCCCGGATGCGGCCATCTCGAGCATCTCGTCGTAGCTGACGGCCGCGAGCTTCCTGGCCGTTGGGATGACGCGCGGGTCGGCCGTGAAGACACCCTCGACGTCGGTGTAGATCTCGCAGGCGTCGGCGCCGATGCCCGCGGCGAGGGCGACCGCGGTCGTGTCCGAGCCGCCGCGGCCGAGTGTGGTCACTTCGAGGTCGGTCGAGACGCCCTGGAAGCCAGCGACGAGCACGATCGTGCCGCGGTCGAGCGCCGCGTGGATCCGCTTCGCGCGGACCTCGACGATCTTGGCCTTGCCGTGCACGGTGTCGGTCACGATGCCCGCCTGCGAGCCGGTCAGCGAGATCGCCTCGTGCCCGAGATCCTTGATCGCCATCGCTGCGAGCGCGCACGAGATCCGCTCGCCGACGGAGATCAGCATGTCGAGCTCGCGGGGGTCAGGGGTCGCGGAGATCCGGTGCGCGAGGTCGATCAGCTCGTCGGTCGTGTGGCCCATCGCCGAGAGGACGGCGACGACGCGGTTGCCGCCCTCGCGCGCGCCGACGAGGCGCTGGGCGACCGCTTTCAGCTTCTCGGTGTCGCCGACCGACGTGCCGCCGAACTTCATCACGACGGTGCCGGGCGGCGCGTGCTTGGTGTCGCGCTCGACGGTCGGAACAGGCTCGAAGTCGGTCGTGGCCACCGTTCGATTGTAGGTGAGGCGGCCGATCGTCCTCCTAACAAGTGCTGAGCCGGCAAACCCGAGGGTTCACCGGCTCAACACGGCGACTCTATTCGGGCAACGCGAGGCGAGTCAAGAGGCCCGCGAGACGATTTGTCCGCTGTTTGCAGAATTCGGTGCGGAGGACGGTGCAGAGCCCGAAAAAGGCAGTAAAAATGCCGAACCGGCAAACCCGAGGGCCCACCGGTTCAGCACGCACGACTCTACGGTCCGGCCCGGCGTCCGTCAAGGGGTGTCGGGGCAGATCGAGCGCTCTTTGCGCCAAAAATCGTTCTTACATCTCGCGGCGGCCGTTGAGCGCTCGCCCGAGCGTCACCTCGTCGGCGTACTCGAGGTCGCCTCCGACCGGCAGCCCGCTCGCGAGCCGCGTCACGCGCACCTTTCCGCGCAGCCGGTCGGCGATGTAGGACGCGGTTGCCTCGCCGGTCATGTTGGGGTTCGTGGCGAGGACGACCTCCTCGATGCCGCCGCGCTCGACCCGCTGGAGGAGCTCGGCGAGACGGAGGTCTCCCGGCTCGACTCCGTCGAGCGGCGAGAGGGAGCCGCCGAGCACGTGGTAGAGGCCCCGGTACTCGTGCGTGCGCTCGAGCGAGAGCAGGTCGGCCGGCTGCTCGACGACGCAGATCGTGCTCCGGTCGCGCCGCGCGTCGCGGCAGATGCCGCAGAGCTCCTCCTCGGTGAGGTTGCCGCACTCGCTGCAGAAGCGGACGCGCTCCTTCACGTCGGTGATCGCGTGCGCGAGCGCGAGCGCGTCCTCGGGCTTCGCGGAGAGGAGGAAGAACGTGAGGCGCTGCGCGGTGCGCGTGCCGATGCCGGGCAGACGCGTGAGCTGGGCGACGAGGTTGTCAACCGCGGGGCTCAGCACGTCCGCAAGCGTACTTGTCCGCTCCGGACGAGCCCTACAGTCCGGGCAGCCCGGGGAAGCCCGACGGCATCAGGCTCTTCAGCTTCGCCTCGACCAGAGCGTGTGCGGAGCGGAGTGCCTCGTTCGCGGCCGCGAGCACCATGTCGGCGAGCAGTTCGGGGTCGTCCGGGTCGATCGCCTTCGGATCGATCGCGATCGAGACGATCTCGCCGCCCCCGTTTGCCTTGACGGTGACCATGCCGCCGCCGGCAGAGGCCTCGACCACCTCGGCGCGAGCTTCCTCCTGGGCCTCGAGCATCTGCGCCTGCATCTGCTGGGCCTGCTGGAGCATCTTGTTGAAGTCCATCTTCACCGGGGGTCCTCCACCTCTTTGGCGTCGAAAGTGTCTTTGAGCATCGAGATCAGGGCGTCCTCGTCCAGCTTGGCCTCCTCCTCTGCAGGCTCGCCGTCGCCGGCGCCGATCGTGAACGTGAGCCGGAGCCTCTTGCCCGTCACCTCGTAGAGAGCCTCGTGCAGCAGTTCCACGTTTTTCTGCTCCTCCACCTGGCGCCGGTGGAAGTCCGCGCCGGCGGGGAACTCGACGGTGAGCGCGTCGTCCTCGAGCACGGCCGGCAGCGCGTCGGCGAGCAGCGTCGCGAGCGGGATCGACCGTTCGCTCACCGCGGGCACGACGGTGCGCTGCCAGGCCTCCTGGAGCTGCGCGAGCTCGACCGGCGGTGCCGACGAGGGGGCGGGCTCCGCGGCCTGCGCCGGAGCGGTCGGCGGGGTCTCGGACGCCGTGGCGGCCGGAGGCGCCGGCGCGTGCGCCCCGCTCCCCTGCGCGGCCGCGCGCTGCTCCAGCTGCTCGACCCGGTAGGCGAGCGACTCGCGCGAGAGATCCGAGCCGGGCCGCGTCACCTTGACGAGCGCGAGCTCGAGCGGCAGCCGCGGGTCGCCGCCCTGACGCATGTCCTCGGTCGCCACGGCGAGCAGGTCGATCAGCCGCAGCACGGCGGCCTCGGGGAGCTGGTTGGCCTGCTCGCGCAGCCGCTCGCGCGTCTCCTCGGTCACCGGGAGCGACTCGGGCACGTGTGCGAGGTGCTGGACGAGCAGCAGGTGGCGCAGGTGCTCGAGCAGGTCGGTGACGAGGCGGCCGAGGTCCTGTCCCTGCTCGGCCAGCTCCTCGATGAAGACAAGGGCGCCGGCGGTGTCGCGGTCGACGATCGCGTCGCAGAGGCGGAAGAGCGAGTCCTCCTCGACCGCGCCGAGGAGCTGCAGCACCGACTGCACGGTGACCGCCTTCTCCGTGGCCGCGGACAGCTGGTCGAGCGTCGAGACCGCGTCTCGGAACGAGCCACGCGAGCCGCGCGCGATCAGCGCGAGCGCGGCGTCGGGCGCCTCGATCGCCTCGGCGTCGGCGATGCGGCGCAGGACGCGCACGAGGTCGGCGAGCCGCGGCCGCGCGAAGACGAACGTCTGGCAGCGCGAGCGCACCGTCGTCAGCACCTTGCTGAGGTCGGTCGTGCAGAAGATGAACAGGAGGTGCGGCGGCGGCTCCTCGATCAGCTTCAGCAGCGCGTTCCACGCGGCGTCGGTGAGCTGGTGCGCCTCGTCGAGGATGTAGACCTTGTAGCGGCCCTCCGCCGGCTGGAGGACGACGCGCTCTCGGATCTCCCGGATGTCGTCGATGCCCCGCTGTGAGGCCGCGTCCATCTCGATCACGTCGAGCGAGCTGCCGGCGGCGATCGAAACGCAGGTGTGGCAGGTCTTGTCCGGCGTCGCCGTCGGCCCCTGCACGCAGTTGAGGCTCTTGGCGAGGATGCGCGCCATCGAGGTCTTGCCCGTGCCGCGCGGCCCGGCGAAGAGGTAGGCCTGGCGCACCTGGTCGTGCTCGATCGCGTTGCGCAGCGTCCGCACCACCGCCTCCTGCCCGACGACCTCGTCGAAGTCGAGCGGCCGGTACTTGCGGTAAAGCGCCGTCACGGGACGTTTCGCCCTGCGGGCGAAAGCTCTAGAGGGTGGAGGGACGTGAGGTGCATGTTGGCTCAATCCTTCCACACAGCTTCGACGCTTGGTCGGGCACGCTCGGATCTCCTTGAGGCGCAGTCCGGACATCCTCGCAGACGTCCACGAGTTTCCGAGCGGCGTGCCGGATCGGCTGGCCGCTCTCGGCGTCGGGGTTGAGTCGAGCGCGCTCGCCGCGGGCGACTACTGCGTGGCCCGCGGCGTGCTCGTCGAGCGGAAGAGCGTCCTCGACCTGCACGACTCGCTCCTCAAGGGGCGGTTCTGGCGGCAGGTGGGGGCGCTTCGCCGCGCGAGCAGCCGCCCGTTTCTCCTGGTCGAAGGCCGCAACCTCGATTGCGGCCCGATCCACCCGCACGCGATCAGAGGCGTGTGCCTGGCCGTTCAGGAGCAGGGGGTCCACATCATCAGAACGACCGACGTCCAGGACACCGCGCTGTGGCTCTGGCGCCTTGCCGTCCGAGCGCGGATCACGCGGCCCCGCCCGGAGAGGCCGGTCTACGACCAGATGCCGAACTGGAAGGGGAATCCGCCCGAAGCCGTCCTCGCCGCCGTCCCCGGCATCTCCGTCCGGCTCGCACGAATGCTTCTCGACGAGTTCGGCTCGGTCGCCGGAGTGATCGAAGCCGGTCCAGAGTGCTGGGTATCTGTCCACGGAGTGGGCCGTACTCGCGCCGAAGCTCTAGCCAAGGCGCTCCTCTAGCGTTAGTCGCGCAAAGCGCGAGAAACGCCCGGCCGCGCGTTCCGTCGTCGAGATGCTTCCTCCGGGAGGAACCGCCGTCGCTTGCTCGGGTCAGGCGGAGCCGCGGCACCTGAGAGGGAATCCTTAGCGCTGCTTCCTTCCGGATCTGACGCGGTTCGGAATCTCCCAGTGCGCGGAACCTGACCGTCAACACCACGTGCGTCGGCCCTGCCCCGGCGAAGCCGTCCCTCGGACGGCGTTCGGTCCCGCATGGAGCGGATGTCGGGTTCAGGGAACCGCTAACTCCCCACCTAGCGCGACCGGGCACCCGCGATCCTACCACCCGTCCGGGGGAGCGCCCTCCCCGGATTCACCC
>CAYGLV010000047.1:0-19009 GCA_964351025.1 uncultured Gaiellales bacterium | reverse complement strand
GGCCGAGCCTCCGGGTGCCGGGGTCGTCGTGCCGGGACGCAGCCTGGGCGGGCTGCAGCTCGGGGCGACGAAGACGCAGGTCGAGGCCGCCTGGGGCCGCGCCTACGGCCGCTGCCGCGGCTGCGCCGCCGAGACCTGGTACTTCAACTACTACGCCTTCCAGCCGAAGGGCGCCGGCGTCTCCTTCCGCGACGGGCGCGCAGTGGCTCTCTTCACGCTCTGGCAGCCGGCGGACTGGCACACGACGAAAGGGCTCGCGCTCGGCGAGAGCGTTGCGCGAGTGACTGCGGTCTACGGCCCGCTGACCCGCCGCGAGTGCGGCTCCTACTACCTGCTCGAGCTGCCCCGGGGCGCCTCGGTGACGTCGTTCGTCGTCGTGTACGAGCGGCTCTTCGGCTTTCTGCTGCGCCGGAAGAGCGAACCCGCCTGCCGCTAGGCAGCCGAGCGCTCGGCGTGCACCATCAGGCCCGCGACGAGCGGGATCACGAGCAGAATCGGAAGGGCACAGATCGGCCACAGCACCTGGTAGCCGTGGGTCTCCGGGAAGTACCGCTCCAGCAGGTCGATCGCGCCGCCCGCAAGCAGCGGCCCGATCAGCAGCCCGAATCCCTTCGTCGTCGTCGCCAGCCCGGCGATCGCGCCGCGGTCGGCCGCCGGCATGAGCGTGAACAGGAGGCCCCAGGCGAGCGTCATGACCGAGCCGCCCGCGATCGAGGCGAGAAAGATCAGAGGCAGGTACCAGGAGTGCCACTGCACTGCGAGCCCGCCGAGCAGCAGCCCTGCGCCGTAGACGAATGAGCAGAGGAAGATCACGCGCGCGAGCCCGAAGCGATCGCCGAGCCGTCCCGCGACGAGCGCCGACACGATGTAGCCGCCCGCCACTGCAGCGAGCACCGCGGTCGTGATCCCGAGCGGCTGGCCGAGCCCCACGGTGATGTAGAGCACGACGAACGTGCGGGCCGCCGAGAAGGTTCCTTCCCAGGCCGAATTCGCGATCAGGAACTTACGCACCTCCGGGTTGCGCCGGAAGACCCGCCAGCTGTGGCGCACATACACGCCAACACCCTCGAACACCCGGCCGTGACCGCCGTCCTCGTGCAGGAGCACGATCGGCGCGAGGCACGCAAGGGTCACCACCACGGCGGCGACGAGGAAGGGTGACGCCTCCCAGACGTGGAAGAGGGCGCCGCCGCCGATCAGCGCGGCCCCCAGCGCGATCCCCCGCAAGAGGTGCTGGATGCCCTGCGCCCGGCCGAACATGTCCGCCGGCAGGAGATCGGGGTACAGCCCGCGGTACGGCGGCTCGTAGACGTAGTAGGCGAAGAAGAAGGCGAAGACCAGGAGCGCCGTCGTCCACAGGCTCGGCATGAACGCGAGCAGGGCGAGGCAGAAGCCGAGCGGGCCGAGCGCCGCGAGCATGAAGGGCCGCCGCCGGCCCAGCGGCGTGTGGAAGGTGTCGCTCCACGGCCCGATCACGAGCGGCAGCGCGATCGCGAACAGCCCCTCCGCCGCGAGCACGGCGGCGATCAGCGTCGTCGAGGACGTGTAGTTGCCAAGCAGCGGCGGCAGGTAGGCCGCGGTCGTCGTCAGGGAGAAGGCGAGCCCGAACGCGCCCAGCCCGAGCGACCAGATCACCCGCCCGTGAGTCCCCCCTGCGCTACGCCGGCGTTGCGGGACCGGTGGCGAGCCCGCCGCAAACGACATCGATGACGGTTCGCTCGGCACGCGCGACCTCCTCGTCCCCATCCGGGAGCTGCCCCAACACCCAGCCCGTCAGCAGCTCTTCGAGGGCACCGTAGAAGATCCAGCTGACGAGGCGCGGGTCGAGGTCGCAACGGAACGTCCCCTCTGCCTGCCCTCGCTCGACGATGCGCTGGATGACGAAGAAGCCTTCGCGGATCTCGTCAACCTGGAGCTGGAGATGGGGGCTGCGGGCGACCTCGCGCACGATCACGCGCACGAGGTCGGGGTCGTCGCGCCACGAGCGGAGGAGGATCTTGGCAACGCGGCGGAGCTGCTCGGGCGCCGGCTCGCCGGACGCCTCAACCTGGTGGAAGGCCTCCAGCAGCCTGCCCCAGTTCTCGCGGAAGACGGTCGCCAGCACCTCCTCCTTCGAGGCGAAGTAGTGGTAGAGGAGCCCGTGCGCGATGCCGGCCTCCTCGGCGATGTCGCCGACGCGGCTGCCGTGGTAGCCCTTGTGGGCGAAGACCCGCACCGCCGCGTCGAGGATGACGCGGCGCTTCTCCTCCTGAGCGATTGAACGAGCAGTCAACGCTCGCTCATCGTAGTGATACCGTCATTCGTCGTGCAACCGCTTGCAGGCGCGCTCGTCGCGGAGCTGACCCGCTACCTCCCCGGCGCCTACGCAGGGAGGGAGTTGTTGCGGCTCGGCGCCCGCGTTGTGCGCGTCGAGGCGCCCTCGGGCGATCCGATGCGGCACGCAGCCCCGGCCTGGGACCGGGCGCTCAGCGCCGGCAAGGAGTCGGTGGTCTGCGACTTCAAGACCGATCCCGGCTTCGCCCGCGCGCTGTGTGCGCGCGCCGACGTCGTGCTCGAGGGCTTCCGCCCCGGCGTCGCGGAGCGACTCGGGCTGGGCCCAGCCGACCTCCCGGAGCGGATCGTCTACTGCTCGATCACCGGCTTCGGAGCCGAGGGCCCGCACACGGCGTACGCCGGTCACGACCTCAACTACCTCGGCTGGGCCGGCGTGCTCGCGGACACGGCCCCTGCCCTGCCTCCCGTGCAGCCTGCCGACCTCGCAGCCGGCGCGCTCCAGGCCACGGTCGAGGTGCTCGGGGCGCTGCTTGAGCGGGAGAGGAGCGGATACGGTTGCCATGTCGTCGTCTCCATGACCCACGGCTCCCACCGGCTCGCCGCCCACCGGCTGAACGGCGACCCGCTTCCCCGCTTCCTGACCGGCGGGCTCGCCTGCTACCGGATCTACGCGACGGCCGACGGCCGCCACCTCACCGTCGGCGCGCTCGAGCCGACGTTCTTCGCGCGGCTCTGCGAGCTGATCGGGAGGCCCGAGTTGGCTGAGCGTCAGTTCGACCCAGACGGTCAGGAGGCGCTCGCCGCCGAGCTGGCCTCGGCCTTCTCGAGCGAGACGCTCTCCCACTGGCTGGGCCTGTTCGCGGGCGAGGACGTCTGCGCCGGCCCCGTCGCGACGCTGGCGGAAGCGGCGACGCACTTCGGCACGCCAAGCGCCGAGGCGGCTCCGGATCTCGGCGAACACACACAGGCATGGCGCGGCGAGCTCGGGCTGGAGTAGCGCTCGCGGCGGCCGCGCTGCTTCTCGCCGCCCTGCCGGCGGGAGCGCGGACAGCCGCGGTCGTCGCCCGCGACGGCGATCTCTGGCTGGGCGCCCGGCAGCTCACAACGGGAGCCGCCGTGGACTCCTGGCCCGACTGGTCGCCCGACAGCCGCCGGATCGCCTTCTCGCGACAGGAGCCTCGTGGGCGCGGGGCCTCCATCTGGGTCGTGCGCCGCGACGGAGGTGCCCTCGTGCGCCTGACGGACGGGCGCCAGACCGTGGACGTGATGCCCGCCTGGTCGCCCGACGGCCAGTGGATCGCGTACGCCTCCTCTCCGCTCGCCGGAGGGAGCTTCGACATCTACGTCGTGGCCGCCCGCGGTGGAGCGTCGAGGCGGGCCGCCGGCGGGTCTGGCGACGAGATCGCCCCGTCGTGGAGCTCGGTGGGCAAGGTGCAGTTCCAACGACTGGCGCCGGGCGGCTCCTGGGAGGAGAGAGCGAGGGACGACGCAACCCCGTCCTCGGGCCCCCGCGAACTGCTCCCCGACTTCGACCAGCGAGCGCCTTTCCGCCTGCTCGTGAACGGCACGACTCTCGCTTTCGCCTCGGCCACCGACAATGTCGGCGAGGGGCCGATCTGGATTCGAGGGGCCCGCGGGGCGGCTCTGGGCCCGATGGAGGCCGTCCAGCTCGTCCGGCTCTCGGACGGCGGCGTGCGCACCTATCCGGATGCGGGCCGGATCCGCTTCGCCCACGCCGACTCGCATTCGCACTGGCACCTGATCGACTTCCAGCGCTACGAGCTGCGCCGGGCCGACGACTTCTCGCTCGTGCTCCGCGATCGCAAGAGCGGCTTCTGTCTCGCCGACCACTGGGGACTCGCCGAGCGCCGGGTCGTCGGCTTCGGCCCGCCGGTCTTCCTCGGGAACTGCGGCCAGGGCGCGCCGGAGGCGCTGCGTGTGGAGCAGGGCACCTCGATCGGCTACACCGACCTCTACCCCCCGCTCTTCCACGGTCAGAGCCTCGACCTCGCGGGCATACCGGCCGGCGTCTACGTGCTCGTGCACCGGGCGAACCCCGAGGGGCTGCTCGAGGAGCTCGACTACACAAACGACGCTGCGTCGCTCCGGCTCCGCGTGACGTGGGCGGACGGCCGGCTGCAGGTGGACGTGCTCCGCACCTGCCCGGCGACCGAGCGCTGCTAGACCAGGCCGAGCGCCGCGGAAAGCGAGGCGAGGCTCTCGATCCGGTCGAGTACTCCCGGGTGCCGGCCGTCACGGTCGAGCAGGACAGCGCGCATGCCGAGCGCCTGGGCGCCCTCGATGTCGTCTTCGATCGAGTCGCCGACCATCACGGCCTGGGCGGGCCCGACGCCGAGCAGCCCGAGCGCGGACTCGAAGATCGCTGGGTGCGGCTTCGTCTTCCCGTGCGCCCGTGAGCCGACCACGGCATCGACCTCGATCCCGTGGTGGGCGACGAACTCCTCCAGGTCGCGCGCCGTGTTGGAGACGAGGCCGAGCAGGAGGCCACGGCCGCGCAGCTCGGCGAGCGCCGGCAGCGCATCGTCGTAGAGATCGAAGTTCTCGTGCCGTTCCCACGAGCGCACGAGCTCGGCGGCGCACGCGTAGGCGGCCTCTCCCGTGCCACCCATGCCGTTGACGATTCCCTCGGTGAACGCGACCCACAGCTCGTCGTCGTGGTCGAGGTCGGGATGGCGCTTCAGCGCGAGCAGCGCAGCGTCGCGAGCGTCCTCGTAGCGCGAAGCGTCGAGCCGGAGCCCATAGCGCTCGCCGAGGCGGCGGTAGCCATCTCCCCCGTGCAGCTCGGGGCCCGGCCGGGAGATCGTGAAGTCCACGTCGAAGAGCACGGCCCGGAGCACGGGCAGAGGATAGCTTTGCTCGATGGCGATTCGGCTGCCCGTGCTGCGCGCTTTCGCGAGCCGAGACTTCCGCCTCCTCTGGTCGGGCCAGACCGTCTCGATGATCGGCGACGCCGCGTTCTTCGTCGCGCTCGGCTGGACGACGTTCAAGCTCGAGGGCTCGGGCGCGCTCGGCATCGTCCTGATGCTGCAGGCGGTCGGGATGCTCGCGACGCTGCTCGTCGGCGGCGCGCTCGCCGACCGGTATCCGCGGCGGGCACTCATGATCGGGTCGGACCTCGCCCGGGCAGCCCTCGTTGCCGTCCTCGCCGGAATCGACTTCGGCGGCGGGCTCTCGGTCGAGGTGCTGGCGGCGGCCGCGCTGCTCCAGGGCCTCGCGGGCGGCTTCTTCACGCCGGCGTTCGGCGGCATCGTGCCGCTGGTGGTCGAGCAGCCGCAGCTCGCCTCGGCGAACGCCCTGATCGGGATCTCCCGCCAGTTTGCTCTTGTGGTCGGGCCCGCGTTCGCCGCCCTCGTCTACGGAGCGACCGGCTCGGCGACCGTCTTCGCCTTCGACGCCGGCTCGTTCGTGGTCTCGGCTGCGCTCGTCTTTCTCGCCCGACCGCGCGCGCTCGAGCGGGCCGCGCCGGAGGGAGCCCTGCGTGAGATCGCAGTCGGGATCCGCTACGTCGCACGCGATCCCTGGCTCTGGGTCACGATCTCGCTCTTCTCCGTCTTCCTGATGGTCGTGCTCGCCCCGTACCAGGTGTTGATGCCCTCGATCATCGAGAACCATTTCGGCCGCGGCGTCGGCTCCTATGGCCTGCTGATGACGGTTCAGGGCGCCGGAATGATGGTGGGGACGATCCTCTTCGGCCAGCTCGACCCGCGGCGCCGCCGAGGCCTGCTCAGCTACCTGCTCTGGATTGCGAGCTCGCTGCTCGTGGTCGTGCTCGCGCTCGCCCCCTGGTACGCGCTCGCAGCTGCAAGTGCCGCCCTGCGCGGCGCCGCGGTCGGATTCGGGATCGCGGTCTGGGACACGATGCTGATGGAGCTCGTCCCGGGCAACCTGCTCTCGCGAGTGATCAGCGTGGACTACTTCGGCTCGCTCGGGCTGATGCCGGTCGGGCTCGCGCTCGCTGGCGCCGCCTCGGCCCTCGCCTCGCCCCAGGCCCTGCTCGCCGGAGGCGCCGCCCTGGCGGCGCTCCTGTTCGCGGCCGCCCTCGGCAACGAGCGGATCCGAACCATCCAGTAACGCGGCGGGGCCCCTCTCGGGGCCCCGCCGCCTATCGGGGTGCCCAGATTCGAACTGGGGACCTCTCCGACCCGAACGGAGCGCGCTACCAGGCTGCGCCACACCCCGGGCGGGGAAAGGTTAGCGAGTCGGCACAGTCCCGGCACACCTCGGCCGCTACGTTGTCTCCACCGCCAACAGGAGGAGCTGTGAACAACGTCACGCTGATCGGCAACCTCGCGACCGACGTCGAGCTGAAGGAGGTCGGCGAGGAGAAGCGCGTCGCGAGCTTCCTGCTCGCCGTCGACCGGCCCGGAAGCGAGCAGGCCGACTTCGTCCGCGTCGCGGCCTGGAACAAGCAGGCCGACGCCTGCACCCGGTTCCTGGCAAAGGGCAAGCGTGTCGCCGTGGACGGCAGGCTGCGCTCGCGCTCGTGGGAAGAGGAAGGAAAGAAACGAAGCTCGATCGAGGTGGTCGCCGCGAACGTCGAGTTCCTGACCCCACCGGGCGACTGAAGCATATGGCATAATATGGCGATGGCGAGACGCCAGGTGCTCGTGCAGCTGTCGGACGACCTGCTCACCCTGCTCGACCGGCAGGCGGAGCGACGCCGCGTCTCAAGATCGCAGGTCATCAGGGAGGCCGTCGAGCGGTTCACGGCCGCCGACCGCGACGCCGAGATCGATCGGCTGATCCTCGACGGGTACGGGCGGATTCCGCAGGAAGACCACCCGTGGAGCGACTGGGCAGCGATCGAGACTGCCCGTGCCCTTGACGAGGAGGAGCGGGAGGCCGGACATGAGGCGTGGTGAGATGTGGTGGGTCGACGTTCCCGGATCCGGTAGGCGCCCGTACCTCGTGCTCACGCGTGATACGGCGATCCCGCTGCTGACGCGGCTGGTCTCCGTTCCGGCCACGCGAACGATCCGGGGACTTCCGACCGAGGTGCCGCTCGGTTGCGAGGACGGCATGCCGGCGGAATGCGTCCTGAGCCTCGACAACGTGCAACTCCTACGGAAGGCACGGTTCGTCACGCGGATCTGCAGGCTCTCGGCAACGCGGCTGAGCGAGGTCTGCGTGGCGCTGAATCGCGCCACCGGCTGCCGCCCTCACGCGTAGTGCTGTTGTGCCATTGACAACGGGACGCCGGCTGGCGAGCATCGCGGCGGCCGCCACATGCATGCTCGCATCCCCACGCTCGACTTCGGGCTACCGGCCACGTTCGAGCCGCGGCGCGACGGAACGCTCTCGCTCGAGGCCGTGCTCGCAGAGCGGAAGACGCTCCTCTCGCGCCAGAAGCTCGTCTACCGGGCCCGCGTCCGTGTCGACGACGAGCGCCGCGAAGTGCGCCTCTTCGAGCTGCTGAAGGAGTCGAGCGCCGGCCTCGTCGGCGGGCTCGACGTGAAGGCCGAGACGACGCGCCTCAAGGGCAAGGAGCGCACCGGAACGATCGCGGAGCAGTCGAGCTACTTCGGGAAGCGCTACGACTACCGCTTCGACTACGCGGCCGTTCGCCGCGCACTCGAGGAGACAGCACGCGCCGAGGGGTACGACTTCACGCTCGTCCTGCTCGAGCGCTCCCTGTAGCTCAGTGCTTCTTCGTCCAGACGATCGTCGTCGAGCGGTCGGCCTTGATCCTGCCGACCGCGACCATCGAATCGCTCATCAGCACCGCGTAGGAGCCGACGATCGGCCCGACCTTGTCGTCACGCGAGCAGTAGATCGTCTCCTCGTCGTTCTTGGTCCCGGAGAGGACGACCGCGCAGTCGAGCGTCGTGCCCTTGATCCGCGTGGCCTGCTTCACCTTCACCTTGATCCGCTTCTGCGTCGCGGACAGCTTGCGGGTGTAGACCGGCTGCGGGCTGCGCTTGGCGTCGATCCGCCAGGCCGCGACGCCGCCCTTCTGCGTGAGACCGACGGCGTAGGAGCCCGGGATCGGGCCCTTCCTGTCGGCCTTGAAGCAGGCGATCGCCTTCTCGCCGGGACCCTCCTGCGTGATCTGGCAGAGGATCTTCGTGCCGAGGACGTCGAGTTCGTCGCCCGGCTTGAGGGTGACGAAGCCCGTGCCGCGGGCCGAGGCCGACGCTGCGACCACGAGCATCGCGAGCAGGCCGAGGAGGAGCAGACGCTTCATGTCGCTCACCCTAAGCACGAGCTCGAGGCGGGGCAACGGCCAATCTTGGTCACGCGGCCGTAGAATCGCTGCCCATGGCCCAGCGAGACGAGATCGTCGCGTTCGCCAACGAGCTGCTCGAGGTCGAGCGCTTCCCCGAGTTCGGCATGCCCGGGCTCCAGGTCGTCGGCGCCGACGAGGTCACGAGGATCGCCTGCGGCGTCTCCTGCTCGCTCGAGCTCGTCGAGCGAGCAGCAAACGCGGGTGCGCAGCTCCTCGTCGTCCACCACGGGCTCTTCTGGCGGAACGAGCCACTTGTGGTGGACCGCCGTTTGCGCGGCCGGCTCGAAGCGCTCTTCGGCGCCGACCTGACGCTGCTCGCCTACCACCTGGCGCTCGACGCCCACCCCGAGGTCGGCAACAACGCCCAGCTCGCGCGGGCGCTCGGGATCGAGCCGGAGAGATCCTTTGGCGGGGTCGGGAGCGGCGGCCGGCTGGACGAGCCGTGCGGCCTAGACGACTTCCTCATCCGCCTGCGCTCGGTGATCGCTCGGGAGCCGCTCGTCTTCCCACACGGGCCCGAGCGGATCGAGCGCGTCGCCATCTCGACCGGCGCGGCGGGCCACGACCTCGTCCAGGCGGCGCACGAGGGCTACGACCTCTTCCTCACCGGGGAGCCAGAGGAGCCGAGCCTGCAAGCGGCGCGCGAGCTCGGCGTTCACTTCGTCGCCGCCGGCCACCACGCGACCGAACGGCTGGGCGTGCAGGCTCTCACCGCGCGGATCGCAGAGCGCTTCGACCTCGACTGGGAGTACCTCGACGTCGAGAACCCCGTCTAGCGCGCCTCGATCTCCGAGCGCGAGGAGAGGTCCGTTGCGAGCGTCGGGCGGCGCGAGTATTCTTGGAGTCGATGGAGATTTTGGGGATCCCGGCCCGTTGATTCCGGGAACGACAAACGAGGGGATGATCGAGCCCGTCTGAGCGCACTCGCGCCGGCGGGCTTTTTCGTCTCACGAAACGGAGGAGCAGATGCCAAACCATCTCACCCCGGAAGAGCTGTCCAAGGAGCTCGGGATCGACCGGCAAGAGGTCATCCGGCTGTGCATTCAGGAAGGCGTGCCGATCTACCAG
The DNA here is from genome assembly GCA_964351025.1 of uncultured Gaiellales bacterium. GTDB lineage: Bacteria > Actinomycetota > Thermoleophilia > Gaiellales > Gaiellaceae > CAYGLV01. Next base: position 9,420 of record CAYGLV010000047.1, on the reverse strand, counting down.
GGCAAGATCGACAAGACACTCTTCCAGGCGCAGCTCGAAGCGATCGGAAGCGTGGCCAAGGCGAGCTAGCCAGAGCACGGGTGAGACGTCTCTCCTCGAGCGGCACGAGCCGCTCGAGGCCTTCTCGGGCGGTCAGGCGGATGGTGCGCGAGCGCGCCGCTTCGCGGCCGCCTTCGGTGTCTCGGCCGGCTCCTTCGCAGCCGCCACCGAGCGCCGCAGCGCCTCCATCAGGTCGAGCACGGGCACGTCGGCGACCGGCTCAGGCGTGACGATCTCCTCGCCACGGAGCTTCGCCTCGAGCAGGGCGCGCAGATCGCGCCGGTACTCGCCGACGAGCGCCGCAGGCTCGAACTCCCCGGCGAGGCTCGCGATCACCTGCCGCGCCAGCTCCAGCTCCGCCTCCTTGCCCGCGACCCCCTCGACGGCCTCCCCGATCTCGGCCTGCGAGTAGACGTCCTCGGCGAGGAAGAGAGTCTCGAGCGCAAGCGCGTCGCCCTTCGCTCGAACCAGGCAGAGCGACTCTTTGCCTGCGCGCACGAAGCGGCCGAGCGCGGCGGTCCCCGACTCCCGCATTGCCGGGAGCAGCAGCGCATAGGGCCGCCGGGCGGCGGGCGCCGCGGCGGGGACAAGGAGGTACGTGCGATCGAAGTAGACCGGATCCACATCTGCGAGCGGGACGAAGCGCGTGATCTCGATCGCGCGCGAGTCGTCGGCGCCCTCGAGCGCCTCGGGGTCGGACTCCTCGACGAGCACGAACTGCCCCTTGGCGACCTCCCAGCCCTTGACGATCTCGCCGGCCTCGACGTCGCGCTAGGTCGTACGCATGTGATCCAGTCAGAGTGTGGTCAGGATGGACTAGTCCGATTCTCGCCCGCGAGGCGGATCCCTCCCGTCCGCGCGAGTAAGCTCTGCCCGATGACCGAGACGCCGCACGCACTCGCGTCCGCGCCACCGGCGGTAGACGGCAGGCGGACGATCCCGCGCCTCTGGAACGACGCGATCGCGCAGCGACGCGACTACCCTGCCTACCTCGTCCAGCACGACGACCACTGGCACGCGGTCACCTGGGAGGAGGCGGACGAGCGCGTCCGGCAGCTCGCGAACGGCCTGCTCGCGCTCGGCGTCCGCAAGGGAGACGCGTTTTGCATCCTCGCCCAGACGACACTCGATTGGGCGCTCTTCGATTTTGCACTCGGCTGCGTCGGGGCGCTCTCGGTGCCGATCTACGCCAACAGCTCGGCGAAGGACGCCGGCTACATCCTCGCGCACGCCGAAGCGGTGGGAGTCCTCTGCGAGGACTCCGAGCAGCTCGCAGAGGTCGAGCAGATGCACGGCGAGCTGCCCGGCCTCCAGCACGTGCTCACCTACGAGGACCTACCCGGTCTCAGGGCCAGAGGCGTGGACTTCGCAGCGCGCAACCCGAGCGCGCTGGGGGACGCGGAGGCGGCGATCGACGAGGAAGACCTCTTCACCTACATCTACACCTCCGGCACGACCGGGCCGCCCAAGGGCTGCATGATCAGCCACCGCAACTACTACGCGATGACGGCCGTCGCCGACGAGCTGGAGGAGTTCACGGTTGCGGGCGACACGATGCTCCTCTACCTGCCGCTCGCCCACAACTTCGGCCGCCTGATGCACCTCTCGGGGCCGTACTGCGGCTTCACGATCGCGTTCCTGCCGGACCCCCTTCAGGTGGCCGCGGCCCTGCTGCAGGTGCGGCCGACCGTCTTTCCGAGCGTTCCTCGCGTCTACGAGAAGATCCATACAGCCGTCGTCACGAAATTCGACGAGGCCCACGGCGCGCAGCGGAAGCTGATCGACTGGGCGCTGGCCGTCGGTCGGCGCGAAAGCGTGCTCCGGCGCGACGGCAAGCCGCTGCCGCCCCTGCTCGCGCTCTCCCACCGGCTGGCCGCCGCGCTCGTGTTCAAGAGAGTCAAAGCCCGGCTCGGCGGACGCCTGCGCCTACCGATCTCCGGTGGCGCGCCGCTCTCGCCCGAGATCGCCGAGTTCTTCGACGCGCTCGGCATCAGCATCATGGAAGGCTACGGCCTGACCGAATGCACGACCGCCGCGACAACGAACCAGCTCTCGCGCTACCGCTTCGGCACGGTCGGGCCGCCGCTGCCGAACACCGAGGTGCGGCTCGCGGAGGACGGCGAGCTGCTCGTGCGGAGCCCCACCGTCTTCCAGGGCTACTTCAAGGACCCGGAGGCGACGGCCGCCGTGCTCGGCGAGGACGGTTGGCTGAGCACCGGCGACATCGCGGAGATCTCCGACGACGGCTTCGTCACGATCACCGACCGCAAGAAGGACATCATCGTCACGGCGGGCGGCAAGAACGTCTCGCCGCAGAACATCGAGAACGACCTCAAGGCCTCGAAGTTCGTCTCCCAGGCGCTCGTCGTCGGTGACCGCAAGCCGTACGTCGCCGCGCTGATCACCCTCGACGCCGAGGAGATCGGCAAATGGGCCGGCGAGCGGGGGCTCGAGCTGACCCCGGCCGCGCTGGCGCGGAACGAGCTGGTCCGCGAGCTGATCCAGGGCGTCGTGGACAAGGCCAATGCCGACCGCTCTCGCTACGAGCAGGTGAAGCGGTTCCTTCTCCTCCCGCGCGACTTCTCGATGGAGGAGGGCGAGATCACGCCGACGCTCAAGCTCAAACGCCGCGTCTGCGCCCAGCACTTCGCGGACGAGCTCGACAGGCTGTACGCCGGCGAGTAGCGAGCGAGCTGATCCGTGGCGCCGGGTCGAGCCCGGCGGGAGCCCGCGGGCCAGGAGCGCGAGGGGTTACAGCCGGCGGGCGCCGACCCAGGTGCGCGCGTACCACGAGTCGTACAGGCTCGAGATCTTGACGACGTCGCCCGAGTGCGGCGAGTGGATGAACTGGCCCCCGCCGATGTACATGCCGTTGTGGCCGAGCCCGTCGAAGAAGACGAGGTCGCCGGGCTCGAGCGCGGAGCGCGGCACGGGCGTCCCGTAGCCGAACTGCATGGCGGCGTTGTGCGGCAGCGAGACACCGAGCTGGGCGTAGACGTACATGATGAAGCCGGAGCAGTCGAAGCCGGACGGGCTCGCGCCGCCCCAGACGTACGGGATGCCCAGGTACTGCATGGCGATCCCGACCGCGCCGCCGTAGCGCGCCGGCGGCAGCGGCTCCGAACTCTCGGGGTCGGGCGTGAAACCGGAGCCGAACGCTGCCGGTCCCGACGTGCTCGACCCCGCGCCTTGGGTCGCGAGCCGGGCACGCGCCTGCGCGGCGAGCAGCGCGTCGCGCCGCCGTTCGGCCGCTTGAAGCTTGGCGATCTCATCCTTGACCGAGGCGAGCAACCGCTGCCGCTCGGCGAGCTGCCCCTCGATCGAGCGCCGCTGTGACTCCCGCTCGGCGACGACCTTCGCCTGCTGCGTGCGGGCACGCTGGAGCCGGAGCTTGCGTACCTTCGTCTCAGTCTTGAAGGCGCGTACCTCGGCAAGCACCTGGGTGTCCAGCTGCGAGACGCGCTCTGCCGTATCGAGTCGGTCCATCAGGTCGTCGATCGAGTCCGACCCGAGCAGGAGCTCGAGGGCGGTGGATTCCTGGCCGTTGACGTAGAGGGAGATCAGACGCTGCTCGAGATGGGTCTGCGCGTTGCGCAGGCTCGAGGTCGCGATCGCGAGGTGGCGCTTGTTCGTCGCCTGCTCGGCCTTGATCCGGTCGAACTGGATGTTGGCGAGGTTGTAGGCCTCGGCCGCCTTCCCGAGTTTGGAGTCGAGCGCACGCACCTGCTCGAGCACGGCCTGGGCCTGCGCGCGCTTGCTGTTGATGGACGGGTCCGCGGAGGCAGAGCCCACGCCGATGAGAATCGCCGTAAGTACGGTCAGGAATGCCGGCGCCTGCCGCTTCCTCAGGCGGGATCCGCGCGGTGAGCGCGATTGCGGCAGACGCACCGGTAGGGTCCGGTCCGTCACAAGGCTCATGACCTTAGCAGCCGCTGCGGACGTCTGCAACAGTCAACGAAGCCAAAAAAGCCCTCCAAACGGGCCATTCCGGCAACGCACAAGCACCTGCCCTGTGCTACGGTCCACGCCCGTGCGGAGAGGAACGACGATGCGTGCGGCGCGTCTCGCTGCTGTGCTGACTGGTGTGCTCATGGCTACGCTGCTCCCGGCGGCGAGCGGCGCAGACTCGGCTCCGGCGCTGCGTGAGCGGGCTCAGGAGCTGCGCTCGCGCGACTCTCAGCTCGCGGCGCGTTCGCACGAGGCTCTGCTCCAGCTCTACGCGCTCGAGTCCGAGCTCGGCCGCACGAGGGCGACGCTCGCGCGGCTGTACGCACGCCGCGAGACGCTCACGGTGGCGCAGGAGCGGGCCCGACGCCAGATCGGGATCACGCAGCGAGCCGTCGCGTCCGCGCAGGATGAGCTGTCCAGCCTCGTGCGCGTCCTCTACGAACGGGGCGAGCCCGACGTCATAGCCGTGCTGCTGGGAGCCGAGTCGCTCGACGAGGCGCTCAGCGGCATCGACGGGATCCAGCGCGCCGCCGACCAGAGCCGCCACATCGCCTCGCAGGCCAGAAGCACTCGCGCGAGGCTCCGCAGTCTGAACGGGCGGCTCGAGCGCCAGCGTGCCGAGCTCACGCGGCTGACCGAGCGGGCGGAGGCGGCCGAGGGCACCCTGACGTCGGCCCGGGCCGACCGATCGGGCTACGTTGCCTCGCTCGCGCAGGAGCGACAGCTGAACACACGTCAGATCGCCTCGCTGGAGGCCCGGGCTCGTGCCGCGGAGACGGTCTCCGCAGCGCTCGTCCCGGCGTCGCCGTCGCCGTCGCCGTCCGTCGCTGAAGAGCTCGCACCGCCGACGCCGGTCGTCTCCGCGGGCGGTTCGCAGGTCACCGTCTCCGCGACCGGCTACGCGCTGCCCGGCACGACCGCGACCGGTCTCCCCGTCGGCTGGGGGATCGTTGCGGTCGACCCCTCGTTCATCCCGCTCGGCACGAGGATGTCGATTCCCGGCTACGGGGAGGGCGTCGCCGCCGACACCGGCAGCGCGGTCCGGGGCGCGATCATCGACCTCTGGTTCCCGACGAGGGAGCAGGCGCTCGCGTGGGGCCGGCGGACCGTCACGATCACGATCCGCTGACGGCCGTGGCATGAGCGGGACACGGCTCGCGCTTCTCCTCGCAGCGCTCGTCGCGCTCGTCGTCACGGGCACCGCCGCCGGGCGGCCCGGCAGCGACACGGCGCTGGCGCGCCGGCTCGCAGGCGCGCTCGCGACACCGAACCTGGACGCGGCGCGGTCGGCTGCCGTCGCCGTCGACCTGCGCACGGGCGCCGTCGTCTTCGCCCGCAACCCCGAGCTGCCGCTGCTGCCCGCCTCGACCGCGAAGCTCGCGGTCGGCTACGCAGCGTTTGCGCTGCTCGGGCCCGGATTCCGCTTCCACACGGACGTGCGCGGGCGCGGCTCACTCGACGGCACGGTCTGGAGGGGCGACCTCGTCCTGCGCGGCCACGGCGATCCGACCCTGGGCACGGAGGACCTGGCCGGGCTCGCACAGCAGGTCGCCGGCTGGGGGATCACACGGGTCACCGGCGCCGTGCTCGGAGACGAGTCGTGGTTCGACGGCGTCCGCACCGGCCCCGGCTGGAAGAGCTCGTTCTATGTGCTCGAGTCGCCGCCCCTCTCCGCGCTCGTCGTCGAGCGGGCGCTCTACCGGGGAAAGACCTCGGACAACCCGGCACTCGCCGCCGCATCGCTCTTCCGGCAGGCGCTCGCGGAGGCAGGCGTGAAGGTGGCGAAGCGCTCCGGTGTCGGGCGCGCGAGCGAGAGCTCCCTCCCGCTCGCCTACGACATCTCTCCTCCACTCGCGGGGATCGTCGCCGAGATGGAGACCGAGAGCGACAATTTCGTCGCCGAGCTGCTGCTCAAGGAGCTGGGCGCGCTCGCCGCCGGGCACGGGACGACCGCGGCCGGAGCCGGCGTCGTGCGGAACGTGCTCAGACAGGCGGGCGTTCCGCTGAGGGGCGTCAGAATCGCGGACGGGTCGGGCCTCTCCTCCGACGACCGCCTGACGGCGAGCGCGCTCGTCGCCCTCCTGCGCGCCGCGTGGGACGACCCGGAGCTGCGGGACGCGTTCGTCGCCTCGCTCGCCCTCGCCGGCGTCAGCGGCACGCTCGAGGACCGGATGCGCGAGCCCCCCGCGCGCGGGCGCGTGCGCGCGAAGACGGGAACGACGAACACCGCCTCGGCGCTCGCGGGCTTCGCCGGCAACCGCTACGCGTTCGCGGTGATCCAGAACGGCAGCCCCGTCGCGAGCTGGTGGGCGCGCATCGTGCAGGACCGCTTCGCCGCAGTGCTAGCCGCTCGCCAGTAGCGCCTTCAGGTCGTCCTCGGAGAGCAGCGGCACCCCCAGCGTCTGCGCCTTCTCGGCCTTCGAGCCCGGATTCTCGCCGACGATCACGCCCGCCGTCCTCTTCGAGACCGAGTCGGAGACCTTCGCACCAAGCGCCTCGAGCGCGGCCTTGGCTTCTTCGCGCGAGAGCCCCACGAGCGTCCCTGTGATGACATAGGCGCGACCGGAGAGCGGCCCTTCGACCGGCCGCTCCTCGGCTCCGGCCTCGAACCGCAGCCCGAGCTCGCGGAGCTCGCCCACGAGCGAGCGATTGCCTTCGTCCGCGAACCAGTCAGCGATCGACTCGGCGCGGTCAGGGCCGATCCCCTCGACCTGCTCGATCTCGTCGTGACTCGCCACGAGCAGGCGGTCGACAGAGCCGAAGTGACGTGCGAGGTTGCGTGCGGTGACCCAGCCGACGTCGGGGATGTTGAGCCCGAAGAGCACGCGTGCGAACGGCTGGCTCTTCGACTGCGCGATCGCCTCGACGGCCTTTGCCGCCGACACCTCGCCGTAGCCCTCGAGCTGCGCGAGCTGCTCCGCGGAGAGCCGGTAGAGCTCGGGCATCGAGCGCAGCAGCCCCTCGTCCCAGAGCCTGCGCACGAACTGCTCGCCGACGCCCTCGATGTCCAGCGCGGCGCTGACCCAGTTGATCAGCGTCTCCAGCCCGCGCGACGGGCACGCGCGGTTCGCGCAGCGGTGCATGACCTCGCCCTCGGGCTTGACGACGGCGGCGCTGCAGAGCGGGCACTGCGCCGGCATCCGGAACTCCCTCGTCCCCGGCGCGTGCGCGCCCGCAGGTCCGACGACCTGCGGGATCACGTCGCCCGCGCGCTGCACGACGACGCGGTCGCCCTCGCGGATTCCCTTGCGGTTGATGTCCTCCTCGTTGTGCAGCGTCGCGCGCGAAACGGTGACGCCGCCGACCTCGACCGGCTCGAGGATCGCCCACGGGTTGAGCGCGCCGGTCCGGCCGACCCGGATCGCGATCTCGAGCAGCTTCGTCTCCGCCGTCAGGGGTGCCCACTTGAACGCGCGCGCCCACCGCGCGCGCTCGTGCAGCGCGCCCAGGCGGGCTTGCTGGTCGAGCGAGTCCACCTTGATCACCACGCCGTCGATCTCATAGTCGAGCTCGCCGCGCCGGCGCTCCCAGGCGCGGCAGGCCTCGGCTACCTCCTCGATCGACTCCAGCCGCTCGACGAGCGGATTCGTGCGGAACCCGCGCTCGCGCAGCCAGGCAAGGGTCTCGAAGTGGGTCTCCGCGTGGATGCCCTCGCGCAGGCCCGAGCCGTAGATCCAGATCGAGAGCGGCCGCTCCGCGGTGATCTGCGGGTCGAGCTGGCGCAGTGAGCCCGCGGCGGCGTTGCGGGGATTCGGAGCGGCCGGCTTGCCTTCCGCCGCGAGGCGCTCGTTGAAGCGGCGGAAGCCGGAGAGCGGCATGTAGACCTCGCCGCGCACCTCGAGCCGGGGCGGCACAGCCTCGCCCGCGGGCAGGCGCAGACGCAGCGGGATCGCCTCGATCGTCCGCAGGTTCGCCGTCACGTCCTCCCCGCGCGCGCCGTCGCCGCGGGTCGCGCCGCGGACGAGGATGCCGTCTTCGTAGACGAGCGAGACGGCCGACCCGTCGATCTTGGGCTCGAGCACGAAGGCCACGGGCTCGTCGGAGTCCAGCCGCCTGCGCACGTCCTCGGCGAACTTGAGGACGGCCTCGTCACTGGTCACCTTCTCGAGCGAGCCCATCGGGGCGACGTGCGCGATCTTCCTGAACCGCTCGGAGGCGGGCGCGCCGACCCGCTGGGTCGGCGAGTCGGGTGTCGCAAGCTCCGGGTGCTCCTCCTCGAGCCGCTTCAGCTCGTCGAAGAGGCGGTCGTACTCGGCGTCGGAGACCTCGGGCTCGTCGAGGACATAGTACCGGTAGTTGTGGTGGGCGAGCCGGGCCTGCAACTCGGCGGCGCGGGTGGCCGACTCAGAGGACATCGAGCAGCTCCGCGGCCTTCGAGACGACGGCGTCCGGCCCCGCCGCCAGCGTCGCCGCGAGCGGGTGCATGCCGCCCCACGTGACGGCGATAGCGAACGTGCCGGCAGCCTTCGCGGCACTTATGTCGAACGGCGAGTCGCCGACGTACGCGGCCTGCTCGGGCTCCGCCCCGAGCTGCGCGAGCGCGTAGAGGATCGGCTCGGGGTGCGGCTTGTGCAGCTCGGTGTCATCGGCGCCGACGACCACGTCGAAGACCCCGGCGGCGGGTAGCCGGGCGAGCGAGAGCGCAGCGACATCGCGGCGCTTGGCGGTCACGATCCCGAGCCGGCGGCCCTCCGCCTTCAGGCGGGCGAGCACCTCGGGCATCCCGGCGCACGGCTCGAGCTCGGCGTGGAGTGCGTGGTTGCGCACTCGGTAGACGTCGGCGAGCTCCTCTGCCCGCTCCGGGTCGAGCTCGCGCATCTGCGCGTGGAGCGACCAGCCCCCGACGCCGCACATCAGAACGTCGTCGGGGATCTCGCGCCCGAGCACCGTGCGCGTCGCGTGCCGGAACGAGGCGAGGATGATCGACCCGGAGTCGACGACCGTGCCGTCGAGGTCGAACAGGACGACGGGGAAGCGCACGCGACCGATCGTAGCGGCGTCGCGCGTCAGTACCCCACGCGCTCGAGGTAGAGACCCCACGGCGGGGCCTTCAGGCCGGCCGCGCTGCGCGGCTGGCCGTCGAGCAGAGGCGCCAGCTCGCGCCCTTCGAGCATCGTGCCGACGAGCGTCCGTACCATGTGCCGGAGGAACCCGTCGGCGGTGATCGTGAAGTCGAGGTGCTCACCGGCGCGCTCCCAGGCCACGGCCTGGACGGTCCGGACGAAGAGCTCGTGCCCGGTCTCCGTCGGGGTGAAGGCCCGGAAATCGTGCTCGCCGAGGAGGACCACGGCCGAGGCAGCGAGCGCCTCCTCGTCGAGTGGCCGCGGCCACCAGAGCGACCGGGTCGCTTCGAGCGGAGAGGGCGACCGGCGGCGGAGGACGCGGTAGCGATACGAGCGGGAGAGAGCCGAAAAGCGCGCGTTGAACTCCGGC
>CAYGLV010000046.1:12825-19267 GCA_964351025.1 uncultured Gaiellales bacterium | reverse complement strand
TCCATCGGTTCTCACGTGCACCTGTTCCGCCGCAGGAGAAGGTGGTGCGGGTCTGGGCGCCGTTGACAGCGTCCGGCAACGTCCCTGGTGTGATGGCTTCTGGGCCTGTGGCTGCCGTTCGTAGGGTGCGGTTCTCGGTGCGGCAAGGCCAAAATCGATCATAAGGGGAGAACGAAAAATGAAGGGAAGGCCCTTGCGGTGGGCGCTGCCCGCATTGCTTGCGAGCGTGGCGTTCACCGTCGCGTTCGTACCGTCGGCGCTTGCCGACACGATCACGATCCAGAGCGGTAACGCCCCGCTCTGGCAGCCAGACCCGAACGTCCAGATCGTGTCGGTGGACAACACCGGCATGGCGGGCATCTGCGCGGCGGATAACAGCCCCGGTCAGGCTTGGGTCGTGGCCCACCCCGCGTACACCGTCATCCCGGGCACGAACTACGTCGGGTTCAACAACACCAACTGCCTTGGCTGGCCGACCGTTGGCGGCTCCGGCTCGACCGTCTACCAGACACAGTTCACACTCCCGGCCGGGGCGACGAACGCCTCGCTCCAGCTCTCCGTGCGGGCGGACAACGGGTTCATGATCTCGCTCAACGGAGGAGCGCCCTTCGGCGCCAGCTATGCCTATCCGAACGATCTCTGCGGAGGGACGTTCTACGGGCCGGCATACCCGACGCCTCCGAGCTTCACGGTCACGACCGGCTTCGTAGCGGGCGTGAACACGCTCGCCTTCACCGTGGACAACTGCGTCACGGCCGGCTCGACGGCGCTCGACTTCCTCGGCACGGTCTCCTACAGCCCGCCGGCGCCCGTCCTTCCGACCTCGGCGAGCCAGCGCAAGAACGGTGGCTGGGTGGCCTTCGGTGTCTTCAAGAACCAGGGCGACTGCGTCAGCTACGTCGCAACGAAGGGCAAGAACGGCCCGAACGGCTAGACACGCGGCAACAGAACGGACGCAGACGAGGGGCCTGCGCGAGCGGGCCCCTCGTCCGAGATCGATCGGGTCGCTTGCGGCCGGCTAGGCGCCTTCCGCCCGGTCGAGCATGATCGCGCAGCGGATCAGCCCGAGGTGGCTGTAGGCCTGCGGGTGGTTGCCGAGACCCCGCTCCGAAAGCGGGTCGTACTGCTCGGGGAGCAGCCCGGTGGGGCCTGCCGTCTCGATCATCTCCTGGAACAGCTCCTCGGCGTCGCCACGCCTCCCTGTGCGGAGGTACGCCTCGATGAGCCATGCGGTGCAGAGGTGAAAGCCGCCCTCCGAGCCGGAAAGCCCGTCGTCCCACCGGTAGCGGTAGACGACGGGCCCGCTGCGCAGTTGCGCCTCGATCTTCAACACCGTGGCGAGGAAGCGCGGGTCGTCGTCGGGGACGAGCCCGGACAGGCCGATCCAGAGCGACGACGCATCGATCTCCTCGTCGCCGTAGGCGACGGAATACGCGCCGGCGGCGTCATTCCAGCCGTGCTCGAGCACGTTGTCGCGGATCCTCGCGCGTAGCTCTACCCAGTCGGACCTCTCGGGCTCGCCTCGCATGACCTGTATCTGCAAGGCCCGGTCGACGGTCAGCCAGCACATGACCTTCGAATACACATGGTGGCGCGGGGGCAGCCGGGCCTCCCACACCCCGTGGTCGGGCTCGTGCCAGCGGCGCTCGACCGCCTGCACCATCGCCTCGACAACCCGCCAGTCCTTGTTGCGCACCGATCCACGGGCCTCGACGACAGCCGCCAGCAGATCGGTGATCGGGCCGAAGACGTCCAGCTGGATCTGCCGGTTGGCCGCGTTGCCGACGCGCACAGGCCTCGACCCGGCGTATCCGGGCAGCGTGTCGATCACCGCTTCAGGCCCCAGCTCCGTCCCGTCCACCATGTAGAGGGGATGCAGCCGCTCGGGATGCCCGCCGGTCCGGTCGATGCACGCGTCCACCCAGCGCAGGAGCGCCTCGGCCTCCGTCAGGGAGCCCAGGTCGACGAGCGCATGCGCTGCCATCGACGCGTCCCGTAACCAGCAGTACCTGTAGTCCCAGTTGCGTACGCCCCCGAGCTCCTCGGGCAGCGACGTCGTCGCGGCCGCCAGGATCGCGCCGGTAGGCGCATGACAGAGCCCACGAAGCGTCAAGGCGCTGCGCAGCACCTCCTTCGGCGCCGTGCCCGGCAGCTTCAGGCTCGCCGCCCAGTCCGCCCACGGCTGCTCGGCAAGCGCCTGACGGTCGTCGATCGACCCCGGGTGGGAGCCGACGCTCCCGGAGCCGAAGCGCAGCTCAATCGAGACCCGCCCCCCGGCGGCGGCAACATCGACCACGGCGCGCGCCGTGTCGTGACCACCGTCGTCGAACACGTCCCATTCCACTCCAGGCGCGAACAGCGTCATCGGCTCGTTGCAGCCGAGCACGAGCAACGCGTCGCCGAGCGGCTGCAGCCTGGTCGGCACCTGGCCGAACTCGGGCCGTGGCGCGAACTCCAGACGCACGACGCCGGTGCCGGTCAGCACCCGGACCAGCGTCGAGCAGCTGCCGCTCGAGCCCAGCTCCTCGCCGGTGCCGCTTCCGTCACCGGGCACCTCGCCCTCCAGCCAGTCGGTCACGGTGACCCCCGACCACCGGGTTTCCACCGTCATCGTGCCCGGGCGGTAGCGCTGCCCGAGGGGGATGCCGTGTCGTTCGGGAGCGACCGAGAAGTACCCGGCGCGGGCTCCGCCGAGGATGTCCGCGAAGATCGCCGCCGAGTCCGGCCGGGGGTGGCACAGCCACGTCACCTTCGCTTCCGGTGTCAGCAGCGCGACGGTGGAGCCGTTGGAGAGCATCGAATGCCGCTCGATCGGGACCGCGTGCTCGCCATAGAGCCAGCGCCTGCGCAGCTCGAGCAGGAGTCCGAGGACGCGCACGGCATCGATCGGCTCGCCCACGCGGTACGCCGCCCTCGTGTCACCCGGGCCGATCTTGACGCCGATGTCGGGACCGTGGAGCTGAGCGAATGCGTTCTCGTCGGTGACGTCGTCGCCGAGGTACAGCACGGCGCTGGCCGATGCCTGCACGCGCAACGCATCGACGGCGGCGCCTTTGTCGGTGGGGATCAACGACAGCTCGACGACCTCCTTCCCGTTCGTCACGTGGATGTCGGGCCACGCGGCCGGGCCACGGTGGACGGCATCCAGGACGCTCTCTGCCACGGCCTGCTCAGCCCCTCGCACGTGCACCGCGACACTCGCCGGCTTGACCTCCAGCCGAACCCCCGGATGACCGCTCGCAAGGTCTGTCAGGGCCGCGAGTAGCCGGGCGTGCAGCGCGATCAACTCCGGCGCGAGCCGGCGGATGAAGCCCAGGTCGAACTCCGAGCCATGGCTGCCGACGAGGTGCACCTCGCCGGGCAGGCGCGACAGCGTTGCCAGGTCACGCAGGGCCCGGCCCGAGACGACCGCCACGGTTGTCTGCGGCAAGGTGGCGAGAGCCCGGATCGCGGCGACTGCCTCGGGCAGCGGCTCCGCCCTCGTCGGGTCATCGACGATCGGCGCGAGCGTGCCGTCGTAGTCGCAGGCGACGAGCAGCTGGGGCACGCGAGCGACGCGTCCGACTGCCGCACGCAACTCGGCATCCAGGTTGCCGTCAGGGCCGGGCCGTCCCTCAGGCTCGCTCAACTCGTGGTCTCCGGCGCGCCGAGCTCGTCGAGGAAGGACCGCGCCCAGCGGGCTCCGTCATGGGCTCGCAGGTACCGCTGCATGAGCCGCATGCGTCGCCGCCCGTCCACCTCGTCGACGTGGATCGCCCGAACGAGCGCGTCCTTCACGCTGTCGGGGTCGTGCGGGTTACACAGGAAGGCGTGCCGCAGCTCGTTAGCGGCGCCGGCGAACTCGCTCAGCACAAGTGCTCCGCCCTGGTCGACGCGCGCGGCCACGTACTCCTTTGCGACCAGGTTCATCCCGTCGCGCAAGGAGGTCACGATCATCACATCGGCCGCGCAGTAGAGCGCCGCAAGCTCACTCCGATCGTACGACTGATGCAGGTAGTGCACCGCCGGCACACCAACGCGCGCGAACTCTCCGTTGATCCGCCCGACTTCGCGCTCGACCCTCACGCGCAGCCTCTCGTAGTGCTCGACTCGCTCTCGGCTCGGTGTGGCGACCTGAACCATGACCGTATCGGGCACGCTCAGCGTTCCTTCCCCCAAGAGCTCGCGGAATGCGTCGAGGCGCAACTCGATCCCCTTGGTGTAGTCCAGACGGTCAACCCCCAGGATTATCGTCTTCGGGTCGCCCAGCTCCGCGCGGATCTGCTTGGCTCGCGCCTGCACCTCCGGGCTGGCGGCCAGTTCCTCCATCTCCTTGACGTCGATGGAGATCGGGAACGCGCCGGCCTTCATCGTGCGCCCGTCAACCTCGACGGTCGTGCCGGTGTAGCGCAGCCCGAGCAGGTGCCGGGCCAGCCGGACGAAGTTCTGCGCGGCCAGCTTCTGCTGGAACCCGACAAGGTCGGCACCGAGCAGGCCACGCAGGATCTCCGCCCGCAGCGGCATCTGCATGAACAGCTCGATCGGCGGGAAGGGAATGTGGAGAAAGAACCCGATCCGCACATCGGGCCGCCGAGCGCGCAACATTGCCGGTACCAGCTGCAGCTGGTAGTCGTGCACCCAGACGGTTGCGCCTTTGGCCGCCACTTCGGCGGCGGCGTCGGCGAACCGCTCGTTGACGGCGCGGTAGGCGTCGCGCCACGGACGGCTGAACGTCGGCGACTCGACTGCGTCGTGATAGATGGGCCAGATCGTCGAGTTCGACTCTCCCTCGTAGTAGCGCTCCATGTCGTCGCCACTGAGGGGAACCGGATGTAACCGGATCCCGTCGAGATCGAACGGCTCGGGGGCAGCGCCGACACGACCGGCCCAGCCGACCCAGGTGGCATCGCGTACGGCCGCAACCGGGTGCAGCGCGGTGACCAGGCCGCCCGGGCTCGTCCGCCACCGAACGCCAGTCGGCGTGACCTCCTCGTCAACCGGTAGGCGGTTGGCGACTACGACGAATCCGCTGCGTACTGTCACCCTCCGTACACCTCCACGACTCGGTGGGACTCTCAGCCTAGCCATGAGCGGCGTCGTGCGAACGTCGCCGTCGCGTGGCTCTGTGGAGGCCGGCCGTTAGGCTAGCCGTGTGCTCGAGCGCTGGACACGGTTCGTCCTCCGCTTCCGCTTCGCCGTTCTCGCCTGCTGGCTCGCCGTCCTCGTCGGCGGCATCTGGTCGGCGACGCAGTTGCCCGCACTGCTCGCCAACTCCTTCGCGGTTCCCGGCACCGACTCGGAGCGGGCGCGCACGATTCTCGCCGACCGCTTCGACGAGCGTGCGGACGGCGCCTTCACGGTCGTCTTCCCGGTCAGCCGGCCCTCTGACCGTGCAGCGCGCGCGCGTCTGCAACACCGCCTCGAGCGCGCCGCCCGCGCCGTCCCGACGGGCCGCGCAGGCAGCCTTCGGGCCGGCGGCGGGGTCCTCTACGGGGACGTGGAGACGACGCTCGACCTGCCCGACGCGAAGCGCCACACCGAAGCACTCCGACGAGCCCTGAGCGACCCCGGCGGCCCGGCGGCCCTCGTGACCGGCCAACCGGCGATCCAGCACGACCTCGACCCGGTCTTCTCCGCCGACCTGCGCCGAGGCGAGGCGATCGCCCTGCCGGTCGCCCTCCTCGTCCTCCTGTGTGTGCTCGGGGTCTCATTCGCCGTGGCGATCCCGTTCGTCTTCGCGGCCTGCACGATCGCCGGCACGCTGGCCGCCGTCTACGGCATCGCCCACGTGGTCTCGCCGGCCACATACGTGACGAACCTCGTCGTGTTGATCGGGCTCGGTCTCGCAATCGACTACTCGCTGCTTGCCGTCTACCGTTTCCGTGAGGAGCTGGCGCGTGGCCTCCCGACCGACGATGCGATCGTGCGCACGATGGCGACGGCGGGGCGCGCCGTCGTCTTCTCAGGGTTGGCGGTCGCCATCGGGCTCGCGACGCTTCTGCTCGTCCCGGTCCCGTTCGTCCGCTCGCTGGGGCTCGGCGGGCTGCTCATCCCGCTCGCGTCGATCGCCGCCGCACTGACGTTGCAGCCCGCGCTCCTTTCGCTGCTCGGGCGCCACGGCGGCCGGACAGCCGGCTCGCCATTCGGGGCGAGGGACGTCGAGCATGGCTTCTGGGCGCGGCTCGCGCGCACGGTCATGCGCCGTCCGGCTGCCTACCTCGCTGCCGGCAGCGTGCTGCTGCTAACCGTGGCGGCGCCCGTGCTCTATCTGGAGCTGACTCCGGCCTCGATGTCGGGCTTCCCGGGGTCGCCGGAGTCGGTTCGCGGCTACGAGCTCCTCCGCGAGCGCGTCGGGGCGGGCGCCTTGACGCCGATTCAGGTCGTCGTGGACGCGGGCGCCCCGGGCGAGGCTCGCGCGCACGGTCATGCGCCGTCCGGCTGCCTACCTCGCTGCCGGCAGCGT
>CAYGLV010000046.1:0-12725 GCA_964351025.1 uncultured Gaiellales bacterium | reverse complement strand
GGCTCGCGCGCACGGTCATGCGCCGTCCGGCTGCCTACCTCGCTGCCGGCAGCGTGCTGCTGCTAACCGTGGCGGCGCCCGTGCTCTATCTGGAGCTGACTCCGGCCTCGATGTCGGGCTTCCCGGGGTCGCCGGAGTCGGTTCGCGGCTACGAGCTCCTCCGCGAGCGCGTCGGGGCGGGCGCCATGACGCCGATTCAGGTCGTCGTGGACGCGGGCGCCCCAGGCGGGGCGCGCGCGCCGGAGACGCGAGCGGCGATCAACCGTCTCGCGAACGAGCTCTTCGGAGACCCTGAGGTGTACGTCGTCGCAAGCGGGCCCCGCGCGCCCTACGTCGATCCCAGCGGGCGCTATGCGCGGGTGATCGTCGTCGGGCGCCACGAGTACGACGCCGGGCCGACGCGGAGCCTCGTCCACCGGCTGCGCGACCCGCTCGTCCCCGAGGCACGCTTCCCCGACGGAGTGGCGGTCTACGCCGGCGGCGCCCCTGCCCAGGGGCTCGACTTCCTCTCGCGCACGTACGACAACTTCCCGTGGCTCATCCTCGCCGTGCTCGTGCTGACCTACGGCGTCCTGGTCCGTGCATTCCGCTCGTTGCTGCTGCCGCTCAAGGCGGTGCTCCTCAACCTGCTCTCGGTCGCAGCGGCCTACGGCATGCTCGTCGTCGTCTTCCGCTGGGGCCTGGGCACCGACGCGCTCGGGCTCCACCAGCTCGACCAGGTGGACGGCTGGGTCCCGATCTTCCTCTTTGCGGTCATCTTCGGGCTCTCGATGGACTACGAGGTGTTCATGGTGATGCGGATGCGGGAGGCGTGGGACGACGTGCCCGACAACGCGCGAGCGATCGCACACGGCCTCGAGCGGACCGGACGCGTCGTCACGGCGGCCGCCCTGATCATGGTCGCGGCGTTCTCCGGCTTCGTCGCCGGGCGGGTCGCCGGCCTGCAGGAGTTCGGAATCGGCCTCGCGCTGGCGGTGCTGATCGACGTCACGGTCGTGCGCGCCGTCCTCGTCCCGTCGCTGATGGCCGTGCTCGGGCGCTACAACTGGTGGCTGCCCGCTCGGATCGCGCGCCTCGCTCGCGTCGAGCCCTCGCCGCTCTCGAAGGCGCCGCAGGCCCCCACCTGAGGAACTCCGCGAGCGGGAGGGGCGTGTTCGCCCCTCCCGCGTCGGGGAAGCGTCCTGCTAGGGGGTCAGGGTGCCTCTGAACTTGACCGAGAAGAGGCCGTTGCCGCGGTCGAAGATTCCGGTGAACTTGAAGGAGCCCTTCGCCTTGGCGTACTTGCCGGTGCCGCCGTTGATCGTGGCCCGGCCGAGGAGCGAGAACGTCTGGCCCGCCTCGTCGGTGCAGGCGCTGCCGCCCGCCGAGGAGATGACGAAGTTGAGCTTCGAGCCGTTGGCTGCCGTGATCGTGCCGGGGCCGCCGAAGAGCGGGCACGGCTCGACATTGTTGCCGACGCCCTTGCCTGAGAGCTTGCTCTTCCCGACGACCGTGCCGGTGCCGGTCGCGTCCGCCACGATGTCGGCCCTCGAGCCGGAAATCTTGACGGTGGCCTTGCCGGTGTAGCTGCCGGTGAACGCGACGCTGGCAGGAGTCGCGACCCAGATGAGCTTGCCGGCCTTCTTCGTGCAGACCAGGCGCACCTTGCCGGCCATCGCCGTCGCGCCCGCCTTGGTGCATGTCTTGCCCGCCGCCGGGGGTGTCGTCGCGCCGCTCGCCGAGCCGGCCACGACGACCAGCGTTGCGACTGCCGCGACCACCGCCTTGCTGATTCCGAAACGTGTCACAGTGACTCCTTCTTGAGTGTGGGCCCGGCGTCGCCGAGCAGTGTGTCTAGCCGAGCACCCAGCCGAGCCAGGGCCGCTTCTTGACGAACGGCCGCTCCTCGATCCAGGCGTCGACCCCGACCACGCGGCCCGCGCCGAGCGCGCCCAGCACCGCGAAGATGCCGATGTAGAAGACGTACTCGTTGAGGAAGGGGTTGTAGGCCGGCCAGAGGTTGACGCTGTAGAACGTGAGCATCATCGTGCCCGCGAAGAAGAACGAGAGCCGCGTCAGGATCCCGAAGAAGATGCCGATGCCGACCAGGACCTGACCGGCGACGACCAGCACCGCGATGACGTCCATCGCGGCGGCGTTGTTGGCCACCTCGACCCACAAGCCCTTGAACGGCCCGGTCGAATAGTTGAGGAACAGGTACAGCTCTCCGGGGGCCTCCGGACTGCCCTTGAACCACTGGATGCCCATCCAGTCGCCGTTGTGGATCACCTTGGCGAGCCCCGACCAGATGAAGAAGAAGCCGAACAGCACCCGCCCGACGAGCACGAGGAACGGCAAGAAGCCCGTGTGGTACGTGAACTCGAAGACGCGCTTGATCCCAGGCACCCTCACCGTGTACGTGCTCTCATTGACGGCGGGGATCTTGCTCATCACGTCTGGCGCCATAGAGGTTGCCTCCTGGGGGCTTCGGGTGGTCGAAAAGGGTCAACACTGATCATGCCCGGCATCGTCTCGTAGCCCATCCGCACTTCTTCTGAAGGGGAGTTACGGTTTCGCGGAGATCGGGTGCGGGTTCCCCGCAGCCCGCCACGGGCCGTGTTGGCTCGAGCCCGCGCACGACCGCAAAGTCGCTTCGCGAGAGCGCCCGGGCGACATCGCCCGGCGCGGTGCGCGGGTTTTCCGCAGACGCGTTGCGCGAACCCTCACAGGCTGGTCCGCGAGGCTCCCGATGTCTCCCCACCGCCCGTTGATCAATCTTGCCGAAGTACAGCAATCGGGCGCTGGAGCTTTACGGTTTCTGGCGCGAAAGCGAAAGGAGCAGGCATGAAGAAACTCCTGGCGACGACGGCGGCGGCACTCGCGCTGATCGCGTTGGGGGCGACGGCCGGGGCTCAGACCCCGGGGGAGATTCCGTTCCCCTCTCCAACGGCTGACGTCTTCGTCTCAGCGGACACGGGCACGACGGCCGGTGCCGCGACGAACCTTGTCACCCGAGGGTCGAGCGTGGTCTTCCGTGCGTTCGCCGCTGATATGAAGTCGAAGAAGGTCCTCACCGACACGGACGTGAAGTACTTCTACGTGAAGATCCCCGGCCAGGCGAACGTCAAGCTGGCCTACAGCAAGGTCGGGGAGCGCTTCCTGTGGACAGGGACATGGACGGTTCCCGCGGCCCAGCCGCTCGGGCTCGTCGAATTCAAGGTGCTCGTCAAGACGAAGGCGAAGCGGTACGGAAGCTTCGTCCAGCCCGGCGTCACCAACGCGATGCTCACCGTCACCGCGTAGCCGAGTGGCCACGAAAGCCCAACAGCACTGGAGGAAATCGATGAAACACCTGATCAACGTGCTCGGGGTCGCGCTCGTCGCAGGGGTGCTGGCGGCATCCGCAGCTGCTCAGGCGCCCGCTCCGGACAAGCTCTTCTCGGACATCGACGCGGTCGGGCTCGCCGCCGATGCGCCGGGGGCAGCCTCGGTCGTTCGGACGATTGCTGAAGACAAGCCCTTCCCCGGCACCATGGGGGACGCCTTCCTGTACGTGGACATCGTCAACAGCCCCCGCCCGAAGGCGGCCGCTCCCCGGCCCAAGTCCTGCACTCAGCTGAGCTCCGTCAAGCGGGGAGAGCGGCCCGTTTTTCGCATCTGGGGCGTCGAAACCGGAACGGGTGCGGTGCTGTCCCCGGAGAACGTCAAGTACGCCTACGTCAAGATCCCCGGCCTCCCGAATACGAAGCTCAACTGGGGCCCCCACGGATCCGGCACCGCCCGGTCCTATTTCTGGACGGCCGGCTTTGACGTCGCGCTTGACTACCCGCTCGGAGTGCTTGCCTTCAAGGTCGTCTTCAAGACGGAGTCCGGCAAGTTCGGGATCTACACGCAGGAAGGACTCCCCTCCGAAAACCGCCTGACCGTCCTGCCATAACGCCACGCCGACTCGAAAGGATCAGACAATGAGCAAGCGAGCTCACAAGACAGCCCCCTGGAGGCGGAGGTTCGCCCTGGTCGGCGCAACGGCGGTGAGCTCGCTGCTCGTGCCTGCGCTCGCCATCGCCGCCGCCCAGCCTGTCCTCCCGCCGGTGATTCCCGGCGCTCCCGCCGTGCCCGGCTGGGCGGCAGCTCCTTCCAAGCCGGCGTCGGATCTCGGGATCTTGCGCGCGACGCCGGACACGGGTCCCGCCGGAACGAAGTTCACTCTGAGCGGCAGCGGCCTGCCCGCGAACAAAGAAGTCTCGATTGTGTGGGCGACGACGAACGTCACCTGGATTCTCGATGCTCGAGTCGACAGCGTCGACTACATCGGGCGGAAGGGCGAGCCGGTGAACCGCGTACTGGCGACGCGAACGACCGACGCGAGAGGAGCCTTCAGTCTCGAGCTCCGGGCGCCGAGGGACTTCGGTGGAGCCCCCCACGACATCTACGCGGTCATCGACGGCGTCCAGTACGCCAAGGGAGGCTTCTTCATCGAGAGGAAGATCACGCTCAGCCCGAGGAGCGGCCCGATCGGCACGCCGATCACGGTCAAGATCACCGGGCTCGGCGCGAGTCTCTACGGCAGCTCCGGAAATATCTACTACGACGGCCGCTACGCCGGAGTCATCACGGCGGTCTGGAACCGCGGGGAAGCGGAGGTCCAGATCCGGGCGGCCGGCCCCGTCGGCAAGCACACGATCCTGGTCGGCGGCGGCATGCAGTTCAACTACCTCAACATCGCCCAGTCCCCGGTTCCGTGGGCAACGAGCGCCCTGTTCAACTTCACGGTGACCAAGGATGCAGGCCCGCCGCCGACCCGCGTCGACTGGCCGGCGTCGGTGACGCCGACGATCGACGCGAGAACGACGCTCTCGACGGTCGCCGCCGTGGGCACCGCAACCGCTCAGCTCAACGTGAAGAGCGGAGCTGTGTTCTCGAAGGTTGACGTCTCCGCCACAGGTCTCAACGCTGGCGAGCCGGTCGAGCTCTTGTGGGCAACCGTCGTCGGCAACCGCGTCAACTGCACCGGCACGTGCTGGACATTCGCCTCGACCCCGCTCGGCAACACGACCGCTGCCGCAGACGGCTCCATGAAGAGCACGTTCACGGTGCCAGACGGCCTCGGCGGCTGGCACGTCGTCCAGGTAGCGCAAGGCGGCAAGGTCAAAGCCCAGGTGCCGTACTTCGTCAAGCGGAGCGTCATCCACGTGCCGAAGACGGTGAAGGCCGGTACCGAGTTCGAGGTGCACATGAAGGGCGTCGGCTGGACTCAGCTCGACAACACGGTCGCCGTCACCTACGACAACGGCTACGTCGGCTACGCCTGCGGCTTCAACAGTGACGGCGATGTGGTCATCAAGCTCGTCGCCAGCGGGGGCCCAGGCACGCATCTGATCGACATCTACCCGCTGCTGTACACGTACCAGCCCGCATACCCGTACCCGCCGCACGGAGCGATCCCGTTCTTGAGCTTCGCGCGGGACTTCCCGGGCCTCGCGCTCGGGTATGAGCTGCCCGCCTTCCGTTTGGCGATCACGGTCGTCGAGTAGCGCATCTGCTCGCGGGGGAGGGGCGCCGCTCGCGCCCCTCCCCCGCCCCGAGCGCTCATCGCGTTCCCGCTAGCGCCGTCCCCGCGACGCCACGAGGAAGGCGGCGATCCTGTCGAGAGCGCTCGTGCCGAGATCGGCGTAGGAGGGCATCAGGGTGTTGCCGGACGCGTACGGCCTCGCCACGTACCGCCGGAAGGAGCGTGCGCTCCTTCCCGTCCTGCCGATGCTCCCCAGGTCGGGCGCCCGGAGGCGCCGGGTCCCGCTGTCCAGATAGGTGTGGCAGCTCAGGCAGCCCGTCTTCGCGAAGAGCGCGGCCCCTTGTGCGGCGCGCCGTGGCAGGCGCTCGGCCTTCACCCAGCGAGCGACCGTGGCAGCCCGCACGGTGACAAGCGGCGGTTGCACGGGCAACGGACGCACGCGGGCGACCCCCTCGGACGGAGCCGAAAAGGGCTTGCCGACGACAAACGAGACCAGATCGTCGATCTCCTGCGTGCTCAGCGCCCAGCCTTGGGCGGACATCCCCCGGCCTCCCCAGTAGACGCGGCTGAAGACGAAGAGCTCGACGGGGAGCTTGACGCGCCGCGCATGCGGGACGAGGTAGCGGTCGAGGTTCGGCGCCGTCGAGTCCTTCACCCCGGTGGAGCCCGTCTTCGAGAACGCATGGCAGGCGCCGCAGCCGCTCGTCAGCCACACGAGCGCGCCGCGCGCCGGATCGCCGGCCGTTGCCGCCGGCTGCGCCCGGCCGGCCGTCCCCGAGTCGCCGAGGAACAGGACCGCGGCTACCGCCGCAAGGGCTACCGCCGTCGGGACCAGGGGCTGCTTCACTCGGCTCCACGGTAGCCGGTCGCAGAACGCTCTGCTATGCCGGGCGCCGGACGGCCGGAGCGGCATGTGAGCCGCTGCGCTGTCCTTCGTCGGGCTCGAGCAGCCCGTGCTCGAGCGCGTAGCGCACGAGCTCGGCCCGCGTCTCGAGCCCGAGCTTCTCTGTGATCCGCGAGCGGTACAGCTCGATCGTCCTTGGCGCCCGCCCGAGTGTGGTCGCGATCTCAGCGCAGGTGTGGCCCAGCGAGAGCAGCCGCACGATCTCGCGCTCGCGCCCGCAGAGCTGATCGGCACACTCCTCGTCGTCGTGTCTCTCCTCCGTGAGGGCGAGCTGGGCCCCAAGCCCCGGGTCGAGGTAGCGGGAGCCTGCTGCAGCCGCACGGACGGCGTCGAGCAACTTGTCGGCGCCCGCCTCCTTGAGCACGTAGCCGCTGGCGCCGGCCTCGAAGGAGGCCCACACGTGGCAGGGATCGTCGAGTGGAGAGAGGACGACCACGGCAGCGCCCGGTGCGGCGACGCGCAGCTCCGGGATCCTGTCGGTCGTCACGCGCTCGTTCATCAGCAGGTCGAGCAGCACGACATCGGGCTGCAGCTCGTGCACCTTCGTGACGGCCTCCTGGAAGCCGGACGCCTCGCCGACGGTCTCGATATCCGCCTCGGCGTCGAGCAGCAGCCTGAGCCCGTTCCGAACGACCCCGAAGTCATCCACCACGACGATGCGAATGCGCATCAGACCAGCCTACCCCCTTGGCTGTGAGCTTCTACGAATTCTCCGTTCGGTTCTGCGCGTAGGCATCCGTGCTGTCCCTGAGGGGCCCTGCGTGTACCCACTGATTCGGCTAAGGCTCGAGCGCGACGAGCGCCGCCGTGGCAATCGCGGCCGGCGAGAGATCGTACGCTTCGTAGAGCGCGGGCAAGCTGCCGGTCTGGCCGAAGGTATCGACGCCGAGCGGGACGCAGCGAACACCGAGCGCCGCGCCGAGAAACGCGAGCGAGTGCGAGGCGCCGTCGATCACGGTCACGACGGGACGGCCACGCTCGCCGGGCTCGACCAGCCGCCCCAGGTGGCAGTCCCCGGGATGGCCGCCGTCGCGCAGCGGCGCCAGCCGGGACGCACGCCAGTCGCGGTACAGCCGATCCGGGGAAGAGAGACAGAGCACGGTGGCTGCGACGCCCTCCTCGGCCTCGAGCAGCTCTGCGGCGGCGAGCGTCTCCGGCACGAGCGCCCCGCAGGTGGCGAGCACGACGGCGTCGTCGCCCGGGCCGGGCTCGCGAAGCCGGAAGCCGCCGGCGACGATGTCGCCGCGCAGCGCGTCCTCACCACGCCGCTCGACAGCGGCGGTGAACGGAGCCTGCTCGACCGGCTTCGTCGAGAGGCGCAGGTAGAGCGCCTCGCCGTCCGGCTCCTGCATGCGCCGCAGGCTGTCCAGCAGGAGCCACTCGAGCTCGCGCGCGAAGGCCGGCTCGGCGTAGAGGATCCCCGGCGTCTCGATTCCGATCCCCGGCGTGATCGTGGACTGATGCGCGCCGCCCTCTCGCGAGAGGCTGATTCCGGCCGGCGTGCCGGCCACCACGAAGCGTGCGCCGTTGTAGACCGACCAGACGAGCCCTTCGAGCCCGCGAACGACGAACGGGTCGTAAAGCGTGCCGATCGGGAAGAGCTGCTCGCCCTGGTAGTCCCAGGCCATGCCGAGCTGGCCGAGTGCAAGGAAGAGATTCATCTCGGAGATCCCGAGCTCGATGTGCTGACCCTTCGGGCCGACGCGCCAGCGCAGGGGCGAGTCCGCCATCTCGTCGTAGACCGTCTCCTCGCTCGCACCCCAGACACCGGCCTTGTTGATCCAGCCGCCGAGATTCGTGGAGACGGAGACGTCCGGCGATACGGTCACGAGCCGCTCGGCGACCCCCTCGACGCGGGAGAGACCGAGAATCAGCCGGCCGAGCGCCTCCTGGGTCGATGTCTTGACCGGATCGCCGTCCGACAGCCGGACGGGCACGTCGACCCGCGCCCTTGGCGGACGTTCCGTGCGCGTCAGCCGCTCGACGGCGGCGCTGCAGAGGCGCCCCTCGGGCGTGTCGGGCCCGAAGGAGTCCCACTCGGTCTCGAGCGTGAGGCCCACTTCGACCCGCAGCTCCTCGATCTGGTCGCCTGTCAGGAGTGCGGAGTGGTTCATCGGCCGGCCTGCGATCGCCAGGCCGTGCCCCTTGATCGTGTACGCGAAGAGGACGGTCGGGCGCTCGGGCTCGGCCCGGGCGGCAGAGAACGCGTCGAGCAGGTCGGCGAGGTCGTGGCCGCCGAGGTCCTTGACCAGCCTCCCGACGCTGCCCTCGTAGCCGGAGAGCAGCCGGGCGAGCGCGCGCCGGTCGCCGAGCGAGAGGCCGCTGAGGAGCGTCTCGGTGACGACGGCCTCATCCGCGCCGAAGAGGCCTTGGTACTGCTGGTTGGGCATCTCGTCGATCCGTCTGCGCAGGAGCTCTCCGCCCTCCTGCTCGAACGCGGCTCGCAGCAGCCGCCCGTACTTGCACTCGAGCACCTGCCAGCCCGCGGCCCGGAACCAGGTCTCCACCTGGGTCACTTTCAGCACCGGCACGACACGATCGAGGCTCTGCCGGTTGAGATCCACGACCCAGAGCGCGTTACCGAGGTCCTGCGTCAGGGGCTCGAGCACAGCCTCCCAGATCGAGCCCTCGTCGAGCTCGGCATCGCCCAGCAGGGAGATGAAACGGCCTCCGGTCGAGGCTCCGAGACGGCTCTCGACGAAGCGATCGGCGAGCGCTCCGAACAGGGGTGCCGCCGAGCCGAGGCCGACGGAGCCGGTCGAGTAGTCCACGGGGTACGGGTCCTTGGCGCGGCTCGGATAGGACTGGAGGCCTCCGAAGTCGCGCAGCGTGGTCAGGTAGCGGCGGTCGAGCCGGCCGAGCAGGTACTCGATCGCATGCAGGACCGGTGAGGCGTGCGGCTTGACCGAGACGCGATCCTCGGCGCGCAGGTCGGCAAAGTAGAGCGCCGTCATCAAACCGACCATCGAGGCGGAGGAGGCCTGGTGACCGCCGACCTTCAGCTCGTCGCCTTTCGGCCGCTCGCGGTTCGCGTGATCCACGATCCGGACGGCGAGCCACAGCACGCGCCGCGCGACCGACGCCAGCGCGTCGAGGTCGATTCGGGGCTCGGGAGGCGCTGCGGGAGTCGCCGTATCGCTCATTCCTGAGCGGTTAAAGGTACACGCCGCCGCCCGTCCAGCAGGCGGCGCACGGCTCCGAAGAGCGCGTCCAGATCCTCCTCGTTGTTGAAGTAGTGGGTCGAGACCCGGATGCCACCGACGCCCGACGTGTAGCGCATCGCCACGTAGATGCGCTCGTCGAGCAGTCTCTGGAGGAACCCCTCGTTCTCGCCGGGCTCGTCGGAGACCTGGAAGGTCGTGATCCCGGAGCGCGTCGCCGGGTCGCGCGGTGTGACGACACGGACGCCGAGCTCCGCGAGACCGTCCCAGGCCTTGGCCGAAAGCTCGAGCACACGCGCTGTGACCGTCTCGATCCCGATCTCGTTCACGAGCTTGAGCGAGGCGCCGAGCGCGATCGCCCCTGGGTAGTTCGCGGTGCCGTTCAGCTCGAAGCGCCTCGCGGTGAGTGGGAACTCGTACGCGCGCAGCGGCGTGATCGAAGGCGTCCCGAAGTAGCACGGCCAGCCGCCGTCCGGCTCGGCCAGGCCGAGGTAGCCCCACATCGACTGCCGGAGCGTCGGCAGCACGTCCCGGTTGACGTACAGCAGGCCGCAGCCGAGCGGCGAGTTGAGCCACTTGTGCCCGCCCGCGACGAGGAAGTCGACCGGGGTCTCCCTGACGGAGAGCTTGACAGCTCCGAGCTGGTGGATCGCATTCGCAACGAGCAAGACGCCGCGCTCGCGGCAGAGCGCGGAGAGCGCCGCGAGGTCGAGCCGATAGCCGTTGCACCACTGCACGGTGCTGACGACGACAGCGCGCGTGTGCTCGTCGATGAGCGCGGCGAGCGCCTCGATGGGCACCGCGCCGTCCACATTGCGAGCCATGCGCACCTCGGCGATCCGGCCCTCGTCGCGCAGCTTCACCCACGGAATGGCGGTCTGCAGGAACTCGAGGTCGCAGATGACGACGTTGTCGGTCGGCTGGAACGGGATCGCCTGCGCCACGACGTTCAGCCCGTGGGTCGTGGATTCGACGAGCGCGATCTCGTCTTCGTGCGCCTCGAGCAGGCGGACCGCCTCGTCGTACGCAGGACGGCGCAGCGCGTCGAGGGCGACGTGGTGGGACGAGGAGTCGCGCTCGGGGCACGTGAGCACGCGCGAGAGAAAGCTCTCGACCGCCTCCGCCGACTGTCTGGGGGCGAGGCTAACGCACGCGGCGTCGAGGAACACCTTGCCGGCGAGCCCCGGGAAGCACTCTCTCGCCTCGCGGACGTCCATGCGGCCCACTCTCGCGGGGGGAAGGAGTCACGGCATCGCGGAAGATCCGCCCTGTTGACGGGGAAAGTACGGAGCGTGGTGTCAAAGCGAGATCGGCCGCTAGATCACGTTGCGCTCGGGCCGCGCTTCGCCGCGGGCGAACCGCGCGGCCGACAAAGGCCCGACGTCCACGAACGGCTCCCGCCCGAGGACGAGGTCTCGCACGAGCTCGCCGACCGCCGGCGCCTGGAGGAAGCCGTGCCCGGAGAAGCCGGTCGCGTAGAGGAAGCGCGCCACTCCCTCCGCCTCGCCGATCAGCGCGTTGTGGTCGGGGGTCACCTCGTAGTAGCCTTTCCAGCCGCCGGCGAGTCCCATGTCGGCGAGCGCGGGCGCGCGCCGCTCGGCCACCGCCAGCACCTTCTCCAGCCAGGCGGGCTCGCTCGGGGCGTCGAAGCCCGGCGGCTGATCGCTGTCGGCCATCCCGAACAGCAGTCCAGGGCCCTCGCGGTGGAAGTAGAAGCCGGTCGAGAAGTCGATCGTGAGCGGGATGTGCGCCGGCAGCCTTGCCGCGGGTCCTGTGAAGCCGACCTGACGCAGGTACGGGATGACGGGTAGCTCGACGCCGACCGTCGCCGCAAGACGGGGCGACCAGACACCGGCGGCGCAGACGACCACCTCCGTTTCGACCGTTCCGCGCGGCGTCACGACGCGGCGGATGGCGCCGGCGTCGGCCTCGATCGCGGTCACCTCGCACCCGGTCTCGATCCGCGCCCCGTGGGCCCGTGCGCCCGCCGCGTAGCCCTGGACAACGGCCTCCGGGCTCGCGTGCCCGTCGAGCGCGCAGAAGCTCGCCGCAAGCACGCCGTCGAGCCCGGCGAGCGGGCAGAGGCTCGCCGCCTCGGCCGGCTCGACGAGCCTGCTGGGGACGCCGAGCCCGTTCTGGAGTGCCACACTGGACTCGAACGCCGCCACGTCGCCGGGATCGTCGAGCAGGAAGAGGTAGCCGACCCGGCGCAGATCGATCTCCCACCCCGGGCGTACGCCGAACGCACCGAACGCCTCGAGCGAACGGAGCGCGAGCGCGATGTTCAGCTCGTCGGAGAACTGCGTTCGCACGCCTCCCGCCGCTTTGCTCGTCGAGCCGGACGCGAGCTCCGCGCGTTCGAGCAGGAGCACATCCTCGACCCCGGCCTCGGCGAGGTGGAAGGCAATGCTCGTGCCCGTCACTCCGCCGCCGGCGACGACGACCGAGGCGCGGCTCGGAAGTGCATTCGGCACGGCGCGAGCTTAGCCTCAACTCCCGGCCGCTTCTCTCGTCTCAGTCCGCATGAGGACGAAGCGCAACCCACCGCCGTTCGACGCGCTCGTCGGAGTGCTCGCGCTCGTGACCGCAGTCGTGGTCGTCGGCTTCGCCGGAGCGCCGCAGGCAGCGACCGAGCCGGTGGTCCCCGTCGCACAGGCTGTGTCGGTGCTCTCCGACGAGTCGCTGGCCGTTTCCGGCGACCTGCTCGCGCTCCCCGCCGGGCCTCGGCTCTGTGACGCGGCCGCCTGCACCGGCGCGGCTCTGTGTGTCGTCGGCCTCGACCCGCACCTGCTCGGACGCATGGCCGTCCGCGGAGTCTCGGTGCCGGTCGTGCTGCGCGGGGTGATCGGCGACGGCATCCTCGCCGTCGGGGCAACGCCCCTCTGGAATCCCGGCTGCGAGCTCGCCGGCAAGCGGCTCGGCTGGGGCGGCGCGCGCGCCGACGACATTCCACCGGGCGGCGCCGGCGGCATGCCCGTCCTCGAATAGCGGGCGCAACTCGACGCTCACCCGGCGGCGGCCGCGACGCGAAACGGGGCGGCGGGCGGCCACCCCGTCGCGTCAGGGAGAAAGGCGGGCCGTTCGAGGGCGAACGACCACAGGCTGCGGCGCCCGGGGCCGAAGAGTAGCCCGCCGCGTCCATCGTGCCCTGCCGCAACCTGCAGGGGAA
>CAYGLV010000045.1:16263-19389 GCA_964351025.1 uncultured Gaiellales bacterium | reverse complement strand
GGGACGAAGGGGGCGGCCGGAACGGGCGCCACGGGCGACTCCGGCGGCGTTTCGACGGCGGGCTGCACACTCGCGTCCTGCTCGGCCTGCGCCCGGCCGCCGAAGAGATGGATTTCCTTCTTCCAGATCGACACAGGCTCGGCCGCGGAGGCGGCGGGCTTCTCCTGCTTCGGCTTGCGCCTGAGGGAGATCTCCTTCTTCCAGACGGAGGCCTGGGCAGCGGCTTCCTGCTCGGCTGCCGGCTCAGCTTTTGCCTTGCCGCCGAAGAGATGGATCTCCTTCTTCCACACCGAGGTCTGCCCGGCGGGCTCGGCGACGGGCTGCTCCTGCTTCGGCTTGCGCCTGAAGGAGAGCTCCTTCTTCCAGACGGAGGTCTGCTCGCTCTTTGCCTGGTCGGTCCAGTCCGGCATCGTCAGCTCCCCGCCACCCTCAGGGCCCCCTGCAGCGGCGGCGCTTGCGATTCGGGATCGCTCGCTGTGAAGCCACCGCGCTCGAGCAGGCCGATGAGCTGGTCCGTACGGCTCGTGCGCGCAAGAGCAGCTTCCTTGGTGATCACACGCCGCAGGACGAGCTCGGAAAGCGCCTGCTCCATCGTCTGCATGCCACGCGCGGTGCCGGTCTGCATGATCGAATAGATCTGCTCGACCTTGCCCTGGCGGATGAGGTTTCGGACGGCGTCGTCGGGCAGGAGGATCTCCAGCGCCGCCACGCGGCCCTGGCCATCGGCGGTCGCGATCAGGGCCTGCGTGATCACGCCTTCGAGCGTCCCCGCGATCTGAATCCTGATCTGCTCCTGCTGCTCCGCGGGGAAGACGTCGATCATGCGGTCGATCGTCCCGGGCGCGCTCTGCGTGTGGAGAGTGCCCAGCACGAGGTGCCCGGTCTCGGCCGCGGTCAGGGCGATGGAGATCGTCTCGAGGTCGCGCATCTCGCCGACGAGGATCACGTCCGGGTCCTGGCGCAGCGCCGCGCGGAGCGCCTCGCCGAAGCTGACGGCGTCGGTGCCGATCTCACGCTGGTTGACGACGCAGCCCTTGTGCCGGTGCACGAACTCGATCGGGTCCTCGATCGTGAGGATGTGGTCGGTGCGGCGACGGTTGACCTCGTCGATCATCGCGGCGAGCGTCGTGGACTTGCCCGAGCCGGTCGGGCCGGTCACGAGCACGAGCCCACGCGGCTTCATCGCCAGGTCGGCGAGCGAGACCGGCAGGCTGAGCTCCGTGAGGGTCTTCAGCTCCTCGGGGATCTGCCGGAAAGCGGCGCCGAGCGCCTCGCGCTGGAAATAGACGTTGACGCGGAAGCGGGCGAGCCCGGGCACCGCGTAGGAGAGGTCGAGCTGCCGCCCCACCTCGAGCCGCTTCTGCTGCTCGGTGCTGAGAATGCGGTAAAGCAGCGCCTGCGTGTCGTCGGCCGTGAGCTGGGGGTGCTCGAGCCGCTCCAGCTCGCCGCGCACCCGCACGACCGGGGAGGACCCCACGGAGAGGTGGAGGTCGGACGCGTTGTGCGCGACCGTCTCCGCGAGTAGATCATCGATTGAAAGCACCGGCGGCATGGGCTACGGCCTGCGTATCGGCAGGCGCGGACGCTTTCTTGAACGCCGCGCCGGCGAGGCCGCCGTCGCGCACGCGCGTGAAGTCGGCGAACGACGATCACTCGTTCGGGGCTACAGGAGTCCCGCACAGCGGGCGATACCCCACGAGTCACCGTAAGTCCACGTTCCTCTAGTAGGAGAGCATTTGCAATGACAGCACGCATCAAGAGGCGCCTGGCCGGGTCGAGCGAACAGGGCTTCACCCTGATCGAGCTCCTGGTCGTGATCATCATCCTCGGCATCCTGCTCGCGATCGCGGTCCCTTCGTACCTGAGCTTCCGCGACCGTGCTGCGAACCAGGCCGCGAAGTCCAACCTTCGCGCGGCGGTCCCCGCCGAGGAGGCGCACTTCGCCGACTTCGCCGCCTATCCGTCTACCCTCGCCAGCCTGCAGACGTA
This sequence comes from uncultured Gaiellales bacterium, assembly GCA_964351025.1. Lineage (GTDB taxonomy): Bacteria > Actinomycetota > Thermoleophilia > Gaiellales > Gaiellaceae > CAYGLV01. The sequence continues at coordinate 17,400 of CAYGLV010000045.1, read as the reverse complement.
CGACGCAGGCATCAGCGGCGTGACCGTGATCAGCGGCGGCGCCACGAACTACTGCCTGTCGGCTGTCGTTCCCGGCGGCTCGACCTGGTATATGCGGGGCCCGGCCGGCACGGCGACGACCACCGCCTGCACGTAGCCGAGACCCACTCGGATCGCCTGAGAGGGGCGCGGGAGACCGCGCCCCTCTCCGTCTTTCTGCGGTCAAGGTCCGCACGGCTGCTGCCGATACAGGAGAGGTGAACCTGAGCGTCAGCCCGCCTATTCGCATCGTCGCGGTCCTCGGGCTCCTGCTCGCCCTCGCGGCCGCTCTCTTCTCCTACACGCAGGGGCGCTCCACGGACGGCGCGGCGACTCCCAGCGCGCCCATCGTCAAGGCCTCCGCAGCCTCTCTTCCGAAAGGGCCGATCGCCGCGGCGACGGACGTGGCGGCTGCTGCAAACCGCAAGGCGGCGGCCACCGCCCCCGAAGGCGAGACGGTGCCCGCGGCAAAGCCTGCGACGGCCCTGCCGGCGGCCCCGGTCGCGCAGCCCACGCCCAAGCCGGCGCCGGTCGCGTCGGCCAGCGGCCTGCCCGCGGCGATCGACGCCGCGCTTGCCGTGAACAAGGTCGTCGTCGTCTCGCTCTACGTACCGGGCTCCAGGGTCGACGAGCTGGCCACGGCCGAGGCGCGCGCGGGCGCACAGCTCGTCGGCGCCGGGTTCATCGCGTTGAACGTCTTCGACGAGGCGTCCTCGAGGCCGCTGCTCGTCAAGCTCGGAATGCTCGAAGGCCCGAGCGTGCTCGTGTTCAAGCGACCCGGAGAGGTCGCCGTGCGCATGGCCGGCTTCGCCGACAGGGAGACGGTCGCCCAGGCGGCCGCGAGCGCCGCGGCATGAGCCAGCCGGCCCCCAGGCTGCCGGATGCCGGCCCGCAGGAGCTGTTCGTGCGCCACGCGCGCAAGGACGGGCGCTCGGTCGCCGTGCTGCGAGCGGTGGATCACGGGCCGTCGTGCGTCGTCGAGGCGGAGGTCTTCCCGACCGGACACAACGCCGAGCCGGTGCGCCCGGGGCCGTACACGTTCGCCGACGCCGCGCAGGCGACCCGCTTCGTGACCGAAGCCGTCGAGGCTCTCATGGTCCTCGGCTGCGACGTCCAGGC